>NZ_BAABBX010000011.1:0-33896 GCF_039538245.1 Gryllotalpicola kribbensis
CATAATCAAACCCAAGCTGACCCGCACGGTGTCGAGAAACTCCACCACTCAACGGGACGCGGCCCGCCAGAAGGGAGTCGGCACGATAGAATGAAGTCGATCCTGTTTTCCCGGAGGTGAGCATATGAAGCGCAAGGACGTCACTCGTGAGGCGCTTCATCGTGCCGCTCTGCGTTCCACGCGGGCGTCGGCGGCGTTGGAGAACAGGTCGGTGCCGGTCGGTGTCACTCGCTCTGAACGGGTGGAGCGCTTCCTCGCCGCGCGCAAGCAGCGCGTTTGATGGGTGTTGAGCCCGGCTACGGCGAAACACCGTTGGACCCGGCAGAAGCAGACGCCCTCACCCCACAGGCTCGTGAGATCTTCGGCGATGAGCCGAAGAAAATCGACCTCTACGAGGCCGAGCAGGCGATCAACGATGAGGTCAGCATCGCGTTGCTCGATGACATCGCCGACGGGCGACTCGTGCTCGCCGATATCCTCACGGACGCGTTCCTCCGTGACCTGCATCAGAAGCTCTACGGAGACCTGTGGACGTGGGCAGGCCGATACCGAAGGCGTGATCTCAACATCGGCGTCGAACCCGAGCACATCGCCGTCGAGTTCCGCGGATCGCTCGACAACATCCGGTACCGGTGGGAGCACACCGACGGCTGGACAGCACGCGAACTCGGCATCGCCGTGCATGCCGAGACCGTCCGCATCCACGGCTTCGTCGACGGGAACGGGCGAACGACGCGACTGCTCGCCGACCTGGTGTTCCTCGCCGCGCAAGACGCGGAGGCGATCGCAGAGACGTACGACTGGGACATCGACAAGCGCCGATACATCGCCTTGCTGCGCGAGTACGACCTCACCAGAGATCCGAAACCGCTCGCCGCGTTCGTGCCCGTCCAACGGCTCGATGACATCGAGAACCGGTGACCAGATTGGTGACCAGAAACCCTCCTGAGCGGCGCGAATCAGCCCGAACCACTGCGTAGCTGTCCGTAGCTCGCGGTAGACTCGACCCCATGAGATCCCTGAAATTACGGGGAACTCCACCGATTCGGGGCTTCGCCCAGACGTGCCAGGCGGCTCTCAGTTGTTCTTGGTTCGAGTCCAGGTACCCCAGCACCGGTTGCGACCGAGTGAAAGACCCGCTTTCGAGCGGGTCTTTTCGTTTGTGGTGGGGAACTTCGTCGGGGCCCGCCGTCTGGGTTATGACGTGCCAGTTGCCGTGTTCCTGTAGCTTTGCGCCATGAGCGTGCGCGCGATCGTCGCCACCATCGGTGTGGTGTTGGTCACGGCGTATGCGGCTCTGATGGCCGTGGATGCGCTGGTGCTGTACCCGTTGGCCGCCGTTCCGGGCCATCCGCTGTCGCAGATCTATGACGGGCTCGCGCGAGCTGACATGAACGTCGCGCTCGACATCACGGCCGATCTCGTGATGACCGGAATCGGCGTCGTCCTGGCGATCCTCGCGATCACAATCGGCCTGCGTGGCGGGATCACGGCGCCCGCGCTGGCGTCGACTCTGCTCGGGATCCTCGCCGCGGGCGCCATTCCCGCCTGGTACAGCGGCGTCTTCCTCGGCATGGATATCGCGGATACGTACGCACCGGGCGACGACGCTCAGACTGTCTGGCCCCAGGTGCTCTTCGTGACGAGCCTGGCCGCGCTGGTCGCCGTTCCCGTGATCGCGATCATCACAGCCCGCAGGCGCCGAGTGCGCGCGGTTGCGGCGTGAGACACGACGTCAGGCTTCGGCGGATGACGAACGTCGCCTCCTGACGAGCCGCACCACCACCGTCGCGATGACGGCTACGAGCCCGGCCATCACGAGACCCAGGCCGACACGTTCGAGGACGAGGAACGCAGGGACGCCGCCGGCGACGAATGCCCAGTCGGCAGGCGGGGAGCTGGTGTATTGCACAGAACCCCGAGGAATGGTCCACTCCGACGCCTCGTAGATCACGCCGCCGCCGATTGCGACCACCCCGCCGACGAGCGCGACCCACCAGCGCTGGAACCAGCGCGAGAAGCGGGGGCCATCGTCGGTCATGCAACCAACCTAGCCCCCGCGCCCCGCGTCCTGAAGCCTCAGCCGCCCGAGGGGTTCTCGACAGGCTGGTCGTCTTCGTCGGTGCCCGTGTCGGGGTCGACCTTGTCGGGGTTCGCACCCGAGTCCGGCGAGCCGCCCGACGCCGTGTCCGCATCGGTCGAGCCGCTGTTCGGCGCACCCTGGATGTTCTGGTCATCGTCGGAGTTCTGCTCGTTGTAGCTGCGCTGATCGCTCATGGCTGAGCGGTACCCGGCACCGATTCAGTGAAACGGACAACGAGCGGATGCCCGCACCAGCCCGCCAGAGCGCGGCTTCGTCGGCAGGCGCCGGCGATTCACATCGAGCCCCTCGTCGAGGATCACGACGCGCGGGTCGCTCAGCGCCGCGATCGCCGTCGAGAGCCCGGCGATCGCGAGCTTCTCGCCGGGGCAGCGGTGGCCGCTGCGGACATCCGCCCCGCCGTGCGGAACGAACGTCTCGATCGCCTCGTAGTCGGTGGCGCCCTCGAATCGCGCGGGGTCGAACTCGGCGGCACGCGGCCACGAGCGGTCGTCGGTATCGGTGCCGAGGATGTCGATGAGCACGCGGTGCCCGGCGGGAAGGCGCTCGCCGTCGAGCTCGATGTCGCTCGTCGCCCAACCGGGAAGCATCGGGACGAACGGGGCGGTGCGCCGCACCTCCTGCGCGAACGCGCGCGCGAGCGGCCCACCCGTGAGCGACCCACGCGATGCGGTCTCTGCGGCGATGCGCGCGCGCCAGTCCGGGCGGTCGTGCAGCTCCTTCGCCGCGAACGCGACGAACCGCGCGACGGCGATCATCGGGCGGATGCTGTTCTGCAGCTCGATGCCCGCGAGTCGTGCAGGCAGCAGTCGCCCGTTCTCATCGCGATGGCTCGCCCACTCGTGCAGCGCCGTGCCCTCGGCGGCGTCGAGCGACCCGGCCCGCACGGCCTCGATCAGCCGCTGCGCGTGCCGGTCGGACCACCGCCGGTTGGCTGCGGCGAGCAGGTACACGGGGGAGTACGGCGAGCCGAAGCCGTCGACGATCTGCGCGAGGCGCGCCGCCCACCGCGTCTTGGCCGCCGGCGTTCCGGGCAGGCCGGCCCACTGCATGCTCGCCCGGCCGAAGGCGCCGACCGCGGCATCGTATGCGCTGCGCCGGCTGCCGTCGGCCCACGCGGCGAGAGCATCGGCCCACTCCCGCTCGAGCAGAGGGGTCATCCGCTCGACCTGCTCGTCCTCATACGCGACCTCGACGAACGCGGCCTTGCGGCGCCGGTGCGCAGCGCCGTCGAGGCTGTGCACCGAGCCGTTCCCGAAGAGCGTCTGCTGCACCACGGCCGGCATCGCGCCGTGGCGTCGGACGCGCTCGCCGTCGTAGAACAGCCGCACGCCCTCGGCGCCGCGCACGAGCAGGGCGCGCCTGCCGAGCAGCCGCAGGGGCACGGCACGCGCGCCGGGGCGGGTGCGCCCCCAGATGTGCGCGCCGAAGCCGTAGCCGCGGGTGAGGAACGCGAGCGAGTCGTCACGAAGTGCTGTCGAAATCGCCATGCGGGCCATGGTCGCAGTCGAGCGCCGACGCCTCTAGGGGGTGGCACCCGGGTACTGCACGTGCATGAGCCGCTTCGACGCAGACCTCGTTCCGCCCACCGTGGCGCTCGCCAAGGCCGTGGCGAGACGACGATGCGCCGTGAATTCGCAACCCGTAGCGCTGTGCGCGGCGCGAAGGGCAGTCTGGGAACTCAGAGTGAAGAGGGGGAAGACGTGACAGAGATCGGCCAGAGTGCAGACCGCGACGAAGCGCCCAGCCCGGACGACGAGCGGAAGCCGCAGTCGCCGCAGCACATCACGAAGCGTTCGTGGAAGTACGTGTTCCGGCGCACGATCGCCGAGTTCTCGGCGGACCAGGGCCAGGATGCCGCGGCCGCGCTGACCTACTACGGGGTGCTCTCCGCGTTCCCGGCGCTGCTTGCGGTGTTCTCGCTGCTCGGCGTGGTCGGGCAGGGCGGCAGCGCCGCCGACGCCGTGCTGAAGATCGTGCGGCAGGTCGCCCCAGGGCAGACCGTCGACCTCATCGAGGGGCCGATCCACCAGTTCGCCTCGTCGTCGGCCGCAGGCCTGGGGCTCGTCGTCGGCATCGTGCTGGCGGTGTGGAGCGCGTCGGGCTATGTCGGCGCCTTCAGCCGTGCGATGAACCGCATCTACGAGATCGACGAGGGCCGCCCGTTCTGGGTGCTCAAGCCGAGCCAGCTGCTGATCACCCTGGTGCTCGTCGTGCTGGTCGCGATGATGGCGGTGATGCTCATCATCTCGGGCCCGCTCATCGGAGCGATCGGGAACGCGATCGGGGTCGGCGACGTGGCGACGAGCGTCTGGTCGATCGCCCGCTGGCCGGTCATGGCGCTCGCCCTGATCTTCGCCGTCGCGCTGCTCTACTGGGGCACGCCGAACGTCAAGCAGCCGCGTTTCCGCTGGATCTCGCTCGGCAGTCTGTTCGCGATCGTCGTGCTCGCGATCGCGACGGTCGGCTTCGCCTTCTACGTCGCGAACTTCGCCAACTACAACAAGTCCTACGGCTCCCTCGGCGGCGTCATCGTCTTCCTGGTCTGGCTGTGGATCGTGAACCTCGTGCTGCTGCTCGGCGCCGAATTCGACGCAGAGCTCGAGCGCGGGCGCGAGCTGCAGGCCGGCATGGATGCCGCCGAGGAGATCCAGCTTCCGCCGCGCGGCACGCGCCAGAGTGAGAAAGCCGTGGAAAAGGCCGAGAAGCTGATCGCCGACGCGGAGGAGCTGCGGAAGTCGTGACAGTCTCGTCTGCGTGGCAGGACGGAGGCGGCGCAGCTCGCGCAGGCGCGGGCGAGCGGCGACGGCGATGGCTGTCGCCCTCGGCGCGGCCGGACTGGTCGTCGCGCTCGTCGTAGCCGGAGTCGTCGGGGTGGCCATCGCGGCGAGCAGGCCGCAGCCGCAGGCATCCGCCTCGCCCGTGCTGCCCGCGTGCCCCGCGGCCGACCCGGTGACGGTCGGCGGCATCGTGGTGCCGCGCGGCCCTGTCGCCGGGTTCTGCCAGGCCGAGCTCGTCAACGCGGCGCAGGTGATGAACGCCGCCAGGTCGCTCGGCATCGGCACCCACACCCAGGCCGTCGGCGTCATGACGGCGATCGGCGAGAGCGGGCTGCGCAACCTCGACTACGGCGATGCGGCGGGCCCCGACAGCCGCGGCCTGTTCCAGCAGCGCGACAACGGCGCGTGGGGCACCCTCGCCGAGCGCATGGACCCGTACACCGCGGCGCTGCACTTCTTCCAGAAGGCGATCAGGGTGCCCGGCTGGCAGACGATGGAGCCCACCCTGCTCGCGCATGCGGTGCAGAGGAATGCCGACGCGGGCTACTACGCGCAGTACTGGCCGCAGGCCGAGCAGATCGTCGCGGCGCTGAGCGGGTGAGTGCATGGCGCATGCCCCGGGTACCGCTCGCGCATGGCCAAGTTCTATGACGAGACCGCTGTTGAGCCCGGGCACGCGCAGCGCTTCGCGATCGGCGAGCTGCAGGTGCACGTGAGCCGCACCCCGGCGGGCGAGTGGATGGTGGACGCGGGTGGAACGGACGTGGTCACGATCCGCCCGGCGGACGGCGGCGGCTTCGTCGTCGGCGCGGGTGCCGCGCCCGCGTACCGCAGCGCGTTCCCCTCCGCGATGCAGCTCGCGCTGCGCCGGCTCGGCTTCTAGCGCTCCAGCGCGGCGACCGCGCGGATGACGGGCGCCCAACGCGCTGCGTAGTCGGCGAGCTTCGGGTCGTCGGCGTACGCCGAGTCGAGCTGATACAGACCGGGCGCCGGGGCGATCGCCCCGAGTTCGACCAGCACGGGCTTGAGCAGCAGCTCGGGAGCCAGCGCGTGCGCGGGCCCGGCGCCGAGCATGAGCGGCACGGCGACGACGCCCTCGAGGCCCGTCGCGGTCGCGAACTGGTCGAGGAACAGCTTGAGCAGGCCCGTGTACGTCGCCTTGAAGGTGGGCGAGGCGAAAATCGCAAGATCGGATGCCTGCACCTTCGCGACCGCCGCCGCGACGCTCTCGTCGCCCCAGCCGATGAGACCCGGGCCGAGTTCGATCAGGTCGATCAGCTCGACCTCGTCTGCGCCGAGCGCGGTGGCGAGGCGCTGGGCGGCATCCGCGGTGCGAGACGCGGGCTTCGGATTGCCGACGACGGCGACTGCTCTCATGCCGACAGTCTGTCGTGCGCACCGCTCGTGGCGCGGCAATATGACGCAGCCCTACGACGGCGACCGCCACGAGACCGCCCTATGCGGCGCGGCCTGACTCACCCCGCGAGTGCGAGTCGCAGGCCGAAAGCGATCATCACGACGGCGATGAGCCCGTCGAGCACGCGCCACGCGACGGGGCGTGCGAACAGCGGGCGCAGCAGGCGTGCGCCGAAGCCCAGCGAGAAGAACCAGATGAAGCTGCCGGCGACCGCGCCGCCGACCCACCACCAGCGGGCGTCAGGCGCCTGCTGATTGGCGAGCGAGCCGAGGAAGACGATGGTGTCGAGGTAGGCGTGCGGGTTGAGCCAGGTGAAGACGGCGACGGCGGCGATGGCGCTGCCGAAGCGCACCCCCTTCTCGGAGCCGCCTGCCGCGGAATCCGCCGAGTCGGTCATGGCCTCGCCGCCCCGCTTCAGCGCGCGCCGCGCCGCCATCAGGCCGTAGCCGACCAGGAAGATCGCGCCGACCACCCGCGCCACGACGAGCACCTCGGGCGCCCGCTGCACGACCGCCCCGACCCCTGCTGTGCCCGCGGCGATCAGCACCGCGTCGGATAGCGCGCAGAACAGCACGATCGGCAGCATGACGCGGCGCGCGGCGACGACGCCGATCTTCAGCAGATAGGCGTTCTGGGCGCCGATCGCGACGATCAGCGAGAGGCCCGTGCCGAGGCCGAACAGGGCGGGAAGCAGGGTGGAGCTGAGTTGCACCCTTCAACGTTAGGAATTCGCCGGCCATCACACCAGCTAAAGAATCTGAAGCGGCATAAGCTGCTCTTATGCCAGAGCTCAACTCGGATCAGCTGCGAACGCTGCTGGCGGTGATCGACGAGGGCACCTTCGATGCCGCCGCAGCGAAGCTTCACATCACGCCCTCAGCGGTGTCGCAGCGCATCAAGGCGCTCGAGCAGGCGGCGGGCGCCGTGCTGGTGCGGCGCAGCACACCGATTCACGCGACCGAGGCGGGCCTCGTCGTTCTCCGGCACGCGCGCAAGCTTGCCCTGCTCGACCTCGATCTGACGCGCGAGTTGAGCGCGGCAGGGCGCCAGGGCGGTGCGCTCTCGGTGCCGATCGCGGTCAACACCGACTCGCTCGACACTTGGTTCCCCGACGCGCTGACCGCGCTCGTGCCGCGCGACGACATCGTCTTCGACCTGCGCCGTGAGGACCAGGAGCACACGCTCGAGCTGCTGCGCTCGGGCGAGGTCGCGGCGGCGGTCACGAGCATCGCCGAGCCGGTGCAGGGGGCCGTGAGCATTCCGCTCGGCTCGATGCGCTACCGGGCGGTGTGCTCGCCCGCCTACGCCGAGGCGCAGCTGGGCGGCGTGGCGCACATCAGGCGCATCGCCGACGCCCCCTACGTCGACTTCGACCGCAAGGACCAGCTGCAGCACCGGCTGTATCACGCGGTCGTGGGCGGCGAGGGCCGGGCCCCGCGGCACTACGCCCCCACGACCACCGCATTCACCCGGGCGATCTTCGGCGGTCTCGGCTGGGGGCTGCTGCCCGACCAGCAGTGCGCCGACGCGCTCGCGAGCGGCGAGCTCGTGCGGCTCGGGGGAGCGCGCACCGTTCGGGTGCCGCTCTACTGGCAGCGCTGGGCGATCGCGTCCAGCGTGCTGGACGACGTGACCGACGCGGTGCGTGCCGCGGCGCGCGAGAGCCTCGTGCGCTAGCCTCTCGCCATGAACCCAGAGGCCCTCCTGCTCGACTTCGACGGAACGCTGGTCGACTGGGTCGGCGCGCTCGAGGCGGGGGTCGGTGCGGCGGCCGCCCAGGTCGCCCGGCTGCACGGTCTGGACGCGGGCGAGGTCGCGGCGCGCACGCTCGCCTTCGAAGCCGAGGTGTTCGAGCTGCACGCGACCGGCTGGACGCTGGGCGGCGTCGGCGCCGCCGAGCTCGGTCAGGCCATCTGGCGCCGGCTGCTCGGCGAGTACGGCTTCGACGACGAGCCTGCCGAGTTCCTCGCCGCAGCGCAGTGGCAGGCAGAGCTCGCCGCCTATCGCGCCTACGACGACGTGGCCGCCCTCATCGAAGGGTGCTCGGCCGCAGGCATCCGCCTCGCCCTCGTCACCAACGGCCCGAGCAGTGTGCAGCGCGCGAAGCTCGAGCGCGTCGGGCTGGCGGATGCCTTCTCTGAGCTGCTGATTTCGGCAGAGGTGGGAGCGGCCAAGCCCGACCCGCGCATCTTCGAGGTCGCACTCGAGCGCCTCGGCAGCGACCCTGCGCGCACCTGGCACGTCGGCGACAGCCTCGAGTACGACATCGCCGGCGCACACGCCGCGGGCCTCGGCAGCGTGTGGCTGAATCGCAACGGGTGGACCCGCGGGCGCCACCAACCCGAGCCCGACCGCGAGATCACGGCTCTCGATGAGCTGACGCAGCTGCTGGCTCAGGCCGCCTGAAGTAGCCGTCTGCGCCGATGAGGCGCTCGCGCAGGGTCGACGCCGCGACCGGCTCTTGCGGCATCCGGCCGCGGCGGCGCAGCTCGGGGACGAGCAGCTCGGCGACGTCCTCGAGGTCGGCCGGGTCGAAGATCGGCTCGATGAGGAAGCCGTCGAGGTCGACGGCGTCCATCAGGTGCTCGAGCTCGTCGGCGACCTCGACGGGGTCGCCCCAGACCTGGAAGCCGCGCGTGCCCTTGCCCTTGAGGTCATCGAGGATCTGGCGCACGGTCGGCGCCGCGCTGCCGTCCTTCGGCAGGAAGCGGTCGATGTTGCTCTGCCCCATCTGGCCGACGGGGCCGCGGTCGTCGCGATCGAGCAGCTGCTCGAGGGAGCGCTCGGGGTCGAGAGCGAGCAGATCGATGCCCGTGTTGCCCGCATACAGGGTCGCAACGGTCTCGTCGGTCTGCATCTCCTCGAACTCGGCGCGCAGTCGCGCGGCCTCGTCGTGCGTCGGGCGCACGGTCACCGTGAGGCCGACCATGATGCGAACGGATGCCGGATCGCGGCCCTGCTGCGCCGCCTGCGCTCTGATGTCGGCGACGTTCGCGGCCGTGTGGGCGACGGTGGTTCCCTGCACGAAGACGCACTCGGCGTTGCGCGCCGCGTACTCGCGGCCGCGCCCCGAGGTGCCCGCCTGGAACAGCACGGGCACACGCTGCGGCGACGGGTCGACGGTGAAGTAGCCGGACGAGCGGAAGTGCTCGCCCGCGAACTCGACGCGGTGCAGCCCGCTCCTGTCCGCATAGACGCCCGCCGCGGCATCCGCCCGCACCGCGTCGTCGTCCCATGAGGTCTGCCAGAGCCGCAGCGCGAGATCGAGGTACTCGTCGGCCTGGTCGTAGCGGGCGTCGTGCGCCTGCATCGTGGTGTGCCCGAACAGCTCGGCCACCGTGTTCTGCGATGCGCCCGTGACGATGTTCCACCCGACCCGGCCGCGCGTGAAGTGGTCGAGGCTGGCGAAGCGGCGGGCGGTCTGAACGGGGTGGTCGAGGCCGGTCGACGAGGTGACGACGAAGCCCAGCCGCTCGGTCTCGCGCGCCAGCGCGGGAATGAGCACTGCCGGATCGAGCGACGGGAAGTTGATGCCGCCGCGCGCCGCGGTCTCGGGCAGATCGCCCGCGACCGACGGGTAGCCGTAGCCGTCGGCGAAGAACAGGAAGTCGAAGCCGGCGCGGTCGAGCACCTGTGCGATGTGCACCCAATGGTCGAGATCGTGGAACTGCGCGGAGCGGC
Organism: Gryllotalpicola kribbensis; assembly: GCF_039538245.1. NCBI lineage: Bacteria > Bacillati > Actinomycetota > Actinomycetes > Micrococcales > Microbacteriaceae > Gryllotalpicola > Gryllotalpicola kribbensis. The sequence continues at coordinate 9,980 of NZ_BAABBX010000011.1, forward strand.
TGCGCGGATGCGGCCAGCTGAGCGTTCCGCCGACTTGGGGCCCTGCGACCTCGAACACACCGAGATGGATCGTCTTCATGAGTCGATCGAAACACGTCGGATGGGGCGGAACGGTCCGTGTGCGCAGAGCGCAACGAGCCCGATACAGAGTCGTAACGCAGCGCGATTAGCTTCCAGAACACGCACCACATTCCTGCCACCCACTCGTACCCGACGGGAGCCCACATGCCCCTCTCTGCCTTCAGCAAGACCGCCGTCGACCGGCGTTCCTTCCTGCGTCTCTCCGGCACCGGCGCCCTCGCGCTGGCCGGCGCCGGCATCCTCGCCGCCTGCTCGTCCGATGCGAAGACGGGCAGCACGACCAGCGGCTCGAAGAAGGCCGACTACGGCACCATCGCCATCCAGCTCTCGTGGATCAAGAACATCGAGTTCGCGGGCGAGTACTTCGCGACCGACAAGGGTTACTACTCGAAGGCCGGATTCACCGCCGTGAAGCTGCTCGCCGGCGGCGGCCAGACCACCGCGGAAGAGGCGGTCACCTCCGGCCAGGCGCTCGTCGGCCTCTCGTCGCCCTCGATCACGGGGCCCGCGGTCGCGCAGGGCGCGCCGCTGAAGATCATCGGCACGACCTACCAGAAGAACCCGTTCTGCCTGATGTCTCTGGCCGAGAAGACGCCGATCAAGACGGTCGACGACATGAAGGGCAAGCGCATCGGCGTGCAGTCCGGCGGCAACCAGACGATCTTCGAGGGCTTCCTCAAGGCCAACGGCCTCACCGACAAGGACGTCGAGCTCGTCGCGACGCAGTACGACATCGCCCCGCTCGAGGCCGGCAAGTACGACGCGCACATGTCCTACGTCAGCAACGAGCCGATCCTCGCCAAGCAGGACGGGTTCACCCCCGTGCTGCTCGAGCTCGCCGACAACGGTCTGCCGTTCGTCGCCGAGACCTTCACGGTGCTGCAGGACACGATCGACTCGAAGCGCGAACTGCTGAAGGCGTTCCTCAAGGCCGAGATCCAGGGCTGGACAGACGCCGTCAAGGACCCCGCCGGCTCGGCGAACAAGGCCGTGACCAACTACGGCAAGGACCAGAAGCTCGACGAGACCGAGCAGACGAGCGAGGCGACGGCGCAGAACACGCTGATCCTCACCGACGACGTGAACGCCAACGGCCTGTTCACGATGACGCAGGACCTGATCGACGCCAACATCAAGGCCCTCGGCATCATGGGCACCGAGCTCACGGCCGAGAAGCTCTTCGACCTGTCGCTGCTCGACGAGGTCTACAAGGAGAACCCCGACCTCAAGGTCACGTTCACGATTCCCGCCGCGTCCTAGATTGAGCCCCATGTCCCTCAGCACGACCATGATCGCCACCCAGGACCCCGCGGGAGCCCCTGGGCTGGCGACCGGCATCAATATCCAGGGTCTGACGAAGACCTTCAGCAGCGGCCGCAAGACCGTCTCGGCTCTGGGGAACATCGAGCTGGGGACCAAGAAGGACTCCTTCCTGTCTCTGCTCGGCCCGTCGGGATGCGGCAAGTCCACGATCCTGCGCATCCTGGCGGGCCTTGAGACGCCCACGAGCGGCACGACCGCCATCAACGGCACATCGTCGGCCGAGGTGCAGCGCAGCCATGAGATCGGCGTCGCGTTCCAAGACGCGGCGCTGCTGCCATGGCGCACCGTCTACAAGAACATCCGCCTTCCGCTCGAGGTCGCGGGCATCACGCCCGAGCCCGGGCTCATCGAGGACCTGATCGACCTGGTCGGGCTCACGGGCTTCGAGCACGCGAAGCCCGCGCAGCTCTCGGGCGGCATGCGCCAGCGCGTGTCGATCGCCCGCTGCCTCGTGGTGCAGCCGTCGATCATGCTGCTCGACGAGCCGTTCGGCGCGCTCGACGACATGACGCGTCAGCGCATGAACGTCGAGCTGCAGCGCATCTGGAGCGAGAAGCCCGCGACCACGCTGATGGTCACGCACGGCATCGCCGAGGCGATCTTCCTCTCCGACGTCGTCGCCGTGATGACCCCGCGCCCGGGGTCCATCGCCGAGCTCGTCGAGATCGACCTGCCCCGGCCGCGCACCCCCGAGATCATGCGCTCACCCGAGTTCCACGCGTATCACGACCGCATCTCAGAGATCCTGTTCGGCGCCCACGGCGGAGCGGGAACGGATGACTGACTTCGAGCGCGAGCTCGGCGGCAGCATCGCCCTCGGCGCCGAGACCGCGCGCGGCGGGGCGCGGCGCCGCATGCTCGGTGCGATCGCCGGCATTCCGCCCTGGGCAGGCGCGATCATCGGCATCGTCATCCTCATCGCGGTGTGGTGGCTCGTCGCCGCGACGCTGTTCCACGTCACGGGCTCGGTTCCGACCCCCTGGCAGGTGGCCCGCCACCTCGCGGGGGCGCTCGTGGACCCCGTGTACTGGGAGGCCATCGGCGCGACGGGCGGTGCGGCGCTCTGGGGCTACGTCTGGGGCAACCTGATCGCCTTCTTCCTCGCCTTCATCGTGCTGGTCGCGCCGTGGTTCGACGGGCTCGCGACGCAGCTCGCCGTCGTCTGCTCATGCATTCCGATCACGGCGATCGCGCCGATCGTCACCCTGCTGTCGCACCCGGGCAGCCGGGCGACCTCGATCTTCCTGGCGGCGCTCAGCGTCATCTTCACCACCGTCGTCGGCTCGCTCCTCGGGCTGCGTGCCGCGAGCCCGACGCAGCTGGACGTGATCAGCGCGTACGGCGGCGGCCGCCTCACCCAGCTCGTCAAGGTGCGCTTCACCGCGGCTCTTCCGAGCATCATGGCCGCGCTCAAGATCGCGGCACCCGCGGCGTTCCTGGGGTCGGTGCTGGGGGAGTACTTCCTTATCGGCGTCGACAAGGGACTCGGCATCATGCTTCTGGCCGCGCAGGCATCCGCCAACTCCGTCAGTCTGTGGACCCTCGCGCTCATCTCGGGCGGCGTCGCCGGCCTCGCCTATTGGATCATCGGGCTTGTCGGCCGGCTCGTCAGCCCGTGGTCGACGGGGGAGCAGCGCTGATGGCGGGCTACGCGCTGAGGCGCATCGGGGTCACGGTCGCCACGGTCGTGGCATCCGTCGTCATCCTCTGCCTGCTCTGGCAGCTCGCGCTCGTTCTGCTGCACGCCAACCCCCTGATCTCTCGCACGCCTCTCGGCGTCTTCGAGTATCTGTTCGGCGCGCATCAGACCACGACCACGACCGCGGCACAGCACCGTGCGCAGCTCATCACCTGGATGTGGACCACCCTGTGGCATGCCGCCTGGGGCTTCACGATCGGCGTGCTCGCCTCGATGGCGGTCGCCGTGGCGTTCACCCTCATCCCCGTCGTCGAGTTCATGTTCATGCCGATCGCCATGCTGCTGCGCACGGTTCCGCTGCTCGCGATGGCGCCCGTGATCTACCTCGTGTTCGGCAACGGGCTCGTCACCGCGTCGCTCGTCGGCACCGTCGTCGTGTTCTTCCCGCTGCTCGTGAACCTGACCCTCGGCTACCGCTCGGTCAGCGCGCAGCAGACGGACGTGATCCGCGTCTACGGCGGCGGCGCGTGGACGATGTGGCGCAAGGTGTCCTTCCCGCACGCCCTGCCGCACTTCTTCGCGTCCTTGCGCATCGCGGTGCCCGGCGCGATCACCGGCGCGATGCTCTACGAGTGGCTGTTCACCTTCGAGGGGCTCGGCGCCGGCATCAACACGGCGAAGTCGCACTTCGACTACGGCGGCATCTGGGCGATCGTCGTCTTCGTGACGGGTCTGTCGATCCTCGGCTACACGATCGCGGCGATCGTCGAGACCGTCGTGCTCGCCGAGTGGGGTCCTGACGCGGGCCGGGCGGGCGCCCGGTGAGCGCGCGTGAGCTGCGCGCTCTTCCCAAGGCGCACCTGCATCTGCATCTCGAGGCGGCGATCCGGCCGGCGACCCTCGCCGAGCTCACCGAGCGGCACGGGCTCGAGTGGGTCGTGCCCCCGTTCACCGACTTCTCGATCTTCAGCACCACCTACCGCACCCTGCTCGCGGTGCTGAGCGTGCCCGAGAACCTCGCTCGCCTGATCGATGAGACCGTCGCCGACGGCGCGGCCGACGGCGCCGTCTACCTTGAGCTGTCCGTGGTGCCGAACTTCTACGCCGGCGTCTTCGGCACCGCTCGTGAAGCGCTCCGCTTCCACCTCGAGGCCGCGCGGGCCGCTGCGCTGCGGCACGGGGTCGAGGTCGGTCTCGCCATCGGCATCGACCGCACCCTGCCCATCGAGCAGGCGATGGACGATGCGCGCCTCGCGGCGGAGTTCGCCGGCGAGGGCGTCGTGGCGCTCGGGCTGGCGAACGACGAGCGGGGCTTCCCCGTGGCCGATTTCGCGCCGGCGTTCCGGATCGCGGCGGATGCCGGACTGCTCGTCACCCCGCATGCGGGCGAGCTCTGCGGCCCCGCAGAGGTGCGCGCGGCGGTCGAGGTCTGCGAGGCCGACCGGGTGCTGCACGGCGTGCGAGCCGTCGAGGATCCCGACGTCGTCGCACTGCTCGTCGAGCGCGGCATCGCACTCGACGTGTGCCCGACCTCGAACGTGCTGCTCGGCGTCGCCGCGTCGCTCGCGGAGCATCCGCTGCCCGCGCTGCTCGCGGCGGGCGTGCGCTGCTCGATCAACGCCGACGACCCGATCCTGTTCGGGCCGGGGCTGCTCGACGAGTACGAGACCGCCCGTTCGGGGCTCGGCCTCAGCGACGAGCAGCTCGCGGCCTGTGCGCTCACCTCGATCGAGACGTCGGGAGCCTCCGACCGGGTCAAGCAGCGCGGCGCCGCCGGCGTCGCCGCGTGGCTGGCCGCATGACGGCGGCTCGATAGGGTGGCCGGGTGACGTCCCGTGTTCTGCTCTTCGACTTCGACGGCACTGTGAGCCTCGGCGACGAGCCCGTGATCGCCTACGCGCGCCACCTCGACGAAGAGGCCGGCAGCACGGCCGACCTGATCACCCGCGTCGTCTCGCGCTGGCTCGCCGTCGACGGCCGGCTCGCCGCGGCCGTCGAGGGTCTGACCGATGCCGACCCCGTCTTCCTGGGCCTCCACGTGATCGACGGCGCGATCGACGGCTACGCGGCGGCGCAGCGCCTCGCCGCGCTCCTCGGCGTCGCTCCCGACCGCATCGACGCGGCCTACCGGGCGAGCCGAGAGGATCTCGCCGACGGGCTCATCTCGACCCATGCGCCAGAGGGCTTTGCATCCTTCCTGGCCGCGTTCCCGGCATCCGTTCACCGCGTGCTCGTCTCGAACTCGCCCGAGAGCGGCCTGCGCGAGCAGCTCGACAAGCTCGAGCTCACCCGCTCGTTCGACGAGGTCGTGACGAGCGCGAACAAGCCGGCCGGGCTCACGCCGATCGCCGAGCGCATCCTCACCGAGCAGGGCGTCGCTGCCGACCGCCTGCTCTCGATCGGCGACATCTGGGTCAACGATCTCGCGCCCGTCGCGGTTCTCGGGGCGGCGACCGCGCTGATCGATCGGATGCCTGTGCCGGAAGGCGCGGCGCCGACGGTGCGCGCCCCGCACATCGAAGACCTCTATCCCTGGTTCCTGGAGTGGGCGGGCTCCTAGAGTGAGGGCATGCCCCGCGAGCACGATGAAGTCATTCCGGAACTGACCCTCGAGCAGAAGGCGAGGCTCGCCTCGGGCGCCGACTTCTGGAGCACGAAGCCCGTGCCCGGCATCCGCCGCATCACGATGAACGACGGCCCGCACGGCATGCGCGTCGTCGCCGACATCGGGCTCAAGAGCCAGAAGCGGGCCACGTGCTTCCCGCCCGCCGTCGGGCTCGGCTCGAGCTGGAACCCCGCACTGCAGCGCGAGGTCGGCGAGGCGATCGGCCGCGAGGCGCGCGCCCTCGGCGTCGACATTGTGCTCGGCCCGGGCATCAACATCAAGCGCAGCCCGCTGTGCGGCCGCAACTTCGAATACGTCAGCGAGGACCCGCTCGTGGCCGGCTCGTTCGGGCAGGCCCTCGTCGAGGGCATCCAGTCGCAGGGCGTGGGCGCGTCGGTGAAGCACTTCGCGGCCAACAATCAGGAGACCGACCGCATGCACGTCTCCGCAGAGGTCGACGAGCGCACCCTGCGCGAGATCTACTTCCCGGCGTTCGAGCGGGTCGTCACGACGGCGAAGCCCGCGACGGTCATGTGCTCGTACAACCGCATCAACGGCGTCTACGCCTCGCAGAACGAATGGCTGCTCACGCGCGTGCTGCGCGAGGACTGGGGCTTCGACGGCGTGGTCGTCAGCGACTGGGGAGCGGTGGTCGACCGCGTCGAGGCGGTCAAGGCCGGTCTCGACCTCAAGATGCCGACAGCGACGGGCGACGATCGCGTCATCGCTGCGGCGCAGTCGGGCGAGCTTCCCGAGTTCGTGCTCGACCGTGTCGTCTCGCGTCTGCAGGCGCTGGCCGAGCGGGCGGATGCCTCGCGCCTCGGCCCCGTGGACGTCGACTTCGACGCGCAGCACGAGATCGCGCTGCGCGCGGCGCTCGAGGGCCCCGTGCTGCTCAAGAACGAGAACGGCGCGCTGCCCCTGCTCGAACAGGGCTCGACGCGCATCGCGGTCGTCGGCGAGTTCGCCCGCACGCCGCGCTACCAGGGGTCCGGCAGCTCGCAGGTGCCCTCGACGCGGGTCGACTCGGCGCTCGACGCGCTCACCGAGCTGATCGGCTCCCGCGTCCGCTTCGCGCCCGGCTTCACCTTCGACGGCGACGCGGAGGCCGACCCGGTGCTCGCGGAGGAGGCGCGCAGCCTCGCCGCCGACTCGGACTGGACCGTGCTCTTCCTCGGCCTGCCCGACTCCTGCGAGTCCGAGGGCTTCGACCGCGACACGATCGAGCTGCCGGCGAACCAGCTCGCGCTGCTCGAGGCGGTCTCGGCCGTCACGCGCCGCGTCATCGTCGTGCTGTCGAACGGCGGCCTCGTCGAGACCGACAGCTGGGAGTTCCGTGCCCGGGCGATCCTCGAGGGGTGGCTGCTCGGGCAGGCCGGCGGCCGGGCGATCGCGCAGCTGCTGCTCGGCCGCGCGAACCCGAGCGGCAAGCTCACCGAGTCGATCCCGGTGAAGCTCGAAGACACCCCCGCGTACATCAACTTCCCCGGGTGCGACGGGCAGGTCGTCTACGGCGAGCGGGTCTATGTCGGGTACCGCTACTACGACACCCGCGGGCTGCCCGTGTCGTTCCCCTTCGGCCACGGGCTGAGCTACACCGAGTTCGAGTACTCGGGGCTCTCCGTCACGGCGACCGACGGCGGGGCATCCGTCACCTTCACGGTGACCAACGTCGGCGAGGTCGCCGGAGCCGAGGTCGCGCAGGTGTATCGCAGCGACCGGCACAGTGCGATCGATCGGCCGGCCCACGAGCTGGTCGGGTTCCAGAAGGTGTTCCTCGAGCCCGGCGCGGCGCAGACCGTGACGATCGAGCTCGACTCGCGGGCCTTCGCCTACTGGTCGATCGGGCGCCGCGGGTGGATCGTCGACGAGGGGCTGTTCACCCTCTCGGTCGGCGCTTCCAGCCGCGACCTGCGCCTGAACGGCGATGTTCGCCTGCCGGCGCAGGGGCCGCAGCGGCGGCTCACCGCGTTCTCGTCGATCGCCGAGTGGTTCGCCGACCCCGTGGGCTCGCAGGTGCTGCAGGGCGCGATCGCACAGCTGCCCGACGCGCACACCTTCCAGCTCGACCCGTCGACGAACGAGGGCAAGATGTTCGCCGCGATCCCGCTCGGGCACCTGCTCACGATGGTGCCGAGCGCGCCGTCGGGCGCCGCCGAGCAGCTCGTCGCGGCCTACGAGCAGCTCAGCCGATCGGAGTGAGCACGAAGACCGGGATCAGCCGGTCGGTCTTGGTCTGGTAGCCGGCGTAGTCGGGCCACGCCTCGACGGCGCGTGCCCACCACTCGTCGCGCTCGGGGCCCGCGGGAAGCTCGCGGGCCTCAAAGTCGCCGCGCTTCGCGCCGTCTTGAAGCTCGACGTGGGGGTTCTTCTTGAGATTCCAGTACCAGGTCGGGTGCTCGGCCGCGCCGCCCTTCGACGCGATGACGGCGTACTCGCCGCCGTGCTCGACGCGCATGACCGGGGTCTTGCGCAGCTTGCCCGACTTCGCGCCGACGTTCGTGACGACCACGATCGGCTTGCCGCGCAGCTCGTTCGCCTCGGCGCCGTCTGATGCTTCGAACTTCTCGACCTGGGTGCGCGCCCACTCGGCGGTGCCCGGCTCGTACTCTCCCTCAAGTGGCATTCTTCGAGCCTAAGCGCACACGAGCCGAGATCGGCTGGCGAGTCGAATCGATTCGGTCGTAGGGTCGGAACCATGGAATACAGGCAGCTCGGCAACTCCGGACTTCGCGTCTCGTCCCTCACTCTCGGCACCATGGGCTACGGCGGCACCGGCTGGGCGACGCCCGTCGGCAACCTGCAGGTCGACGACGTCAGGCGTCAGCTGGCCATTGCGAAGGATGCCGGGGTGAACATCCTCGACACGGCCGACGTCTACTCGAACGGCCTCTCCGAGCAGCTCGTCGGCGAGGCGCTCGGCGACAGCCGCGACGAGTGGATCGTCGCGACCAAGGTGCGCATGACCATGGGCGACGGGCCGAACGACGCCGGTGCATCGCGGCACCACATCATCAAGGGCGCGGAAGACAGCCTGCGCCGACTCGGAACCGACTACATCGATCTCTATCAGCTGCACGAGTGGGACGGGCAGACGCCGCTCGAAGAGACCTGGGCAGCGCTCGACCACCTCGTTCAGTCGGGCAAGGTGCGCTACCTCGGCATCTCGAACTACACCGGCTGGCAGACCGTCAAGGCCGTCATGACGGCCCAGAAGCACGGCTTCACCGCCCCCGTCGCCACGCAGGTGCACTACTCGCCGCAGACCCGCGACATCGAGGGCGAGGTCATTCCCGCCGCGATCGACCAGGGGCTCGGGATTCTGGTCTGGAGCCCCCTCGCCGGGGGACTGCTCTCGGGCAAGTACCGTCGCGGTCAGGACGCCCCGGAGGGCTCGCGCCGCTTCCAGGGCTGGACCGAGCCGCCGGTCTACGACGAGGACCTGCTCTACGACCTCATCGACCTGCTGGTCGAGATCGGCGACGGCCACGGCGTCTCGGCCGCGCAGGTCGCGCTGTCGTGGACCCTGGGCCGCCCGCAGGTCAGCTCGCTGATCATCGCGGGCCGCACCGAGGAGCAGCTGAGCGACAACCTGGCGGCGGCCTCGCTCGTGCTGTCCGACGACGAGCGCGCGCGCATCGACGAGCTCACCCTGCCCGACCTGCGCTACCCCTTCTGGCACCAGCGCAACACGTCCACCGACCGCCTCTCGCCGGCCGACTGGTCGCTGATCAGGCAGTACGTGTAGCCGCTCAGCTCGGCTGGCGCGCGAGCCACTCCCGCACCGCGGGCAGCGCATCGGGGTGGCGCGGGGTGCGCCCGTGCGTCGCGCCGTCGAGGAGGCGCACGGGCGTGCTCGGCAGGTACGACTGCATGCGGGCGGCCGCGCGCACGCGGATGTGGTCCTCGGTGCCGGCGATCATGAGCAGCGGAACCGTCAGTGTCGAGAGCGCGTGCGCGGGTACGCCCGGGTCCTCCTCGGTCTTGCGCATGTACGCCGCGAGCGCCTGGGGGTCGTTCGAGAGCAGCGCGAGGGCCGTCGAGTTGTCGAGTGGCTTGCCCAGGTGCTCGGCCCAGCGGTCGACGAAGGCCTGCATGCCGCGCGCGACGAGGGTGTCGACGACGCCCGGGAAGAACGTCTTGTCGAAGATGCCCTGGCCGCCCGTGCGCGGCGAGCCCCCCAGCGTGACGAGGCTCGCGAGCCGACCCGGGTGCGTGTACGCGATCTCGAACCCGACGCGGCCGCCGAGCGAGTACCCGATGTAGTGCGCCTTCTCGACCCCGGCCGCCTCCATCACCGAGAGCACGTCGCCGACGAAGAGCGCCTGGTCGTAGGCATCCTCTTCATACGGCTTGTCGCTGCGCCCGTGGCCGCGCAGATCGAGGGTGATCACCCTATGGCTCGCCTGGAGCTCGCGCACCCAGCCGAAGCCCCGCCAGATCGCCTGGGTGAGCGCCGTGCCGTGCACGAGCACGACCGCCGGGGCCCCCGGGGCGCCCTCGCCGAAGACGCGGTAGCTGATCTGGGTGCCGTCGAGGGGGTTCTCCACTGAGTCCACCCGACCACGGTAGCGGTCCCACGCCGGTAGCCTTGAGGGGTGGCGCGCGCAGTGATCCTCGGTGGAACCGGTGTGATCGGGGCAGCCGTAGCCACGCGTCTTCTCGACGCGGGCTGGCAGGTCGACGCGACGGGGCGCGACGCCGCCCACGTGCCCGAGACCCTCGCCCAGGCATCCGGCTTCACGTTCGTGAATTCAGATCGAGCGGACGCCCGTGCGCTGCGTGCCGTCGTCGGGGACGGCGCCGAGCTGATCGTCGACTGCCTGTGCTTCACGGAGGAGGACGCGCTGACCGTCCTGCCGTTTCTCGCCGACGCCGACGCCGCCGTCATGATCTCGAGCAAGGCGGTCTACGTCGACGAGTTCGGAAACCACAGCAACTCGGCGACGAAGCCGGTGTTCCCGCTGCCGATCCGCGAGACCGACGCCACGGTCGCCCCGGGGCGCGGCGACCCCACCTCCCGCGAGGGCTACGGCGCGAACAAGGTCGCGGCCGAGAACGCGCTGCTCGACTCGGGTCTGCCGATCACGGTGCTGCGCCCGAGCAAGGTGCACGGCGCCGGCGCGGCGCGGCCGCGCGAGTGGGTGTTCCTCAAGCGGGCTCTCGACGGCCGCGAGCAGCTCGCGCTCGCCCACCGCGGGCGCGGCGGCGATCACACGACCGCGGCGGCGAACATCGCCTCTCTCGTCGAGGTCGCGGCGCGGCATCCGTCTGCGCGCATCCTCAACGCGGGCGATGCGGATGCGCCGACCGGCCTGCAGATCGCCGAGGCGGTCGCCGCGCATGTCGGCCGACGCTTCGAGTTCGAGCTGATCGACGACGACGTCGACCCGCAGTACGGCGCCCACCCGTGGGACGTCGTGCCCCCGATCGTGCTCGACCTGTCGGCGGCGCGCGAGCTCGGCTGGCAGGGCGAGACGTTCGCCGGCACGGTCGGCGCCGAGCTCGACTGGCTGCTGCGCGAGCACGAGCTCGGCGCCACGGCGCGCTTCGACGACGACCCGTTCTTCGAATCGTTCCTCGACTACCGGCTCGAGGACGCCTACCTGCTGCTGCGCAGCCTTTCCAGAGAGTCTCTATGAGCCCCAACATCCGTCTCACCGTCCGCTCGACCCGCCCCGGGGAGCCGTTCTCCGAGCACGGGGCGGCGAACAAGGCGCGCCTCGTGCTGGTGCGCCACGGGCAGACCGAGTGGAGCCTCTCGGGGAAGCACACGAGCGTCACCGATCTTCCGCTCACGCCCGCGGGCGAGGCCGAGGCCGCCGCCATCGCCGAGGTGCTGAACGGGCACTCGTTCGGGCTCGTGCTGTCGAGCCCGCGGCAGCGAGCGATCCGCACCGCCGAGCTCGCGGGCTACGGCGACCAGGTGCAGCTCGACGAAGATCTGGCCGAGTTCGACTACGGCGCCTATGAGGGGCTCACGACGCCGCAGATCATCGAGCAGCGCGGCGCGAACTGGAATCTGTGGCGCAACGGCGTGCCCGCGGGTGCGACGCCGGGGGAGTCCGCGGCCGACGTGCAGGTGCGCGCCAAGCGCGTGATCGCGCGCGCCCTCGAGACGATGTGGGACGGCAGGGACGTCATCTGCTTCGCGCACGGCCATTTCCTGCGCGCCATGGCGGCGGCGTGGCTCGGGCTGCGGCCGGTCGATGCGCAGGCGTTCTCGCTCGCCACGGCGACCGTCAGCGTGCTGGGCTTCGAGCACGCGCAGCCCGTCGTCGTGCGCTGGAACACGCCGCCCGGCATGCTCCAGTTCCCGGCGTGAGCCGGCCGCGTAACACTGTGTCGTAACACTCGGGCGGCCGCCCGCGGCCCGGTCATAGCGTCGAGGCATGGGCGAGCAGATGATCCTCGGTGCGGCGTTCCGCGCGCTCGGCGCGTACCCGTCGGGGTGGCGGATGCCGGGGGCCGAGCGTCAGCCGCGGCGCGAGCCGCAGGTGCTCGTCAAAGCCGCGAAGATCGCCGAGAGGGCCGGCTTCGACTACCTGTACTTCGGCGACTGGCTGTCGACGGGGCCCGAGCTCGAGGCGACCGCGCCCCACCTGCTCGCCCGGGTCGACCCGCTCAGCGCGGTCGCGTTCCTCGCGGCATCCACGCGGCGCATCGGCCTCGTCACGAGCATCAACACGACCTACAGCGAGGCCTACTCGATCGCGCGGCAGGCGGCGTCCATCGACCTGCTCTCCGGCGGCCGCCTCGGCCTCAATCTGCATGTCGGCGCGAACGAACCCGCGGCGGCCAACTACGGCAAGGACGCCGAGTGGGACAGGCTGAACGCCTACGACCGCGCGACCGAGTTCATCGACGCGCTGCGACGGCTGTGGGACAGCTGGGACGACGATGCATTCATCGCGGATGCCGCGACCGGCAGGCTCATCGACCCGAGCCGCGTGCACCCGGCCGACTTCGACGGGGCCTTCATCCAGACGGCCGGGCCACTGAACGCACTGCGCCCCGTGCAGGGCGCCGTTCCGCTCGCGCACACGGGCACGTCGCCGCGGGCGCACGAACTGGTCGCGACGCGGGGGAACATCGCGATCGCCGACTTCGAGGGCGTGGCCGAGGCCTTCGACTACCGGGCGGGGCTGCGCGCCGCCGCGCTCGCCGCGGGCCGCGACCCGGCCGATGCGCCGGCGCTCGTGATCCCCGTGCTGCCGGTCGTGGCGGAGACGAGCGAGCGCGCCGACCTGCTGGCGAACGAGCTGCTCGCTCTGGCGCCTGCCACCCGCGGGCGCCTGCCCGGTCTGCTCGTCGGCGACGGGCCCGCGGTGGCGGCGCGACTCGAGGCGTGGTTCGGCTCGGGAGCCGTCGACGGATTCCAGATCCTGTCGGCATGGATGCCGGCGCAGCTGGAGGCGTTCGCCGAGCTCGTGGTGCCCGAGCTGCGGGCGCGCGGGGTGGTGCGCACCGAGTACACCGGCCGCACCCTGCGGGAGCACCTCGGGCTCAGGCATCCGATCAGCGCATACGCGCTGGACTGACGCCTGAGCCCGTGGTGCGGCGGCGGCGCTACTGGTTGTCGAGCGGAAGCCCCGGCGGGTTCAGCTCGGACTTCTTCACCGCCTCGTTCGAGAGGTTGTAGGCCGCGAGCCACTTCGCGTACTGGCCGTTCTCGATCAGGTAGTTGATCGCGTCGACCGTGGGCTGCGCGAGGCCGTTGCCCTTCTTGGTGGTCGCGGCGATCAGCCCCTGCAGGCTCGCGCCGGCGCCCGAGTAGGTCGCCTCGGTGCGGGTCGGGTTGGCAGACTTCGCCGACTGGGTGTCGTGATAGGCGGCCGACGGATTCGGGGTGAAGTCGATGTCGATCTTGCCCGAGTTGAGCGCGAGGTAGGTCGCGTTGGCGTCCTGGTAGTACTTGATCGCGAAGTCCTTCCCCTCGGCCTTCAGCTCCTTCTGCCACTCGAGCAGGATCTTCTCCTGATTGGTCCCCGAGCTCACGGCGACCGTCTTGCCCGCGAGCGACTCGGGGCCGGTCCACTTCCAGTCGCTCTTCTTCAGCACCTCGAGCGCCAGGTTGTCGTCGCGGTACGAGGCGAAGTCGTACTTCTCCTTCCGCTGCTCGGTGTCGGTGATGTTCGAGAAGCCGATGTCGGTCTTGCCGGTGTCGATGCCGACGAACAGGTTGTCCCAGGTGGCGTTCGAGATGACGGGCTTCAGGCCGAACACGGCCGCGACGAGGCGCCCCAGGTCGGGCTCGGCGCCCGTGATGGTCTTCTGATCGTCGCCCGTGAAGGCCAGCGGCGGGAAGCCGGCGGGCAGCGCGCCGACGCCGATCGTAAGCTCGCCGCTCTTGCGTACGGCAGCGGGAAGCTCGGCGCGGATCTTGGCGACCTCGGGGACATCGAGCGTGGTCTCTTTCGCGGCGCCGTTGCTGTGCGCACCGATCGTGACCTTGCCCTTCGGGGTCTGGGTGCTCGCATCGGCCGAGCCGCCGGAGCAGCCGGCGACGGTCGCGACGAGGGCGCCGGCGACCAGCAGCGCGGTGCCCGCGCGCAGCAGGCGGGTGGTGGGGGTCGTCATGGGTGTCTCTTCTCTTGGGTGGGTGGAGTGGGTGTTGCGGGTCAGAGGACGCGGGAGAGGAAGTCCCGGGTGCGGGCGTGCTGGGGGTTTCCGAGCACGTCGGCCGGGGAGCCCTGCTCGACGATCAGGCCGCCGTCGAGGAACACGACGTGGTCGGCGACCTCGCGCGCGAAGCCGATCTCGTGGGTCACGACGACGAGCGTGCGGCCCGTCTCGGCGAGGCGGCGGATGACGGCCAGCACCTCGCCGACGAGCTCGGGGTCGAGCGCCGAGGTGGGCTCGTCGAACAGGATCAGTTGCGGGTCGAGTGCGAGTGCGCGGGCGATGGCGACGCGCTGCTGCTGACCGCCCGAGAGCTGCCTCGGGAAGGCATCCGCCTTGTCGCTCAGCCCGACCTGCGCAAGCAGCTCGACCGCGCGCTCGCGTGCCGCGGCCTTCGGCAGCAGTCCGGTCGAGACGGGGGCCTCGACGACGTTCTCGAGCACGGTGAGGTGCGGGAACAGGTTGAAGTTCTGGAAGACGAAGCCGATGCGGGCGCGCTGGCGCAGGATCTGCTTCTCGTGCAGCTCTTTCAGGCGGTCGCCGTCGACGCGCACGCCGATCAGCTCGCCGTCGACGACCACGTAGCCGCCGTCGAGCTTCTCGAGGTGGTTGACCGCGCGCAGCAGCGTCGACTTGCCCGAGCCCGACGGCCCCAGGATCGCGGTGACGGTGCCCGCCGCGATCGTGAGATCGATGCCCCCGAGCACCTGCTTGTCGCCGAAGGACTTGCGCGCCCCGACGATCTGCACGGCGGCGGGAGCGGGGGCGGCGTTCATCGTGCCCCCTTCAGGCCGCGGTTGTAGAACCGCTCGACGAAGTGCTGCACGAGCCCGATCAGGCTGGTGAACACGAGGTACCAGATGCTCGCGACCACCAGCGTCGGGATGATGTCGCTCGGGTAGGTCGATCCGATGTTCTGCAGCACGCCGAAGAGGTCGAGGACGCTCACGTAGAACAGCAGCGAGCTCGACTTGAGCAGGCCGACGATCTGGTTCACGTACGCGGGCACGATCGAGCGCAGGGCCTGCGGCAGGACGATGCGGGTGAATTGACGGCGACGGGGGATGCCGAGGGCCTTCGCCGCCTCGTGCTGGCCGAGGTCGACCGACACGAGACCCGCGCGGACGATCTCGGCGGCATACGCGATCTCGGCGAGGCTCAGGCCGACGACGCCGAGTGTCAGATCCGACAGCACATTGCTCGTCGGCACCTCGAGCTGCGGCCCGAACGGCACCCCGACGGCGATCGTGGGGAAGAGGCTGCTCAGGTTGTAGAGGAACACCAGCACGAGGATCAGCGGCAGCGAGCGGAACACCCAGATGTAGAGCCACGCCGCCCCGCTCAGCACGCGATTGCTCGACAGCCGGGCGAGGGCGACCACGACGCCGCCGAGGAAGCTGACGACGGCGCTGATCGCCGTCGCCTCGAGCGTGACGGTGATCCCGGTGAGGACGGCGGGGTTCAGCAGCCAGTGGCCGACCCGGTTCCATTCCCATGCGGGGTTCGTGAACAGCGTCTGCCCGAAGTTCAGTGCGAGCAGCAGGACGACGGCGGTCGCCACCCACTGCCACGGGTGACGCAGGCGCCGCACGCGGCGTTCGAGCGCGGCCTGCGGCACGCGCGGCTCGGCAGCCGGCGGTGCGCCGACGCCCGGGCTGAGGGATGCGGTGGTCATGGGCCGGGACGCTACGGGCTGGCGACCGCACTCCGAGAGCGCGGCGGACACAGACCGTAACCGTCGAAACGCTGCGCAACATTCGGGCCTGCCCGGCCGCGGATCCCGGCATGCTGGCATCCATGCCCGAACTCACCGTCGCCGTGCTCGGGGCCGGCCCGCGGGGGGTCGGCTGGCTCGAGCGGTTCGTCGAGAACCTGCGGGCGGGCGAGCTCGGGCAGGCCGCCGCAGCCGGCGGCATCCGTGTCGTCCTCATCGACCCGCATCGGCCGGGGCCCGGGCGGATCTGGCGCTACGACCAGTCGCCGCTGCTCAAGCTCAACTCGCTCGCGGCCGACGTGACGATGTTCACGGATGCCTCGTGCACGGTCGACGGCCCGATCGCTCCAGGCCCGTCGCTCGCGGAATGGGCTGCGCAGGTGCGTGCGGGCGAGCTCGAGGTCGCGATCGACGACCCCGCCGTGCGCGCCGAGCTCGAGTCGCTCGGGCCGGCGAGCTTCCCGACGAGGCGCCTGCAGAGCTTCTACCTCGACTGGTTCCACCGCCGCACGCTGGCGTCGCTCCCCGCCGGGGTCGAGGTCGAGTGGCGGCGGACGACGGCGGTGTCGGTGTCCGAGGACGGCGACCGCCAGCTGGTCGGTCTGGCCGATGGCGAGACCGTGGCCGCGAACGTCGTGCTGTACGCGCTCGGTCACAACGGCTCGGCCCTCGCGGGGGAGCACGAGCTGCTTGAGCGCTTCGCTCGCGAGCACGGCGCGTACTACCTCGCGCCGGCGTTCACCGCAGACGCCGACCTGGGCGGCCTGCCCGCGGGGGCCGACGTCATCGTTCGGGGCATGGGGCTCGCGGCCGTCGATCTGGTCGTTCTGCTGACGTTGGGCCGCGGGGGTCGCTTCGAGCCCGCCGCCGAGTCGAGCGGGGGGCTGCGCTACGTGCCGAGCGGGCGCGAGCCCCGCCTCCACCTCGGCTCGCGTCGCGGCGTGCCGTATCACTCGAAGGTCACGTCGCAGCTCGTCGCGCCCCGGGCCGAGCCGCGCTTCTTCACGCGCGAGATCGCTGCCGAATTGGGGGCGCGCGGGGCCGACTTCGCGGGCGAGATCTGGCCGCTCATCGCCAAAGAGGGCCTGCACGGCTACTACCACGAGCTGTTCGTGGGCCACCCGGAGAGAGTGCGCCTGCCGTGGCCGGAGTTCCTCGAGCGCCTCGCCCCGCTCGACCCGTGGTCGCACGAGCTGCGCGCCCTCGTCGCCGAGGCGCTCGTCGACGAGGCGGACGCCCTCGACCTCGCGAGCTTCGATCGCCCGCTCGCCGGCCTCCGGTTCACGGGCCCCGACGAACTGCAGCGGCACCTGATCGACTACATCGCCGATGACGTGCACCGCCGCACGGCCCCCGAGCACTCGGCGACGCTCGGCTTCTTCACCGCGCTGCTGTTCGCGTTCTTCGCCACGGGCGGCTCGGGCATCGAGGTTCCGCCGTGGTTCAAGGCGTTCTTCAGCTATGTCGCCTCTGGGCCGCCCGTGCACCGCCTCGAGGAGCTGCTCGCGCTCGCCGAAGCGGGCGTCGTGCGGTTTCTGGGTGCCGAGCTCGAGGTGCGAGCGGATGCTGCGGCCGGCCTCTTCCGCGCGTCGAGTCCCTCCGTCCCTGGCGAGCTCGCGTCGCGCTTCCTCGTCGACGCATGGCTTCCCGAGGACGCCGCCCACGCGAGCGAGAACCCCGCGCTGCGGGATGCCGCAGGGCAGGCATCCGTCACCTCATTGCTCGCCGTGCACCCTGAGGACTCGCGCCTCATCGGGCCCGACGGCGAACCGCATCGCGCGCGCTTCGCCATCGGGCCGTTCACGACGGCCCCGAACGCCGGCGCGTTCGCCCGGCCGCTCACCGACGCGATGAGCTTCCGAGAGAACGACCGGGTCGCGCGCGCCGTGCTGCGACTGCTCGACCAGATCTCGGCTCAGAGCTCGGCGGAGTCGCCCGGCGTGAGATCGAGCAGCGCCCCGCCGTTCTGCTGAGCCGCCCACTCGATGCGGGCCTTGGCCATCGCCTTGCCGGCGTCCGAGTTGATCATCTCGTGCGTGGGGAACGCGCGGCGGGGCTTGACCGCGAGCACGAAGTCCATCGCCTCGCCGATCTTGAGCCACGGGGCGCTCGACGGCGCGGCGAGCACGTCGACCTCGACGCCCTCGGGAACCGTGAACGAATCGCCCGGGTGGTAGACGGCGCCGCCGTCGACCGAGACGCCGACGTTGTCGACGATCGGAATCGAGGAGTGGATCTCGGCGTGCCTGCCGCCGAAGAAGTCGAGCTTGAACGGGCCGGCGACGACCGAGTCGCCGGGGGAGACGACGGTGACGTCGAACCCGTCCGCCGCGGCCGCGACGCCCTGCGGGCCGTAGATCGGCACGGCGGGGTTCGCCTCGAGGACGGCCTGCAGGTGCGGGGCATCCCAGTGGTCGGCGTGCTCGTGGGTGACGACGATCGCGGCGACACCGCTCGGGTCGGGCAGCGGGCGGGAGAAGCTGCCGGGGTCGACGACGAGCTTCGCCCCGTCTTTCTCGAGGATGAAGGCGGCGTGTTCCAGCTTCGTGATGCGCATGTTGCCAGGCTAGGGCGCTGTGCCCGAAGATGGTGACTCATGCCGCCGAGCCCGACGACGCGACCCAGGCGATTGATCGTCGCGATCAACCCGACCGCCGCCTTCGGGCGCCATCACGGCGCCGGCGCCGCGGCATCCGAGGTGCTCGCCTCGGCGGGGCACACGGTGATCGAAGTGCGCCAGCCGAACTACGAGCTGCTGCGGCGCGAGGTCGAGCGCGAGGTGCGCTCGGTCAGCGTGCCGGGGCGCGCCGCGCTGGTGGTCGTCGGGGGCGACGGCATGGTGAGCCTCGGCGTGAACGCGGTCGCCGAGACGGGCATCCCGCTCGGCGTGATCCCGGTCGGCACGGGCAACGACACCGCACGCAACATCGGCATGCCGATCGGCGACCCGGCTGCGGCCGCCGAGCTGATCGTGGCGGCGCTCGAGCGCGAGTCCGTCTCGGTGGACGCCGGCCGCGTGACGCACGGCCTGCACACCACGTGGATGCTCGGCGCCCTGTCGGCGGGCTTCGACGCCGCTGTCAACGAGCGCGCCAATTTCATGTCGTGGCCGAACAGCGAGCGCCGCTACACGATCGCGGTCGTGCGCGAGCTGCTCACGTTCCGCGCCCCGCACTACCGCGTCGTCGTGGACGGGCAGCGGCGCGAATTCCAGGCGATGCTGGTCGCGGTCGCGAACCACACGTCGATCGGCGGGGGCATGCGCATCGCGCCCGCCGCCGAGATGGACGACGGGCTGCTCGACCTGTTCGTGGTCGATCGGATGTCCCGGCCGCGCTTCCTGCGGGTGTTCCCGAAGGTCTTCAAGGGGGAGCACACCGAGCTGCCCGAAGTGCACCTCGAGAAGGTGCGCAGCGTGCGCATCGAGGCCGCCGGGGTGGTGGCGTATGCCGACGGCGAGCGGGTCGGGCCGCTGCCGGTGGAGGTCTCGGTGGTGCCCGGGGCGGTGCGCCTGCTGCAGTAGCCGGCCCGATTTTGTGACGCCGTAACCGCCATGTAAAGTAGAACCCGTTGCGCCGCTGGCGCAGCGAGTCCGGCCCCATCGTTTAGCGGCCTAGGACGTCGCCCTCTCACGGCGGTAACGCGGGTTCAAATCCCGCTGGGGTCACATTCAGCCCGCTTCCCTTGATTCGTCAGGGGAAGCGGGCTTTTTGCATTGGTCTAGGTGGGTGCCTCGTTCGGGGCGCCGAGTTTCACCGCGCGACGCGATGGGCAAAGCTGGAGCATGCGCTACCTCACCCTCGGCACCAGCGGCACCGTCGTCTCGAATCTCGCCCTCGGCACCATGACCTTCGGGGCAGAGGCCGACGAGGCGACCTCGCACGGCATCCTCGATGCGTACATCGCAGCGGGCGGCAACTTCATCGACACGGCAGACGTCTACAGCCAGGGCGCGTCAGAGACGATCATCGGCCACTGGCTCTCGACGCACCCGACTGAGGCGCAGGACGTGGTGATCGCGACCAAGGGCCGCTTTCCGATGGGCGAGGGCGTCAACGACCTCGGGCTCAGCCGTCGGCACCTGGGCCGCGCGCTCGACCGCTCGCTGCAGAGGCTCGGCGTCGAGCAGATCGACCTCTACCAGATGCATGCGTGGGACGCCCACACCCCGCTTGAAGAGACCTTGGGATTCCTCGCCGAAGCCGTCGCAGCGGGGAAGATCGCCTACTACGGCTTCTCGAACTACCTCGGCTGGCAGCTCACGAAGGCAGTGCACGTCGCCCGCGCACACGGGTGGCCCGCGCCCGTCACCCTGCAGCCGCAGTACAACCTGCTGGTGCGCGACATCGAGCACGAGGTCGTGCCTGCTTCACTGGATGCCGGCATCGGACTGCTGCCGTGGTCGCCGCTGGCGGGCGGCTGGCTGAGCGGCAAGTACCAGCGCGACGTCGACCCGACGGGCGCGACGCGGCTGGGCGAGAACCCCCAGCGCGGCATGGAAGCTTGGGAAGCGCGCAACGCCGACCCCCGCACGTGGCAGGTCATCGACACGGTGCGCCACATCGCCGACGCTCGCGGCGCCTCGATGTCGCAGGTCGCCCTGGCGTGGCTCGCCGCGCAGCCGGCGGTCACCAGCGTGATCCTCGGGGCGCGCACCCTTGAGCAGCTCTCCGACAACCTGGGCGCCGCCGACCTCGAGCTGACGAGCGACGAGCTCGGCGAGCTCTCGGCGGTCAGCGCCCCGCGCGTCGACGACTACCCGTATGGCCCCGCCGGAGTCGCGCAGCGCCACCGATCTCTGACCGGGGGCCGCTGAGACAGACATCCCCGGCAAAAAACGGGCCACGAGGGGTTCACACCCGCGGCTTCCGGCGCTATAAAGCGCGGCTAGGGTCGGAAGGGTGCGGCGCGTGACGATTCTCGACGATTATCAGGGTGTGGCTCTCGGCTCGGCCGACTGGTCACACGTCAGCGGCCGATTCGAGATCGATGCGGTGCGCGAGCATCTTGAGCCGGATGCCCTCGCGGAGCGACTCGCCCACAGCGAGGTCGTCGTCGCGATGCGCGAGCGCACCGCCTTCCCGGCCGAACTCTTCGACCGGCTGCCGCAGCTGCGGCTGCTCGTGACCACCGGAATGAAGAACGCCGCCATCGACCTGCCGGCCGCGGCCGCCCATGGCGTCGTCGTGTGCGGCGCACGGGGCGGCGGCAACAGCGTGGCCGAGTTGACGATCGGCATGATGATCGCGCTCACGAGGCATTTCGCCGAAGAGGACGCGTCGATGAGGGCCGGCGGCTGGCAGCACACCATCGGGCCGGGCTTGCAGGGGCTCACGCTCGGCGTGCTTGGACTCGGCCGGCTCGGCGGCCCGTCGCCGATCTCGCGGGTGCCTTCGGCATGACGATCATCGGGTGGGACAGGTCGATCACACCGGCGCGGGCTGCGCAGCATGGGGCGACCGTCGTGTCGAAGGACGAGCTGTTCGAGGCATCCGATCTGCTCACCATCCACCTGCCCCTCTCCGACAGCAGTCGCGGACTGGTCGGCTCGCGGGAGCTCGCTCTCATGAAGCCGACCGCCTACCTCATCAACACCTCACGCGGGCCGATCGTCGACGAGGCGGCCCTGCTCGACGCACTGCACTCGGGACGCCTCGCGGGCGCGGCGCTCGACGTCTACGACAGCGAGCCGCTGCCCACGGGGCATCCGTTGCGCAGCGCGCCGAACACGTTGCTGCTGCCGCACCTCGGTTACGTGACCACCGATCAGTACGCGCGGTTCTACGCGGACGTCGTCGAGGACATCGTCGCTTGGGACGACGGGGCGCCGGTGCGCGTGCTGTGATCAGGCGCGTGAGCCGTCGGGGCCCGACGGCAGGTCGAATGGTGCCGGGTCCCATGCATCGGGCGGGTCGGCACGGTGGTCCCAATATCTTCGACCGCCTGGCGAAGTCCAGATCTCTTTGCCGCTCGGTCCTGGGGCGACCTTCCACCGTGTCTCGTGCTTGAGGGTGTGATCGCTCGGGCACTTGGGGGTGAGGTTTGCGACGTCGGTTTCGCCCCCGAGTGCCCAGTCGAGTTGGTGGTCGAGGTCGCTGCCTGCGCTGGGCCGATTGCAGACCGGCTGGGTACAGGCGGGGTCGCGGGCGAGGATGAACCTCTTCATGTCGGCTGTCGGGGCGTACTGCTTACGGCCGACGCCTAGGACAGCCGCATCGACGGGGTCGGTGAACAGCCGCGTCAGTGAGGTGCAGCTTCCGACGAGTTCGCGGGCGCGGGCGGGGGAGATGGGGATCTGCCCGTCGATGGTCGCGGGCTGGTATTCATCGGGGACGTGCGCGAGGTTCAGCAGCGGCACGTATACGTTGACGACGGGGCGCACCTCGGACTCGGTGCCGGTGCCGATGAGGACGTCGGCGCACACGTCGGCGCGCTTCTGATCGCGGGTGCGCTGCTGGTCTTCCGGCAGGCCGGCCTCGTCGAGGGCGGCAGCGATCGCGTCGATGCGCGCCGCGGCCATGACGGCCTGGTCGGTGGGCAGATAGGCGGTCAGGTAGGACATGCCGGTGTCCTGCTCGTGCTCGACCCAGATGCGTCGGCGGCGGGCAGCGATCTCGTGCTCGACTTCCAGTGGGTGGTCGGCGAGCTGATCGGCCAAGCGGCCGGCGTGGTCGCGCAGCTTCGCGTTCGTGAGCGTGGCCGCGAGACGCGCCATCTCGGCATCGAAGTAGGACTGCAGTTCTTCCTCGACGGGAACCCGGTGAAAGGCCTCGAGGATGGTGCGGGTCTTCGCCGCGGTGATGTCGCCATGGCGGAAAGTCGCCCAGGTGGCCGGCAGTAGGCGGTCGAGGGTGCGTGCCTCGGCAAGCCGCGAGCGGATTTGGTCGCGACTCATCGATAGCTCCAGCGCGAGCCCCAGGATCGCCGAGCGCTCGGCCCGGTCGGCGCGCTGGTGCTCGGGCACGAACGCCTCGACCTCGATCTCGGGGTGCGCGAGCGCGTTCTCAACCACCTCGAGGATGGACGCGAGCACCGCGGCCTCGGCCCGCGCCTGGGCCCGCAGCGCCTCGTGCGCGCGGTCGAGCCCGGCCTCGCGCGCGGCCGACGCGGCCCAGCTGTCGGTGGTCTCATCCATGCTCGAAGTCAAACACCGACCACCGACATTGGAGTCAGACCATCAAAACTTTATCCACAGGGCGCGCCCGCCCTACGACATGGGAGTATCGCCGCGTGACCTCCGAGCAGCGAGAGCCGGCCGTCCGGGCGGCGTACGACATCGTGGCCGACACCTACGCCGACGAGTTCCCGTCGACGGGCCCGGAAACGCCGATCGAGCTGGCGATGATCGCCCACTTCGCATCGCTGCTGCCAGCGCCGCGACGGGTACTGGACGCCGGCTGCGGCGCCGGCCGCATGCTGCCGGTCCTCGCCGGGCTCGGGTGTGAGGTCGAGGGCGTTGATCTTTCGCCGGGCATGATCCGCCGCGCTCAGCGCGACCACGGCGAGTTCCGCTCGCAGGTCGCCTCCTTGAGCGACCTGCCCTTCTCTGCGGCCGAGTTCGACGGTGTGTTCTCCTGGTACTCGACGATCCATAGCCCTGACGGCGCACTACCGCAGATCTTCAGCGAGCTGCGCCGGGTCCTGAGATCGGACGGGCTCGTGCTCGTCGGGTTTCAGACCGGTCGCGGCATCGTCGACGTGGCACCGGCCTACCGGCCGCGCGGCCACGAGGTGGCACTCGTGCGCTACCCCCGCGCTGCCGACGAAATGGGCGAGAAGCTCGCAGCGGCCGGGTTTCGCGAGGTCGGCCGCCTCGTCGAGGCGGCGAACGGCGCCGCGCGCGGTGGCCAAGCGGTGCTCATCGCCACGGTCAAGTCCCGTGGGGTGGTGTCATTCCTGTTGTTGCCTGTGGTGGGTGATGGTTAGGCGGTGA
>NZ_BAABBX010000012.1:0-69465 GCF_039538245.1 Gryllotalpicola kribbensis
GTCCGACACGGCCGTCTCCTCTCGGATCAGGCCGGACCCTCACACACCGTTAAACCGACAGTCCCTCTCTCCGACCAGGTATTGCTTTTCGGTCCGTGTCGGCACCACCCGTACCTGGCGTGAGTTGCCATTCTGATCGAGCTGCGCTTCCGCTAAGGCTTGATCACGGCCCTCGGCGCGTACGTCTGGATCGGGCGACGGAACGTTCTCGGTGTCGAATAGTTGGTCGACCTCGTTGAAGGCTTGAACCACCGATGAGGCGCTCGGAAGCATTGGCGCCATAGCCGTGGCTATCAACGAGATCTGTTCGTCGAGTTCGACGGCGCGTTCCGGTGATGAAATGGCAGCCGCATAGCGTCGGAGCGCGTCATAGAGCTGCGGCTGTATTGCAGAGGTTTGGTTTGCCACAGGGTCGAAGCCCGCTGTGATCATGTCGATGGCCGCGCTCATCGACTCGAGGCCTGGGAGGTCTCTCACCGCGTCGAAGAGCTTCACCGGGGTCCAGCCTGTCGTGGGCACATCCTGGCTTACGCGTACGAGTGCCGTACATTCAGCGCGGTCGAAAAGCGCGCGACGTACGTCGATCCAGTAGTTGTCCACCTGAGTCAAGGCAACGAGTCGCAGAGGCTCCGTCGCCTCGGAGGCACGTGTTATCAGTTTTTGCTTGGCGTCCCAGCCCCAGTCCACGAGTTCTGAGTCGATGGGCGCCTGTTCGATGAGTAGTTGTCGAAGCAGATCGCCGACTTCCACGAACTGTCTCGCGCCAGGGAAGGAGAACATACTCGTCCCTTCCGCTAGCGACCCCGTCGTCGAGGCGAATGAGCCGAATCGGAATGCCCGATCGGCTTCGAGGCGAATGCGGACCTCGATGAGGTCGCCGCGTTGCAGCGGCCTTTCGGCGTGAGTGAAGACTCCATGCTCATCTGGTGCGCCCTGCCATAGCAGGCTTCCCTTCCCGAACGCGCGTTCGCGATCCAGGAAGTCCCGGAAGAGGGATTGCTCGGAGGCGACCCGCTCAACCTGGATCGATTGGGAGGTGCTGCTACGGAGTTTGGCTCCCGCTGTGGCGGAGCCGAGCGCGGGGATCGAATAGTCGAAACCACCGTTGATCTCTGCATCGCGAGTCTGTGACCGGGTGATCGTCATGCGAGCATCCTCCGGACCATATCGAGAGATGTAGAGGCTGCGCAGCGCGATGCTGTCGAGGTAGAGGAACTGCCGGATGTTGCCGAGCGGGTCGGTAAAGCGGCGGAGCCGGTCGATCTTTCGCAATGCGCGGGCGCGGCGTTGCCTGTTCCACCAATTTGTTAGGCGTCTCATCGTGTTCCATTCAGTCGATTGGCTCGCGCATCTCTGGCCCGCTCGAAGCCCATCAGGAAATGGTCGTTCCGGATAGCCGAGCGCCCAGCGATGACCGTGAGCTCTCCGGCGTGCTTCCAGATCGCTTCGAGATCGGCGGCTGTCCAGCCGTCCGTGGCGTCTGCAACGCCGGCGTAGTCGAGACCCCCGGTCGTGACGCGGCGGCGCGCGGTGAGGATCGAATACCGGTCAGCGCTATCTGGGAGGCGAAAGCTCACTTCTCTATCGAATCGGCCAGGTCGGCGCAGCGCGCGGTCTATGTCATGTACACGGTTAGTGGCGCCGATAGTGATGACGTTGTCATGCGAGGCCATCCCATCCATGTTCGTCAAGAACACATTCACCAGGCGGGAACCCTGATCGTGCTCCGAGCCCCGCTCCCGGGTGAGCACTTCGATCTCGTCAATGAAGATGATGGACAGATCTTGTCTTGCAGCATCCTCATAGATCGATTCAAGGCGCTGCTCGCTTTCGCTGACCAGGCGACCGCCTAGCGAGGCGGTCGTGACGAGGTAGAGCATGGCGCCGGACTTCGCGGCCATGATCTGAGCGAGGAATGTCTTGCCGGTACCGGGCGGTCCCTCAAACAGAATGCCGCGAACAGGATCAACTCCGAGAGCGCTGAGACGGCGGCGGGCTTCCAGATCCGTATGCACGGCCACGATGTCCTTTGCTTCGCGCACGATGTCGGGGGAACCCGCAAACTGGTCCCACTCGAGGTCCGCATTGGGTAGGCGCCGAACGGTCGTGACGTCGAAGCCGTCCTCTCCCAGTAGGGAAGCCCTGACGCGCTCTGTGGTGACGACCTCCAGTAGCTCAGGGCGTTCGTCATAGGCGACGGTGTCCCCGGACTGAATCTCGATCCCATCAGGGATCGTTCGCATGTGGATTTCAAGACCCGACCGGATCAGCGCCTGGGTGTCAGTGACGTGCGTCACCGAACCGACGTTGATACGCGGTTCCCAGTCAGCCTCAACGCCGATCGTCCACTCGCCGTCGTTGTCACAAAGGACCACATCGCCAACTTGCAGCCCCAGGTTCGTCACCTCGGAATCTCCCACAAATAGGACTCCGTTGGTGGCGCGAAGCATGGGAACCCCATTGCTGAGATGATCGACCTTCGCAATGATCGACTGCATGTCGCTCCCGCCCGCTTGAAATGTGTGCAGAACATCTGCGACTACACAGCCCGCGCAGTTTAGAGCGGGTGTCCGACATAGATTTCTCGACCAAGGCGCAGAGTCCTCACGTCAGGCCGCGTAGTCACGGAAATCAGATTTCTACTACGGAGAACGCCAGTACGTCGTGCCGTAGACCCGACCGAATGTCTGCACACCACCCAGGTCGGTCCAAATCGCACTCATGCCGTCGTTCTTTTTCTTGGCCTTGTCGTTCAGCATCTTGAAGACAGCCTCGGTGATGTAAGTCGAGTAACCGGACTTGAGCGCGGCGAGCTTTGCCGCAATGTTGGCAGCGTTGCCAACCCACACGATGTCATTCGCGTTCCGAACACCGGTGCGAACTGCGGTGACTGGCGATGAGGCAATCCCCACCTTCTGTTTCAGCACATAGGTGTTCTTCGGATACTGCGCTTGGATCGCCGGTTGAATGATCTTCTCGACGGCCCATTCGATCCGATACGCCGCAATTGCCGCATTCGAGTTCTTCGAGTCGCCAATGAACACAGCCATAATTCGATCACCGTCGTAGGCGGTGATGACTCCGCCCATCGAGCGAATGATCTGCGCGGCGCAGAAGAGGTAGGTCTTGAATACCTCCGCTGCGAAAAGCGCGCTCCGACTAGTCACCAGGTCCGTCGAGTCGGCGAGGTCGGCATAAAGCACGACCGCGTCAAGATCGACCGCCTCGTTCTTGAGGGTGAGATCCGCCGGCTCTGGAACTTTCTGCCCATTGCGCCTGTCCCATGTCGAGGCAAGTGCATCTTTCACCCAGGCGCTGAGCCGGTCTTCGAGTTCACTCACTTGGCCACGCATCCCAGAACCAGCAGCACGAACAGCGCCGCGATCGCGGCAATACCAAGGAGCATGAGATAAAGCGATGCCTGAAGCCATACGTGCTTGAGCCAAGCAATCTTGGACATGCTCACGAGTTGACGCGCGAGTTGTGCGACCCCCAACTCGTCATTCTCGACCATGCTCTTCGCCAGCTCGTCCGGGTCCCAGAGCCGCAAGTGCCCGAAGAAGATCCGGTTCCTTCGATACTCACTCTTCATGTGGCGACGCCTGAGTTGCGGCAGCACGGCGAGAATAGACAGCACCACGCTTGCAAGCAGCAGGGCGACTCCGCCCCAAAGTAGCCAGACGGTCCAGTTTGCAATTCCTTCAAGGACGCGACCATCAGTTGCGAGGGTCACGATGAACCCCAGGACCGCCGCCTCAATCGCTAACGATATCGACGCCTTGACATCCACGCGGGCCGTCCATTCGGAGATGCTGTCGTGCACCCGCCAGGCAAACTCCTCGTCAGGGGCCGTCATAAACACGCCCCTACGTATCCGGCAACGTACTTCACGCTGCCCCGCGGGCGCAGAGCCTCGCCGGGCCAATCGACGCGAACTTTCATAGTTCTCTCAGCGTAGCCAGAGCCTCCGACGGCGCAGCTCGGGCCATCGGAAAGCGCGGGGAGGGGGAACTCACCAGGGTCGAACATTGTCGCGCCAGTCCTGGGCCGAGCCGCAACCAGTGTCGGCGGCCACCCATAGCCTGTATCTCGTGACCGCCACCCCCGACTCGCGCTGGCAGGCTGCTGCTCGACAGCCTGACTTGCAGGCCGCGCTCGCCAACGACGATGGGACGCTCCTGATGGGCAGTCCTCTCCGGGCTATTGCAGATGACGCCGATGCCGATGAGGATGTCCGATACCTCGCGGGGCTTCTCGCAACGGTCGCATGGTTCATGCCGAACGCCAACGACTGGACGAACCCCTACGGTCCTTTCGCTGCATTCGGCGACCGACGGAGCCCGATTCCCGCGGATTTCGTGGAAGCAGACATCACCGTGTTGGCTGAGATCGCCGACCTGATCCCCAACCTCGTCCTCCGGAGTCGCGTGCTCGACGTCGTAGCAATCGCTGGGGACCCTGCGCTTCGCCCGATTCGGCATGCCGCGCAGCTCCAGGCGCTGGCCGACCACGGGGTGACGAGCGAGGCGATGACGCACGCCGATGAGCAGTGGGACCGCGGGCTTGCTGTTGGTGTTCGCTTCCGTGGTGTTGCCTCAGCGCAGCTCGACGAGATCGAGCGCCAGCTTGTCGAGGCCGCGAGCACATCATCCGATGGCGGGCTCGCGGTGCGCGCAGCTCGGTTGCTCGGGGACCACCGGCTTGGACGAGAGCATGCGGCGGCGATCGCGGAACACCTTGCGGGGCATGCAGAGGGTATCGAGTCAATCGCCGCCCAGCACACCCTGGAGACCGCGGCCGAGTGGTATCGGCGTGCAGGCGATCCAGAGGCTGCTGAGGACGCGACATACGCAATCATTGAGCGATTGATCACTGAGGCCGACGCTTCTGAGGCCTTCCGTGCATCCATCCACTTGGAGATGGCGCTCAAGATTCTCCGCACACTGCCTCGCGCAGCCCGCGAGCGCCTCGGCGTCGCCGACCTACCAACGGAACTCGCTCGCCGGATCCGGGAGAGTGGCGCAGCGGCCATCGGTCAGATGAGAGTGTTCACCACGGAAAGTGTCGACCTCAGCGGCCACGTCACAGAGTTGCTTGCTGCGATCCGTAGCGATGATCCAGTCGAATCGGTGCGGCGTTTCGCCGGCATCCAGCCTTTCGCAAACCTGTCGGCGTTTCGGACGGAGGCGGAGCAGCGTGAACGGCAGTTCCCCCTTTCATCCCTTTTTGGGCGACGCACTCTTAGTTCCGACGGACGAACCGTGTACCGCTCGCCTACTGGTGACGCCGCCACGATCTACGGTGAGAAGGCATCAATTTGGGAAGGGCTGATCCAGCACTACCAGCTACGGGTCAATCTCCTCGGCGGCATCGTGCTGCCGAGAGCTTGGGGACAGTTGTCCACTGATCACCGGCTTCACATCGGCGACTTCCAGGCCCTTGCTGCAAGTAGCACCATCGTTCCGAGCACGCACGAGGGAGTCTTCGCACGGGGGCTGCACTACGGATACAGCGGCGACTTCGGGGCCGCGGTGCACCTTCTCGTACCTGCCATCGAAGCGCTCGTGCGGCTCCACCTTGCAAACGCGGGCGAGCGCACGAGCACGATCAGCGCCGACGGCAATGAGAATGAGATCGGTCTTTCCTCGCTCATGGAGAACGAGCGAGTCGTCGATATTTTCGGAGAGGATGTCGCGTTCGAGCTTCGCGCACTGCTGTGCGGACCTATCGGCCCAAACCTCCGCAACGAAGTCGCACACGGACTGCTCGGCGACGCGGTGTTCTCTTCGGGCGTCAGCATCTACCTCTGGTGGCTCACACTCAAGCTCGTCTTCATGCCCTACTGGAACGCGCTGCACGATCCAGAGGCAGCTGAAGCGCGCGAACCAACTGTCCCGGAACCCGACTCGGACTAGCCCGCTGAGCCGACCAAAACGGTCCGACAGTTGGCCCCGGTGAGTACAACGCGGCGGCCAGCCTGTGACCTCAAAGTCCCAACGTCTCGTTCCTGGAATCCGAACATCTCATTCCTCGCGGTTTCCAGCTATTACCCAATCACTCGGATAGCGCAGAGAGCTCAAGCCATCGGTTCTCAAGGGCCGCGATCTCATCCTCCACGGTCGCGATCTTCTGCATTTCGACGCCTAGGAGCGCGTAGTCGGACTGGTCGAGGTCGGCCAGGGCAACCTTGCTGTCGGCAACCTGTTGCTGAAGACGAGAGATGCGCCGCTCCAGCGAAGCCAGCTCCTTTTCTGCGTCGCGAAGCTCCTTGCCGGAGAGCTTGCTGCTACCGGCCTGACCAGCACTTTCAGTCAATCCAGGGGGACTTGATGAGGCGGCTTGTCGGTCGGCGGCGGACAGCCGCAGGTACTCGTCGACGCCGCCCGGCAGATGCCTCAGGCGCCCACCGAGGATCGCGTACTGCTGATCGGTCACCCGCTCCAGGAAGTAGCGATCGTGGCTGACC
The DNA here is from genome assembly GCF_039538245.1 of Gryllotalpicola kribbensis. NCBI lineage: Bacteria > Bacillati > Actinomycetota > Actinomycetes > Micrococcales > Microbacteriaceae > Gryllotalpicola > Gryllotalpicola kribbensis. The sequence goes on from NZ_BAABBX010000012.1 coordinate 6,467, forward strand.
ACGAGCAGCGTGCCAGGCCAGGAGTCGAGCAGATCCTCCATCGCCGCGAGCATGTCGGTGTCGAGGTCGTTGGTCGGTTCGTCGAGGATCAGCACATTGGGCTCGTCGAGCAGGATCAGCAGCAGCTGCAGCCGGCGCTTCTGACCGCCCGACAGGTCCTTCACGGGCATCGACAGCTGCGCGCTCGAGAAGCCCAGCCGCTCGAGCAGCTGCCCGGGGGTGAGCTCCTGCGCCTTCGAGCCCGCGCCGATCGTGTAGCTCGTGCGCAGCCGGCCGATGACCGTGCGCACCGGCTCATCGAGCACGTCGTCGAGCTCGTCGAGGCGCTGCGTGAGGGTCGCGACCTTCACCGTCTTGCCGCGCTTCACGCGGCCCGTCGTGGGGCTGACCGTGCCCGAGATCAGCCCGAGCAGGGTCGACTTGCCCGCGCCGTTGACGCCGAGCACGCCGCTGCGCTCACCCGGCGCGATGCGCCAGGTGATGTCGCGCAAGACCGTGCGCCGGTCTCCATTCGGCTTCGCCGAGTCGACCAGCGAGGGCGGGGACGCCGAGTCGACCAGCGAGAGCGGCTCCGCCGAGTCGACCCGCGAGGGCGAGGACGCCTCGGCTGCGAGCGGGAACTCGACCGACACGTCGAGCAGGTCGACGACGTCCTTGCCGAGGCGCGAGACGGCGAGCCGCTGGAGCGACACGGCATCGCGCACCTCGGGCACGTCGGCGATCAGAGCGTTCGCGGCGTCGATGCGGAACTTGGGCTTCGAGGTGCGCGCGGGCGCTCCCCTGCGCAACCAGGCGAGCTCTTTGCGCGCCAGGTTCTGCCGGCGCGCCTCGGTGGCCGCCGCCATGCGGTCGCGCTCGACGCGCTGCAGGATGTACGCCGCGTAGCCGCCCTCGAACGGCTCGACGATGCGGTCGTGCACCTCCCACGTGGCGGTGCAGACCTCGTCGAGGAACCACCGGTCGTGGGTGACGACCACGAGGGCGCCGGCGCCTGCGGCCCAGCGCGTCTTGAGGTGACCGGCGAGCCAGGCGATGCCTTCGACGTCGAGATGGTTGGTGGGCTCGTCGAGGAAGATCACGTCCCAGTCGCCGACCAGCAGGGCCGCGAGCGCGACACGGCGGCGCTGACCGCCCGAGAGGGTCTCGATGCGGGCATCCCACGCGATGTCGCCGACCAGCCCCGCGAGGACGTCGCGCGTGCGGGCATCCCCCGCCCACTCATGGTGCGCGGCGTCGCCCACGATCGCCTCGGACACCGTGAGCGCCGGGTCGAGCGTGTCGGCCTGGTCGAGCATTCCGAGGCGCAGGTCGCGGCGGCGTGTGACGCGCCCGGCGTCGGGCTCGAGCCGGCCCGCGAGCAGGCGCATCAGCGTCGACTTGCCGTCGCCGTTGCGACCGACGATGCCGACGCGATCGCCCTCCTGCAGTCCGAGCGTCACGGAATCGAAGACGACACGGGTCGGGAATTCCAGGTGCAGCGACTCGGCGCCGAGGAGGTGAGCCATTCCTTCCAGGATAGGGCGCGGGCATGCACCTCCTAATTGGGGGATGCGCGGCGGGTGCTCGCGCCGCAACTCTGTGGCACCCTGAAAGCCGACCGTGCCGCCGGAACCCGAACGCTGGGCACTGTCGCTGTTTTTCAGCCCGGGGGGAACGGCATGAGCGCATACCCGACGCCGCATGCGGTGGCGACGGCGGCGACCCGTGAGCAGCTGCGCTCCGCCGTCGAGCGCGTGTCGTCGCTCGCTCTCGAGCCGCATGCGCGCGTCGGCTCCGTCCTGATCTACGGTCCCGAGGGTTACCAGTCAGCCGCCCTGCTGCGCGACTCGATCCGGCTGCTCGAGGACTGGACACTCGTCACAGCGGTCGCCGACGAGCGCGAGCGCCGCACCGACTGGTCCTTCCTCGAGATCGTGAACGCGTCGCTCGCGCGCTTCGGCACACAGGTCGTGACGCCGCTCTCGGCGCCGGGGTCTCCCGACGACCCCGCCGTGGTGGGCCGCAGCCTCGCGCGCGCGTTCGCTGCCGTGGGCGGCCCGATCTGCCTGCTCGCCGAGAACATCCACTTCGCCGACCAGAAGTCGGCCGACGCCGTTCTGTTCGCCGTGCGCCGCAATGCGCGGCGGCCGCATCTGCTCGTCATGTCGACCGAGTCGCTCGCGAACCCGACCGCGCGGCTGCTCGAGGGCTTCGCCCACTCCCGCCCGGAGCACAACGAGCTCGTGCGGCTGCCCGCGCTCTCCCCCGGCGACATCCAGGAGATCGCCGTCGAGCGGCTCGGTCGCCCGGTGGCGGGACGGGTGGCACGGCGCTTCGCGGCGGACACCGACGGGAACCCCACCCTGGTCGCGGCGCTGCTCGACGCCTACCGCAGCGACGTGCTCGAGGCGCCGCACCCCCCGGCCGTCGACCTCGACCGAGGGCGGGTCGTGCCCCTGTTGCCGAGCCAGCAGCGCGCGCTCCAGTCCGCCGCGCCCGGCGCGCGCACCGCCGCCGGGATCGTGGCCGTGCTTCGTGAGCCGACGGCGGTCACGACCGTCGGGCGGATCGCCGCGTGGCTCGGTCTCACCGAGGCTTTCGGCGCCTTCGACCTCGACGCCGCCGAGCGCTCGGGCCTGGTGCATGTCATGGAGGAGACCGCGGTTCCGACCGTCGCCCCGCCGACGCGGGTCGCCGCCGACTGCATCGCGGCGGACATCCCCCTCGAACGCCGCCGCGAGATCCACGCCGCCGCGGCCGACGTGCTGACCGGCCCCGCGCAACTGCGCCACCGCATCGGCGCGGCGCGGCCCGAGGACACGGCGCTGGTCGCGGACCTGCTCGAGGCCGCCCGCACGCGCGTCTCCGTCGGCGACGGAGAGCACGGGATGTCGCTGGCGCTCGCGGCGCTGCAGCTGGCGACCCCCGGCGCGGAGTACGAGCACGCGCTGCTGTTCGTCGGCACCCTCGCCATCCGCCTGCACGAGCATCAGCGGATCTTCCACCTCAAGGGCGACCTGGCCTCGCTGCCGGCTACGGCCCTGCGCGACGCGATCCTCGCCGACCTCGAGGTCGTCACGGGCCACCGCGAGGCCGGCATCGAGCGCGCCCTCGCCGTCATCGCGGCACGCGGCGGCTCGCCGTCGCTGCGCGCACTCGCCGCGCATTCGGCCGCGATGCTGCCCCTCTACGACGCCATCAACGATCAGCACGAGTCCATCGCCGAGCACGTCGCGCTCGCGCGGTGGGTTCTTGCCGAGGCCCCCGCACGCCCGCAGGAGGTCGAGCAGGATCTCAGGTGGATCGTGCGCCCAGCCGACAACGAGCTCTGGCTGACCGCCTGGGAGCTCGTCGCCGCCGCGCGCCTGCGCGACGCCGAGCGACTCGCCGACCGCATGTCGCGCATCGACCGGCTGCTGCGCGGCAGCCCCGATTCCCCCGCCGCGGTCGATGCCCTCGTCTACCAGGCACGCACCTTCCTCTATGCGGGGCGGGTGACGGATGCCGCGAACCGCCTGCACCGCGTCATCCGCGTGGCAGCCGGCTTCCCCGGCTCGTGGCTGCGGCACATGGCGCTCACGATGCACGCGCACGTGCTCTTCCTCATCGGCGACTGGGAGAAGTCGCTGCTCTCGGGCCGCATGGCGCTCGACAGTGCGTTCGACGACCCCTATCCGGCGACACTTCCGACGGCCTACGCCGTGTCGGGGCTGGTGTCAGCCGCGCGCGCCGAGGTCGATCAGGTGCGCCACATCGAGCGGATGCTGAGCCTGCTGCCCGATTCCGGTGGCGGCGCCGTGCCCTACGACCCCGACCTGCCCGACCTGCTGCGGGCCGAGCTCGCGCTGGCGGTCGGCGACCCGCTCGCGCAGTTCCAGGCGACCGAGACCGCGCGCGTCGCGACCCGGCGCGGCAGCGTGTGGAGCTGGCTGTCACTCCACATCGATGCCCTGCTGAAGCTCGGCCGCACCGCCGAGGCGATCAGCATCGCCAATGAGGCGCTGTCGGGCGACTCCCCCTGGAGCCGGTCTCCGCTCGCGGTCAGCCGCCTGCGGGCACGCATCGCACTGGCATCCCGCGACTTCGAGCAGGCGAACCGCCTGTATGCCGGGGTCGTGCGCAGCCACACGGCCGCCGGTCTGCCGTTCTCGCTCGCGCGCGACCGCGTCGATTACGCCGAGTCGCTGCGCGCCTCGGGCGAGAGTGCCCTCGCCCTCGAGCAGCTCGAGCAGGCCGCGGCCGTCTTCCGCACGCTCAAGGCGAGCACGTATCTGCTGCGCACCCTCGAGAGCATGGATGCGCTCGTCGATGGGCCCGTGCCCGAGGGCGGCGCGGCGCCCGCTGCCGCTCCCCTGTCGGAATCCGCGGATCTCGCCGAGCTCACCGCCCGCGAGCGCGAGGTCGCCCTCGCCGTCGCGGGCGGCCTCACCAACCGCGAGGTCGCGGAACTGCTGTACGTGTCGGTGACGACCGTCAACTTCCACGTGCGGAACATCCTCGGAAAGCTCGGGCTGCGGTCGCGGCGCGAACTGCGCGCGATCGTTCACCGGGGTGAAGGGCCAGTCAGGTCTTGACGGTTTGAGGGCCCGCGCGGGAAGGGTACCTAGACGCCCGGTTAGCCTGATCGAGCCAGGCGGGGGGTCACGCTTCTAGGTGCGCCCCACACCCCCCAACTCTCCCAACCCCGTGGTTCGACCCGACGAGCCGAACGGTCCCCCGCCGGCGCCTTAACCGGTTCAGGCGCGTCGGGCGCCGGCTCAGCCGACGACGCGGGCGCCGTGCACCGGGCCGGTGACCCGCTCGGCCAGCAGCCCCGACGCGGAAAGGGCGATCTGCAGGTCGAGGGCCGCGTCGCCGTCTTCTGCGAGGAACGCGACCGTCGGCCCCGAGCCCGAGACCAGCCCGGCGAGCGCGCCCGCCCGCTCCCCCGTCTCGAGCACAGAGGCGAGCTCTGGCGCGAGGTGGATCGCCGCCGCCTGCAGGTCGTTCGCCAGCACCTCGGCGAGCTGCCGGGCATCGCCCGCCCGCAGCGCCTGCAGCACGGCCGGATCCACGGTGGGCGCGAGCCTCGCCGGCAGCTCCGCCCGGTGCCGGTCGCGATGCCGGTCGAGCTCTCTGTACACGGCGGGCGTCGACAGCTGCGTGTCGGGAAGCGCGAGCACCCAGTGGAAGGTGCCGCGCGCGAGCGCGGGCGAGAGCTCTTCGCCGCGCCCCGTGCCGATCGCCGTTCCGCCCGCGAGCGCGAACGGCACATCGGCGCCCAGCAGCGCGGCCAGCTCGTGCAGCTCGTCTCGCGGAACCGCCGTGCCCCAGAGCGCATCGCACGCGACCAGTGCGGCCGCGGCATCCGCCGAACCCCCGCCCATGCCGCCCGCGATCGGAACGTGCTTCTCGATCTCGAGGCGCACGCCCCCCGCATAGCCCACGTGCGTCGCGAGCAGCCGCGCCGCGCGCAACGCGAGGTTCGTCTCGTCGACCGGCAGCACCGAGCAGTCGATGGGTCCGCGGAACGAGACGCTGAAGTCGGACGACTCGCTCGCGTACACCTCTTCGTACAGGCTCACCGCCTGATATGCCGTCGCGACCTCGTGGTAGCCGTCGGCCATCACCTCGCCGACGCCGAGATAGACGTTGATCTTGCCGGGCGCGCGCACGTGCACGCGCGCGTCCCGCCCGGTCTCGGTCGCCTCAGTCACCCGTCACCCCCAGCCCCCGCGCGATCGCGATGAACGCCGCCACATCGAGCTCCTCGCCGCGGGCGGTCGGCGGGCTGCCTGCCGCTTCCAGGGCGGCGGATGCCTCGGCCGAACCCCCGAACACGCCGGAGAGCGACTGGCGCAGCATCTTCCGCCGCTGCTGGAAGGCGGCGTCGACGACGGCGAAGGTGCGGCGGCGCAGCGCCTCGTCGCCCGGCGCCTCGCCCTTCTCGAAGGCGACGAGAATCGAGTCGACGTTCGGCACCGGCCAGAACACCTGCCGGCTGACATTGCCCGCGGTGCGCCAACGGCCGTACCAGGCGGCCTTCGCGCTCGGCGCGCCGTAGACCTTCGAGCCGGGGGCGGCGGCGATGCGCTCGCCCACCTCGGCCTGCACCATCACGACGCCCGAGCGCAGCGACGGCACCCTCTCGAGCAGGTGCAGCAGCACCGGCACCGAGACGTTGTACGGCAGGTTCGCCACGAGGCGGGTCGGCTCCCCCGGCAGCGCGTCGACAGTCAGCGCGTCCTGGTGGAGGACCGTGAGCCTCGCGGCGGCATCCGCCCCCAGCTGCGCCTCGACCGTGTGCGGCAGCTGCGCGGCGAGCCGGCCGTCGATCTCGACGGCGACGACGTTCGCCCCGGCCTCGAGCAGCCCGAGCGTCAGCGACCCGAGCCCCGGGCCGACCTCGACGACCGTGTCGCCCGCCTGCACCTCGCCGACGCGGACGATGCGGCGCACGGTGTTCGCGTCGTGGACGAAGTTCTGGCCGAGCTTCTTGGTCGGGGTCACGTCGAGCAGCTCGGCGAGGTCGCGCACCTCCGCCGGGCCGAGCAGTCCCTGGCTCACGCGCCGGCCCCCGCGCCGTCGCCCACGAGCGCCTCGAGCTCTGCGTCCCACGAGCCGTAGACCGTCTCGGCGTTGGCCGCGAGCTGCGCGGCGAGCTCGTCGACGGGCATGCCGAGCGTTTCGGCCATGAAGCGCACCGTGTGAGGCACCAGATAGGGGGCGTTCGGGCGGCCGCGATAGGGCGTGGGCGTCAGGTACGGGGCATCCGTCTCAACCGTGATCAGATCGCGCGGCACGACGGCGAGCGCCTCGCGCAGCGCGGGCGCGTTCTTGAACGTGACGGTGCCCGCGAACGAGAGCACCCAGCCGTGCTCCGCCGCCAGCCGCGCCAGTCGCGCATCGCCCGAGAAGCAGTGGAACACGGTGCGCCGGGGCGCCCCGACGCGCAGCAGCGTCGCGACCACCTCGTCGTGGGCGTCGCGGTCGTGGATCTGCAGGGCGAGACCGTGCCGCTTCGCGATGTCGATGTGCGCCTCGAAGCTCTGGAACTGCGCGGCGCGGCCCGGCTCGTCGGTGCGGAAGAAGTCGAGCCCGGTCTCGCCGACGGCGCGCACGCGCGGGCGAGCGGCGAGCTCGTCGATCGTCGCGAGGGCGTCGTCGAGAGCGCCGGATGCCGCGAGCTCGGGCGCCTCGTTGGGGTGCAGCGCCACCGCGGCCAGCATGCGGCGGTCGCGCACGGCGTGCTCCGCGCTCCAGATCGACGTCTCGACGTCGACGCCGACCTGCACCACCCCGCGCACGCCGACGGCTTCCGCACGGTCGAGCTGCTCGCGCCACCCGAGCTGCTCGAGGCCGGGCTCGTCGCGATGGATCGCCGGGTCGAGGTGCGTGTGATCGTCGTAGACCGGCACGGCGAGCGCGTCGGGCAGCGGCGGGTAGGAGCGGTCGGATGCCACGCGCTAGACAGCCTCGATACGCGGGAAGAGCGGCTCGAGCTCGCCGACGACGGTGCCCGGCTTCAGCTGGCCCCACTCGCCGGCCGCGCGCAGCGGCTGCTCAGGGAGGGCCCCCAGCGAGTCCTCGACGCCAAGCGCCGACCACAGCTTCGGCGTCGCCTTCGTCAGCACGGGCGAGAGCAGCACGGCGAGAGCGCGCAGGCCCTCTGTGGCGGTGTACAGCACGGTCGCGAGGCGGTCGCGCGTGGCCTCGTCCTTCGCGAGCGCCCACGGCTCCTGCTCTGTGATGTAGCCGTTCAGCGCGTCGACGATCTTCCACACCGCGGCGAGCGCGTCGTGGATCGCGAAACGCTCCATCGCGGCGTCGGCCTCGAGTGCGGCCGCGCCAACGGTCGTCTGCACGGCGAGATCGGCGGCCTCGTCGGCGACTGGCTGCGGCACGACGCCGTCGAAGTAGCGCTTCACCATCGCGATCACGCGCGAGGCGAGGTTCCCGAAGCCGTTCGCGAGCTCGGCCTGGTAGCGCGCCGCGAGGTCCTCCCACGAGAACGAGCCGTCCTGCCCGAAGGAGATCGCGCGCATGAAGTAGTAGCGGAAGGCATCCGACCCGAAGGTGTCCGTGATCTCGTTCGGCGCGATGCCCGTCAGCTTCGACTTCGACATCTTCTCGCCGCCGACGAGCAGCCAGCCGTGGCCGAACACGCCCGCGGGAACGGGAAGGCCGGCGGCGAGCAGCATGGCCGGCCAGATGACGGCGTGGAAGCGCAGGATGTCCTTGCCGACGATGTGGCGGGCGGGCCAGCGGCGCTGGAACTGCTCGTCGTCCTCTCCATAGCCGATCGCCGTCGCGTAGTTCAGCAGCGCGTCGACCCACACGTAGAGCACGTGCTTCTCGTCCCAGGGGATCGGGATGCCCCAGTCGAAGCTCGAGCGCGAGATCGAGAGGTCGTTGAGCCCCTGCGAGACGAAGGCGACGACCTCGTTGCGCGCGCTCTCGGGCTGCACGAAGTCGGGCTGCGACTTGTAGAGGTCGAGCAGCTGCTGCTGGAACGCGCTCATGCGGAAGAAGTAGTTCTTCTCCTGCAGGAGCTCGAGCGGGCGGCCGTGGATGGCGCAGACCTTCTGCCCGGCATACTCGCCCGCGCCCTCGACGATCTCGGACTCGGGCTTGAACTCCTCGCAGCCGACGCAGTACAGCCCTTCGTACTCGGCCTCGTAGATGTGGCCGGCCTCGCGCAGCTTCTCGATGAAGAGCTTCACGCGGCGCTCGTGCCGCTCGTCGGTGGTGCGGATGAAGTCGTCGTTGGCGATGTCGATCGTCTCGAGCAGCGGCTTCCACGCGGTCTCGACGAGCCGGTCGGTCCATTCCTTGGGGCTCGCGCCGTTCGCGGTCGCGGTGCGCAGGATCTTCTGGCCGTGCTCGTCGGTGCCCGTGAGCAGCCAGGTGTCGTCGCCCGCCTGACGGTGCCAGCGCGTCATGACATCGGCCGCAACCTCGGTGTAGGCGTGGCCGATGTGCGGCACGTCATTGACGTAGAAGATGGGCGTGGTCAGGTAGAACGAGCGGCCGTCTGGCATGCGTTAAATCCTAGGGGCGGATGCCGCTGCGCCTGCGCCGTCCCTGATGAGGTTACGTTTCGCCCGCCGATCCTTATCCAAGACACCGGCTTTGTCATCGTGGCACCCGGGATGCCCGGCCTATTGTCACGGTGTGAGCACTCCGAACGAACCCCACGAGGCCCCCGCGCCCGGGGCCGCCCCCGCGCCGGCTCCCGCCGCTGGCACCTATTACTCGGCCCAGCCGGTCGTCGACCGGGCTCAGCTGCCGCCCTTCAACGTGATGGCGCTCATCACCTTCATCGGCGCCTTCATCATTCCCGTCGTCGGCATCGTGTGCGGGCACATCACCCTCGCCGAGTACCGCAAGGGGCTGCCCGAGCGCGGCCGGGAGTATGCGAAGGCCGGCCTCATCCTCGGTTACATCTTCACCGCGCTCTGGCTCGTGCTGATCGTCGTGTGGATCGTCTTCGCGTTCACGCACTTCGGCGGTGCGAGCGACGGTGTCTACCGCCAGGGCGGCTTCGGCGGGAACCGCAACTTCCCGATTCCCACGCCGCGGGTCACGCCCTACGGCGGCCAGGGGAACTAACGCGCGCGCAGAGCCGCCTCGTAGAGCTCGCGGCGCGACAGCCCGGTCTCGCCGGCGACCTCGGCCGCGGCATCCTTCAATCGCGTGCCGCCCGCGACCCGCTCGAGGACATCGGCGACGCCGCTCTCGAGCGACACGACCTTCTCGGCCGCGCCTTCCGTGACGATCACGATCTCGCCGCGCACGCCGCCCGCGGCCCAGGCGGCGAGCTCGGCGGCGGTGCCGCGGCGCACCTCCTCATGCAGCTTGGTGAGCTCGCGCGCGACGACGACGCGGCGATCGTCGCCGAAGAAGCGGGCGATGTCGGCGAGGGATGCCGCGAGGCGGTTCGGGGACTCGAAGAACACCAGCGTGCGGCGCTCGTCGGCGAGCGCCGTCAGCAGCTTGGCCCGCTCCCCCTCCTTCCGGGGCAGGAAGCCCTCGAACGCGAAGCGGTCGGTGGGCAGCCCCGAGAGGGCGAGCGCGGTCAGCACCGCGGACGGGCCGGGCAGCGCCGTCACCGTGACGCCGGCGGCGATCGCGGCCTGCACGAGGTGGTAGCCCGGGTCGCTGACGGTCGGCATGCCGGCATCCGAGATCAGCAGCACGTCGCTCGCACGCGCGAGCTCGACGAGGTCGCCCGAGCGGTCGCGCTCGTTGTGGTCGTGCAGAGCGATGAGCCGTGGCCGGTTCTCGACGCCCAGGCCCTGCAGCAGCCGCTGCGCCACCCGCGTGTCCTCGGCGGCGACGAGCTCGACCGAGGCCAGCGTGTCGACCAGCCGCCGCGTCGCGTCGCCGAGGTTTCCGATGGGCGTCGCGGCGAGGATGAGCATGCCCACGAGCCTATGCCGCGCCCAGATCGGCCATCGAAGGCCCGAGTACCATGGCGCGGGTGAGCCAGCCCGCCGACCCGGACGCCGCAGACGCCGAGTTCGACGAGATCGTCGATTCCTCCCGGCACGCGGAGCGACCAGAGCCGCCCGACGAGCCCGAGCCGACCGGCACCCGCCTCGACAGCTGGTGGGCCGCACGCCTCGCGACGCCGCTCGGCCGCCGCCTCTGGGACTGGGGCGGCCCGATCGCCGTCACCCTGCTCGCCGCCGCGCTGCGCCTCTGGCACCTCGGCCTGCCGCACTCGCTGGTCTTCGACGAGACCTACTACGTGAAGGACGCGTGGACGCTCTCGCACCTCGGCTACGAGGGCGCCTGGGTGGCGAACGCCGACCAGGACTTCAACGCGGGCAACGCGAGCGGCTGGTCGGCGAAGCCCGAGTTCGTCGCCCACCCCCCGCTCGGCAAGTGGATCATCGCCCTCGGCGAGCACCTCACCGGCATCGACAGCTCGGTCGGCTGGCGCCTGTCGACCGCCGTGGCCGGCATCCTCGCCGTCGTGCTCGTCATACTGATCGCCAAGAGGCTGTTCCACGGCTCGACGCTGCTCGGGTGCATCGCGGGCCTCTTGATGGCTGTCGACGGCAGCGCGATCGTCATGAGCCGCGTGGCACTGCTCGACAACTTCGTGATGCTCTTCGCGCTGCTCGGCGTGGGCGCGGTGCTGCTGGATCGTTCCTATCGCGACCGGCGGATTCGCCGCCTCACGGGCGCCGATTCGCCACCGCCGGGCTCCGCCCAGCGAGACGCGAAGCGTCTGCCTGGCCCGGTGCTGTGGCGCCCCTGGCTGCTCGCCGCCGGGCTCGCCTTCGGCCTGTGCGCGGGCGTCAAGTGGTCGGGCTTCTACTTCCTCGCGGTGTTCGGCGTCTACTCCGTGCTCTCCGACTTCGTGGCCTACCGGAAGGCGGGGTTCCTCGCCCCGACGGAGGGCCTCGCCCAGGCCGTCGTCAGCTTCGTCACGATGGTGCCGATCGCGATCGCGACCTACCTCGTGGCGTGGTCGGGCTGGCTGTTCACGAGCGGCGGGTGGGACAGGCACTGGGTCGAGGCGAATCCCGGGCAGAACGCCTGGCACGGGCTGCTGTCGTGGGTGCCGTACTGGGCGCAGAACCTCTGGCACTACAACACCGAGCTCTACGGCTATTCGATCAACCTGCACGCGACGCATCCGTACCAGTCGAACTCGCTGTGGTGGACGCTCATGCTGCGGCCGACGAGCATGTTCTACCAGTCGATCGGAACGGGCCAGAGCGGGTGCACGGCGGCCCAGTTCGGGTGCGCGCGGGCGATCACCGACCTCGGCAACCCGTTCATCTGGTGGGCGGGCACGCTCGCGCTGCTCGGGCTCGTCTACGTGCTGATCCGGCACCGCGACTGGCGCGCGGGGCTGCTGCTCACGGCGGTCGGCGCCGGGTGGCTGCCGTGGGTGATCCTGTACCACGGGCGCACCATCTTCACCTTCTACGCCATCGCCTTCGAGCCGTACCTGATCCTCGCGATCGTCTATTTCGTGGCCAAGGTGCTCGGCCGCCCCTCGGATTCCACGTACCGCCGCACCCGCGGCATCGCGAGCGTCGCCGCGTACCTCGCGATCGTGCTCGCGGCGAGCGCGTTCTTCTGGCCGATCTGGTCAGGCGTGCAGACCTCGTACGAGTTCTGGCGCGCCCACATGTGGCTGCGCAGCTGGATCTAGGGCCGGGGCGCGGATGCCTGTGGGCGGCGATCTCAGGGCCGCCGATGGAGCCCCGCGGGACGACCCGTAATGCGCCTCTGGCCACGAGTTCCGACACCTAGGGTCGTCTCGCAGTCTGGCCTCTTCGTTGGACGACCCGTCGTGCGCGAATCCGCGGCGAAAGCGGCGTCACGGGTCGTCTCGCGGACGCCGACCTCGCCGAGGCCCGCGCGTCGGGGCATCCTGCACCGTTGACGTGTGGGGCAAGCTCGCGCATCGGGTGAGCTCGCTTCTGGGCGTGGAGCCCCTCCTCTCGCCCGCCGTGCGCGAGAGTTGGTGCATGCCCCGCAAGATCATCCTCGACTGCGACCCCGGCCACGACGACGCGGTCGCCCTGCTGCTCGCGCAGGCGCACCCCGCGATCGAACTGCTGGCCGTCACGGCGGTCGCGGGCAACCAGAGCCTGCCCAAGGTGACGCATAACGCACTCGGCATCGCAACGCTCGCCGGCATCACCGCGCCGATCGCGGCCGGCGCCGACGGGCCGCTGCAGCGCTCGGCCGAGTTCGCCGCCGACATTCACGGGGACTCGGGCCTCGACGGGGTCGTGCTGCCCGAGGCATCCGTCGCCCTCGACGCCCGCAATGCCGTCGACCTCATCGTCGAGCTCGTCATGACGCACGAGCCGGGCGAGATCACGCTCGTGCCGACCGGGCCGCTCACCAATATCGCGCTGGCTGTGCGGCGCGAGCCGCGCCTCGTCGAGAGGGTCCGCGAGGTGGTGCTCATGGGCGGCGCGGCGCACCTCGGCAACCTCACTCCCGTCGCGGAGTTCAACATCGCGTTCGACCCCGAGGCGGCGGCAGAGGTCTTCGAGGCCGGCTGGCGCGTCACGATGGCAGGGCTCGACGTCACCCACCAGGCGCTGGCGACGCCCGAGGTCGCCGAGCGGATCACGGCCGTCGGCGGACCGAAGGCCGAGTTCATGACCGATCTGATCGCCGAATACGGCCGGCGCTACTCGGATGTGCAGGGCTTCGACTCCCCGCCGGTGCACGACCCGGTCGCCGTCGCGATCGTCATCGACGAGGAGCTCGGTGGCGGCCACGTCGAGCTCAGGCGCGCGCCGATCGCCGTCGAGACGAAGGGCGAGCACACCACCGGCATGACCGTCGTCGATCTGCGGCCGTGGGTGCAGCGCGACGTGCCGACCGCGGTCGCCCTCGGCCTCGACGCCGACTGGTTCTGGGGGCTCGTGACCGACGCGGTGCGCTGAGCGCGGCGGCGCCGCCCGAGGCATCCCCCGCTCTCTAAACTGGGCGGGTGGCAGAGACGGGCGTGACCGAGCCGCGCGTGCAGGTGCTCGGGCCCGTGCGGGTCGCAGGGCCGCGCGGCTGGGTCGACGTGCCCGGCGTCAACGGCAAGGCTCTGATCGTCTCGCTCGTGCTCGCGAAGGGCGCCGTCGTCTCGGTGCCGTCTCTCGTCGACGACATCTGGCAGGACGACCCGCCGCGCAACGCCCGCGCCGCCCTGCAGACCCTCGTCTCGCGCGTGCGCGCGATCACCGGCGACGAGCTGATCGAGTCGGTCGCGGGCGGCTACCGGCTCGGCGCGCCGGTCGACGCGGTCGACCTGTGGTCGCCCGATGCGGCGCGCCGCGGCGAGCCCGGCGCCGACCTCGGCGAGACCGAGCTGGCCGCGCGGCTGCGCGAGACCGCCGACGGTGTGCGCGTGCGCGCTCTCGAGAAACGGGTGACGGATGCCGTGGACTCCGGCTCTCCCGCTGCGGCGGTTGACGCCGCCCGCGCACTCGCCGACGCCACCCCCTACGACGAACACGCCCAGCTGCTGCTCATGAGGTCGCTCGCCGCCGCCGGCCGCCGCGGCGAGGCACTGCGCGCCTTCGCCGAGTTCCGGCAGCGGCTCGACGACGAGCTCGGTGCGCGGCCCGGCGCCGAGCTCGTGGCTTACAACGCCGAGCTGCTGCGCGCGGACGAGCCGTCGCTTCCCGCTGGTCGAGTAGCGACGAAGGAGCGTATCGAGACCCATTCCTCGCCAGGAGAGGGTCTGGTCTCGGTACGGTCGCAGAGCGACCTACTCGACCCGGCGGATACGGTCGCAGAGCGGGCTACCCGGCCATCGGATAAGCCGAAGCACGTCGTCATCGGGCTGCGCGCGGCTCCCAACGAGCTCATCGGCCGAGACGCCGACATCGCCGCGCTCGAGAAGCTCATGGCGGCGTCGCGCCTCACCACGATCCTCGGCCCGGGCGGCCTCGGCAAGACCCGGCTCGCGCAGGAGCTCGCAAACCGCGCGGCCCGCACGACCCCCGGCGTCGTGGTGGTCGAGCTCGCCGGCATCCGCGAGTCCGACGACGTGCCGCTCGCGGTCGCCGCGACGCTCGGCATCGGCGAGGTCGGCGCCGGGCGCCTCAGCCTGCGCGATCCGATCGTGCTGCTGGAGGTCCGCACGCGCATCCGCGCCGCGCTCTCCGAGCGCGAGACGCTGCTGGTGCTCGACAACTGCGAGCACGTCATCGAGGGCGCCGCGCACCTCGTCGACCAGGTGCTCTCCGAGATCCCGACCGTGCGCGTGCTCGCGACGAGCCGCTCGCCCCTGCAGCTCGGGGCCGAGAGCGTCTACCCGCTCGGCTCGCTGCCGGCGGACGAGCACGGCCCCGCCGTCACGCTGTTCCTCGAGCGCGCCCGCGCGGCGCGGCCCGGAGCGGCGCTGCCCCTCGACGCCGTCGCTCGGCTGTGCGAGCACCTCGACGGCCTGCCGCTCGCGATCGAGCTGGCCGCGGCGCGCATCCGCTCGATGTCCGTCGACGAGATCGAGCGCCGCCTCTCCAACCGCTTCGCGCTGCTGCGCGGCGGCGACCGCAGCGCCCCCGAGCGGCACCGCACGCTGATCGCGGTCATCGACTGGAGCTGGAATCTGCTCAGCGAGAGCGAGCGGCGGATGCTGCGCCGGCTGTCCCGCTTCCCCGACGGCTTCTCGGCCGAGGCCGCCGCGGCGGTCGCGCTCGTCGACGCGGACGCGTCTCGCGAGGCCGACGCGCGGCTCGCGGCATCCGACGACCTCGATGCCCTGGTGCTGCAATCGCTCGTCTCGGTCACCGAGACGCCACTCGGCCTGCGCTACCGCATGCTCGAGACGGTGCGCGAGTTCGGCGACATGGCGCTGGTGGATGCCGGCGAGGACGAGCTCGTCGCCACGGCGCAGTCGCGCTGGGCGCGGCGGTTTGCGGTCCAGGCGATCGCGGCGCTTCCGACGCCGGGCCAGACGGCGGCGATCCGGGGGCTGGAGCTCGAGCACGACAACCTGGTCGCGGTGCTGCGCGCGCACGAGAGCGACCCGGCCACGGTCATCCCCGTGTTCTCGGCGCTGCTCTTCCACTGGATGGTGCGCAACCAGTTCCGCGAGGCGCTCGCCTTCGCGCCCGTCATCGCCCGGGCCGCGGCTGAAGCCCAGACCTCCGCGGAGTTCCCCGACGCGACGGCCATCGCCCTGATGTTCGCTGCTGTCATGGGCATCGCGGGCTCTCAGGCGCCGAAGCCCGGAAGCCGCGATGCGGAGAGGCGGCCCGAGATGCCGCCCGAGCTCGCGGAGTTCCAGGCGGTGCCGCCGACCGTCATGCTGCGTTCCGGCCTGCGCGCGGCGGTCAAGGTGCGGCGGCTCGTCCGCTCGGGGGCGGTGTCGCCGTGGCTCGCGGCCGTCGCCCAGGTGCTCAGCGCGGCGCTGCGCTTCCAGGCCGAGTGGGGGCTGTGGCAGCTCGAGGCGCTGCGCGCCTCCAACGACGAGGTCATTCGGATCATCGGCAACCTGTTCAGCGGCCTGCTCACCGAGAACACCGGTGAGTTCGACCGGTCGCTGGCCTATGTGACCGCCGCGTGGGAGGGCGCCGAGCGCCTCGGCCTTGACTGGATGGCCGGGCAGGCCGCCCAGAGCATCGCCAATCTCTCGAGCCAGGACGACCGCCCGGCCGAGACGCTCGCCTGGGCGGAGCGCGCGCGTGAGCGCCTCGCGAGAATCGACGCCATCGAAGAGATCGGGCAGTTCGACTGGATCATGGCGATCAACAAGCTCAAGCTCGGGCGCCGCGACGGTGTCGCCGAGGCGTTCGAGCGGTTCGCGAACGACGACTCGGGGCCGCGCGAGGGCTTCGACGGCCCCGACACCCGGGCGATCGGCTGGGCCTGCCTCGCCGAGCTCGCCGCGGCGGACGGCGACGCCGACCGGGCGGTCGACCTCTACCGCACCGCCGTGGGCCTCTACGGCCCGAAACCGGGACCCGCCGCGCTCGGCGGCTGGTTCCTCATCAGCGAGGCCGCCGCGCTCGCGGCATCCGTCTACTTCGACCGCGCCGATGACGACGCGCTCGCGATCGCGCGCCGGCTGCGGCTGAACGCGCGGGTCGCGGCCCGCGGCCGCGGGCGCGGCGGCCCCGCGATGGTCGACCGCCCCGTGCTCGCGACGGCCGCCGCGGGTCTCGGAGTCTGGCTGCTCGGCTGGCCGGGGGCGACGGATGCCGCGCGAGACGCCGGCGCCCTGCTGCTCGCCTTCGCCGAGCGCCTGCACTCGCGTCAGGACCAGCCGAGCCTCATCCGCGCGCGCGCCTTCGAGCTCGCCGAGCGCGTGGTCGGGGCATCCGGTGTCGCCTCGGCGCGCGCTCGAGTGGCCACGCGCGACGATCTGGCGGCCGCGACCGCGGCGCTCGACGAGCTGCTGCGCGTCACGCGCTTCTGAGCGGGCGCTTACGCCTTCCGCATGTAGGCCCGCACCGTGAGCGGCGCGAACACCAGCACGAGCACCGCGGCGCCGAGCAGCGTCCACCACACGTCGGCGCCGACGGGCTGCGCGGCGACGATGTTGCGCATCGCCGTGATGACGTGCGACACGGGGTTCACGTCGGCGAACCAGCGCAGCCAGTTCGGCATGGTTGCCGTCGGCACGTAGGCGTTCGAGAGGAACGTCAGCGGGAACAGCACCATGAACGAGATGCCCTGCACGGAGCTCGCCGTGCGCGCGATCACGCCGAAGAAGGCGAAGATCCAGCTGATCGCCCAGGCGACCGCGATGATCAGCAGGCCGGCGAGCACGAGGCCCAGGAAGCCGCCCTCGGGCCGCCAGCCGATGACGAGGCCGGTCAGGAACGTGATCGTCGTCGCGATCGCGTAGCGCAGGGTGTCGGCGGTGAGCGCGCCGGCGAGCGGGGCGATGCGCGCGATCGGCAGGGAGCGGAAGCGGTCGAAGACGCCCTTGTCCATGTCCTCGCGCAGCTGCACGCCGGTGACGACGGAGGCCGTGATGACGGTCTGGGCGAGAACGCCCGGGATGATCGTCGGCAGATACCCCGAGATGTCGCCGTGCGTGCCGGTCACCGCACCGCCGAACAGGAACGTGAACATGACCGTGAACAGGATCGGCTGCAGGGTCACGTCGAAGAACTGCTCGGGCGTGCGGCGGAACTTGACGAGCCCGCGATAGGCCATCGTGAGCGAGTTCGAGAACGTCTGGCGAACGCTCGTGTGGTTCTTGAGCTTGCGCTCGGATGCCGGAACGATCCGAGTGGACGAGATGGTGGTCATGCGCGCACCTCCGCGGCGTTGTCTTCAAAATCCGAGTCGTCGCCGGCCTCGTCGGCGCTGACGCCGTGGCCGGTGATGGTGAGGAACACCTCGTCGAGGGTCGGCTTCTGCACCGAGAACTCGTCGAGGCGGATGCCGGCCTCGCGGAAGCGGATCAGCAGGTCTGTGACCGCGTCGGGGTTCGACATGGGCGCCGTGATGCGCCCGGCCTCCGGCGACGGCGTGCCCTGCACGCCGAACACCTCGGCGATGAGGCGCAGGGCCTCGCCACTCTCATTGCGATCCGCGAGGCGCAGGATCAGCGACGATGTGCCGACGGATGCCTTCAGCTGGTCGGCCGTGCCCTCGGCCACGACCTTCCCCGTGTCGATGACGGCGATGCGGTCGGCGAGCTGGTCGGCCTCGTCGAGGTACTGCGTGGTCAGCAGCACGGTCGAGCCGGTGGCGACGAGGCTGCGGATCGTGTCCCACATCTGGCCGCGGGTGCGCGGGTCGAGGCCCGTCGTCGGCTCGTCGAGGAAGATGAGCGGCGGCTGCGCGATGAGGCTCGCGGCGAGATCGAGCCTGCGCCGCATGCCGCCGGAGAACTTGGCGAGCGGCCGCTTGGCGGCCTCTGTCAGGCCGAAGGCGGCGAGCAGCTCGTCGCCCTTGGCCCGCGCCTGCTTGCCCGAGAGCCCGAGCAGGCGGCCGAAGATGTAGAGGTTCTCGTTGGCCGAGAGCTTCTCGTCGACCGAGGCGTACTGACCGGTGACACCGATCAGCTGGCGGACGATGTTCGCCTCTTTGACGACGTCGTGGCCGAAGACGCGGCCGACGCCGCCGTCGGGCTTGAGCAGGGTGGCGAGCATCGAGATGGTCGTGGTCTTGCCGGCGCCGTTGGGGCCGAGCACTCCGTAGACGGTGCCCGCCGCGACGCGCAGGTCGACGCCGTCGACCGCCCGGTTCGACCCGAACACCTTGACGAGGCCCTCGGCCTCGACGGCGAGTTCGGTGGAAGTCATTGCGTGTCTTCTTTCGTGAGAAGCGTGAGTTCGTGATTCCGATCATGGGATGCCCCACTTTCACGCCTCTTGCGTGGCGCTTACAAGGGCTCGCGGCAGCCGAGAGCGGCGGGAGCCGGAGCGGGCGAGGACCCCGGGCGCGAGGCTTCGGCCGAGGCATCCGGCAACCCCCTTAACAGCCGTTGAACAGCCGCCTAGCATTGCGCTTGTGTCGCACCCCCTCTTCGATGGACTTCCGGACCCGGCCCTCGTCTCGACGCAGTGGCTCGAGGACCACCGGGGGTCAGAGAACCTCGTCGTCCTCGACGCGACCGTGCTGCAGGTGAAGGGCTTCAACGGCGCGGACGCCTTCGTCACCGGGGAAGAGCAGTACCTGGTCAACGGGCACATTCCGGGTGCCGTGTTCGCCGACCTGTTCGAGGACTTCAGCGACCCGGAGGGCGAGTACCCCTTCAGCCGGCCCAGCGCGCGGCACTTCGAGCGCACGGCGCAGGCGCACGGCATCGACAACGACACGGCCGTCGTCGTCTACGACACCGGCACGGGTTACTGGGCGGCGCGGCTGTGGTGGCTGTTCCGGTCGTTCGGCTTCGGCGTGCGCGTGCTCGACGGCGGCTTCGTGAAGTGGTGCGCCGAAGGCCGGCCGGTCTCGGTGGGCGATGTCCGCCCCCGCCGCGCCGGCGAGTTCTCGGCATATGAGGACACGGATGCCTGGGCGGCGAAGTCCGACGTCGAGGCCGTGCTGGCCGGCGAGAGCGACGCCGTTCTGCTCTGCGCCCTGTCGACGAGCGAGTTCGCGGGCGAGTCGGGCAGGCCGCGCGCCGGCCACATCCCCGGCTCGGTGAGCGCGCCCGCAACGCGCCTGATCGACCCGACGTCGAACACGTATCTGCCGCGCGAGCGCCTGCGGGACGCGCTCGGCGAAGCGGCCACCTCGCCTCGGCCCGTCATCGCCTACTGCCAGGCCGGCATCGCCTCGAGCGGCGCGGCTCTCGCCCTGACCCTTCTCGGGCACGACGAGGTGCGCGTCTACGACGGCTCGCTCAACGAGTGGGTCGCCGACGCGAGCGCCCCGATCGAGACGAGCGCCCCGGTGCTGGCGGCTTCCGGCGGCGGTCGGCACCTGAGGAAGCCGGACTAGCCGGGTTGCCCTTCGTGGCGGGGCCCGCCTTCTTCCCGGACTCGGCCGACGTCGCGGCGGCACCGCGCGACGAGTTGGCGGTGCGCCCCCGCACCACCCCGATGAAGTCGTCGATCTGCGGCAGGACATCGGGCGCGGCGTCCTTCGGCCATGCGAGCCCCACGCGCCAGCCGTCGGCGTCGGCGACGGGCCGTGCGACGACGTCCTTGCGCGCAGAGAGCCGGGCGATCGACTGCGGCACGACGACGATGCCCACGTTCGCGGCGACCACCTCGATCGTCGTGTCGACGTCGTCGTCGAACGGATGCCTCACCTCGCCCTCGAGGTCGGCGAGTACCACCTCGTCGGCGGCCTCGACCACGTGGCCCTTGGGGGCGACGACGAAGGGGCGCTCGTCATACAGGGCGATGAGGTGGAAGGAATCGGGCTGCCTCTCGCCCGGCCGGAGCCGGATGAAGGCCGCGTGGGCGGCGCCCTCTCGCACCGGGGCGAGCTCGGCCGACACATCCGTCACCGCCGTGATCTGAATCAGCTCGAGGGGGTGCGCGCGGTGGCGCTCGCCCCAGATGCGCGCCCACTTGCCGGGCGTGACGCCGCGGGCGTAGGCGATGCGCAGGCTGTCAGGCACATGGCCAGGCTAGCGTTCTGCCTCGCCGGTAACCTGGGGAGCATGAGCGACAACGCGCCCCGCCCAGCCGGCCCCGATGCGATGAAGCCGGCCACGGCCGCGAAGAAGCTCGGCATCTACCTGCCGGCCACGCCGGAGTCGTTCCAGTCGAGCGCGTTGACGCGCGCCGAGTTCCAGGAACTGCAGTCGAACCCGCCCGAGTGGCTCGTCGAACTGCGCCTCGCCGGCCCGCACCCGCGCGACGTCGTGGCACGCAAGCTCGGGGTCTCGGCCTCCGGCCTCGCCCGCGCCGGCATCACCGAGGCGCTGACCACGGCCGAGATCACCGCGCTGCTGCAGGCCCCGCCCGAGTGGCTCGTGAAGGAGCGCGCGACGCAGGCGGCTGTGCGCGCCGAGAACGCTCGCGTGAACGAGGCTCGCGCCGCGAAGGCCGCGCGCCCCACCGACTGACGCGCCCCGCGCCCCGCGCGCCCGCGCGCCCCGTCCGGGGTTTTGCGTCCCGGGCCGACAGCTGCGCCTTCCGCGGCGGACGCAAACGTCGGTCGCGGGCGCGAAACCGCCGCGAGCGGCTACCCCAGCGCGAAGAACGCCGCCAGGGCGCTGCCCAGGGCGACCGGGTCGTTCACGTGGCAGAGCTCGCGCGCGGAGTGCATCGACAGCAGGGGCACCCCGACGTCGACCGTCGCGATGCCGAGGCGCGTCGCGGTCAGCGGGCCGATGGTCGAGCCGCAGGGCATCGCGTTGTTCGACACGAACTCCTGATACGGCACGCCCGCGGTCTCGCTGAGCCGTGCCCAGAGCGCCGCCCCGGCGGCGTCGGTCGTGTAGCGCTGGTTCGCGTTGATCTTGAGCAGCGGGCCGCCGCCGGCAAGCGGCCGGTTCGCGGGGTCGTGGCGGTCGGGGTAGTTCGGGTGCACCGAGTGCCCTGCGTCGGCCGAGACCACCCAGCTGCCGGCATACGCCCGCAGACGATCGCTGTCTGCGGCGCCGAGCCCCTCGGAGATGCGCGTCAGCACGTCGGACAGGAACGGGCCGGAGGCCCCCGAGCGCGACTCCGAGCCGAGCTCTTCGTGGTCGAAGGCTGCGAGCACCGGGATCTGCGCCCCCTGCGCCGCGCCCTCGGCCGCCGCGAGCAGCGCCGTGACGCCAGCATGCACCGAGCTCAGGTTGTCGAGTCGGCGGCTCGCGAACAGCGTGCGCCCCTGCCCGAACCGGGCGGGCGGCTGCGTGTCGGCGGCCAGGATGTCGTAGCCGAGCACATCGGATGCCCGCACTCCAGCGGCCTCCGCCAGCAGACCGACCACGTCGGCGCCGCCGAGCGATGCATCAGAGGCCAGCCCGAAGACCGGCTGCGTGTGGCGCTGCTTGTCGAGGACGAGCCCGTCGCTGTTGACGCCGCGGTCGAGGTGGATCGCGAGCTGCGGAATGCGCAGCAGCGGCCCGGTGCGCACGAGGTGCTCGCGCCCGTCGCGCGTGACGAGACGGCCGGCGAGCTCGAGCTCGCGGTCGAGCCAGGAGTTGAGCAGGGGGCCGCCGTAGACCTCCATGCCCGCCTGCAGCCAGCCGGAGCTCTCGATCGTCGGCTTGGGCTTCAGCTTGAACGTGGGCGAGTCGGTGTGCGCACCGAGAATGTGGAAGGGCGTCGTGGCGCCGGCGCCCTCGGGGACCACCCACGCGATGACGGCGCCGTCGCGGACCACGACGTAGCGGCCGGGGGCCGCAGGCCAGGCATCCGTCTCGGCGAGCCGGGCGAAGCCCGCGTTCTCGACCCGGCGCGCGACCTCTGCGGCCGCGTGATACGAACTGGGCGACGCCTCGACGAACGTGGCCAGATCGTCGATGTAGGCGTCGACCACGGTCGAATCGGCGAAGTCGGTGCGGTCTGCGAGGCCCTCAGCGTCAGTCACCCCTCCACGCTACGCGAACGCCGTCGGCGGCAGGCCCTACGCGGGGTCGGCGGCAGGCGAGATGAGTTCGGTGAACTCCTCGGGCCCGAGGCTTCGCACCCCGAAGTCATGGCTGATGAGCTGGGCGCGCACCGGAACGCCGGAGTCGGCACAGGCCCAGGCGAGCGCCGCGGCCGACTGCTTGTCTTCCACGCTCGCGATCGGGCCGCCCGGCCGCTCCCACACGAGGATCACCGACTCGATCGGCGTGCCGCCGATGGCATGGCGCAGCATCGCCGCGATGCCGTCGGCGAGTTCGGCGTCGAGCGGCGAGGGCAGCTCGTCGTTCGGCATGAGGGTCGGCAGCATCACCGATCTCTCGTCGAGGAACAGGAGCCAGAGCTGCCGGCGGCAGGCGCGCCCGATGAGCCGGGCGACGCGGTCGTTGATGTCGAGATCGGTGATGAGGGGTTCGTCGCGGTCGATCGTGTCCATGCGGCCATCGTGGCGGGCGCTACCGATGCGGCATCCGCTCGATCGCCGGGAATGTGGACGGCTCGCCCACGCCCCGCGCTGTGCTGGGGAAGACGCGCCGAATCAGCTCGCGAGCGCACGGCGGGTGAGATGCAGACCGGCCCTACGGGCACTGAATTTGCCCTCCGCGACGGTGAGCACCTTCCTCGGCGACATCCAGCCCTGAGACGGCTTGTGCAGAAGGAACCCGCCGCCGAGGGTCACGGCCGCGTGCGCCGGATCTCCCCCGGTCGTGCGCCACACCAGCACCGTGCCCGGCCGATCGTCGCGGTCGGCCCGCGCCGGAACGGTCGCCGCAGCGAGCCACTCCTCGAACGGAGCGAGCTGCATCCACTCCTCGGACGCTCCTGAGACGCCGGCGGCGCCCATCACGGTGCCGAAGCAGTTCGGGCCGCTGCGCCCCGCGAAGGTTCCGGCGATCGCGCGAGCGCCGGGGAGCACGTCGTCGACCGGCCCCCAGCGGCCGTCGAGCTCTCGATGTCGGCTCGCGCGCCGCCCGGCCTCGACGAAGCGCACGGCGCGCAGCCGGTCGGTGACCGCGTCGGCGCTCGGCCAACGATGCGGTGCCGGCTGGTTGCGCCGCACCTGAGGGGGCAGCGCCCGGGCCTCCGGGCGCGCCAGCCACACGATGGCCTCATCGGGGCCAACGCCGTAGAGCTCGAACGTGTCGACCACCTCGAAGGCGAGCTCGCGGCGGGCGTCGGGCCACCCATTGCGCTCCGCGAGCGCGCGCGGCACGACGAACGGCTGGGTCGCCGGCATCAGCCATGCCCGCCATGCGTCAAGCGTCTCGTCGCCGATATCGATGCCGAGGACCTGCACGTGAGTAGCGTATGACCGGCGCAGAATCAGCTCGCGAGTGCCGGCCCGACGTAGCGCGCCGACGGGCGGATGATCTTCGGATCGCGAGCCTGCTCGAGCACGTGCGCCGTCCACCCGATCGTCCGTGCGACGGCGAAGGTCGGCGTCAGCATCTCGCGCGGCAGCCCGCACAGCTCCATCACGACCGCGGCGTAGAACTCGACGTTCGCGTGCAGCGGGCGGGCCGGCTTGTGCTCCGCAAGCAGCCGCTCGGCCGCGGCCTCGAACTGCAGGGCGAATTCCACGCGGGCCCCGCCGAACCCCTGCGCGACCTCGCGAAGCAGCGCAGAGCGCGGGTCGACCGTGCGATACACCGCATGCCCGAAGCCCATGATGCGGCGCCCCGAGGCGAGCTGCTCGCGCAGCCAGGGCTCGATGCGCTCGGGCGAGCCGACCTGGTCGAGGCTGTCGAGCGCCCGCGCCGGCGCACCGCCATGCAGCGGCCCCGAAAGCGCGCCCAGGGCCGCGGCGAGGCACGAGGCGACGTCCGCGCCGGTCGAGGCGACCACGCGCGCCGTGAACGTCGAGGCGTTGAAGCCGTGATCCATCGCGGCGACGAGGTATGCGCTGAGGGCACGCTCGCGAGCGGCATCCGGCACCTCGCCCGTCACCTGGTACAGGTAGTTGGCGACCAGCCCGCGATCGTCGTGAACGGGCAGCGGCTCGGCCGAGTCGCGGTGCAGTGCCGCGAGCACGACGGGAGCCGCCGCGGCGAGCGCGATCGCGTCGGCTCGGCGATCCGCCTCATCGAGGTCGAAGACCGGCCGCATTCCGCACGCGGCCGACAGCAGCGGCCACGCCGCCTTGAGCCCCGCGAGCGGGGCGACGGGCGGGCGCGGCGCACGAGCGCCGGCATCCCGACCCGCATCGCGCACGAGCGAGGCGATCACGCCGCGCAGCTCGGCGGACTGCTGCGCCTCGCGCACGCGCGCCCGGAACGCCGCACCCTCGTCAGCAGACGGCAGCCGCCCCGTGATGAGCAGGTGCCAGACTTCTTCGAAGCTCGCCGTGCGCGCGAGCTCGACGGCCGAATACGGGCCGTACTGGTAGTAGCCCTCCGCGCCGCGCACGTCGCTGATCGCGGTCTCGGCCACCGCCACGCCGGAGAGCCCGCGCGGCACGTCGATGAGCTTGTCGTCCATGCGTTCAGTGTGCGAACGTGATTCACGTGCGGTCAATCTTGATCGAGTCAACGTGAGCGCTGCGGAAGGCGACCCGCTGCCCCGCCTCACCGCGGCCCAGGCGGCGGCTCGGCTCGGCGTCAAGCAGGCGACCCTCTACGCGTATGTCTCACGCGGGCTGCTCAGCCGCGAGCGCACGGCGGCCGGCTCGACCTTCGACCCCCTCGAGGTCGAGGGCTTCGCGCGCGGGCGGCGACGGGACACCGTCATCCCCCGCAGCTCCGGCTCGGCGCGCCCAGGGTTCTCGCCCGCAGCAGCAGGCACCCCGCTGATGGTGCTCGACACCGACATCGCCACGGTGGAGGACGACGAACTGCTCTTCCGCGGCCGCCCGGCGACCGCGCTCATCGACGACCGCGTCGAGGGTGTCGCGGCCTGGCTCTGGGGCGGGGCCGCCTCGCTTGACCCCGCCCCCGCCCTTGACCCCGCCCCGGACCCCGCCATGATCGCCGCCGCCCGCGCCGTGGTCGCCGCGCTACCGCCTGACGCCGCGCTTCTCGACCGCGTTCACGCCGCCGTGCTCGGCCTCGCCGCCGCCGACCCGCTGCGCTACGACGCGCGGCCCGAGAACCTGGTGCGCTCCGGCGCGCTGCTGCTCGCGGGCATCCCCCGCGCCCTCTCCCCCGATGCCCAGGCCGCGCCCTCCGGCGAATCGCTCGCCGCCGCCCTCTGGCCCGCGCTCGGGGGCGGGCGGCCGACACCTGCCGGCATCCGCGCCCTCAACGCCGCGCTCGTGCTGCTCATCGACCACGATCTCGCCGTCT
This sequence comes from Gryllotalpicola kribbensis, assembly GCF_039538245.1. Taxonomy (NCBI): domain Bacteria; kingdom Bacillati; phylum Actinomycetota; class Actinomycetes; order Micrococcales; family Microbacteriaceae; genus Gryllotalpicola; species Gryllotalpicola kribbensis. The sequence continues at coordinate 32,166 of NZ_BAABBX010000012.1, forward strand.
CGACGCTCGCGGCGCGCGTCGCGGCGTCGGCGCGCGGCTCCGCCTACGCCGTCGTCACCGCCGCACTCGGCGCCTTCGACTCGCCCCTGCACGGCAACGCGAGCCGCGCCGCCGCCGAGCTGCTCGAGCGGGTGATCGCGGGCACCTCGCCCGAGCGCGCGCTCGCCGCCGCCGTGCGCGACGGCGGACGCGGCGTGCCCGGCTTCGGCCAACCGCTGTATGCGGGGGCGGATGCCCGTGCCGCTGCGCTCCTGCCCGTGATCGCCGAGCTCGACGGCTCGCGACCCGTGCTCGCCGCGGTCGACGCGCTCTGCTCCGAGGTGGGCCGGCGCGCGGGCCTGCATGCCAACGTCGACCTCGCGCTTGCCGCCCTGACCCTGTCCGCCGGGCTGCGCCCCGACGCCGGTGTGGCGGTCTTCGCGCTCGGACGCCTGGTCGGCTGGGTCGCGCACGCGCTCGACGAGTACGAGCAGCGCCCGCTGCGCCTGCGGCCGCGGGGCCGCTACGTCGGGCCGTGAGCGCGGCCCCCGCCGCTGCTGCTCCCACTACCACGCGCCTCTGCGCACCGGTGCTGACAGCGGGTCAGAGGGCTGGCGTAGGGTGGCCCGCATGACCGGCAGCGAAGACCTCGAGACGCGGCGCCGCGAGGCGCGCGACGAGCTCTCCGCCATCATCGAGCTCAAGTGCCGGCTCGGCGACGACCCGTGGGAGTTCCTGCCAGAGCTGCCCAGCGTCGACGAGCAGGTGGTGCTGACGATGCGGCTCGAGCGCATCGAGGCGGCCGGCCTGGAAGAAGAGCGCGCCCGCGCCTACCACCCCACCGCCGCGCACGGTGCGGCCGAGCGATTCGAATACGGGGTGCTGCGCGGAATCGCCCTCGATCACCCCGGCCTCACGCGCGCCGTGTGGGGCCTGCTCGGCCGACTTCACGATGCGGCCTAGCCTCTAGCGCACCCCCGTGGTGGGGGCAATAGAGTCAGCCCATGCACAAGGCATGGAAGGTTGACCCGGCCGAGTCGCTCAAGGCAGGCCCCGGTTTCGTGCTCGCCGACGTCGACCCCGCGTCGACCCCCGGCTTCAAGGGCGACAAGAAGACCGGTGAAGAGGTGCTCGCCGCGGACGCCGCCGATCTGACCGAGCTGCAGCAGCGCCTCTACGCGCGCGGTGTGGAGGGCGACGAGCGGCGTGTGCTGCTCGTCCTGCAAGGCATGGACACGGCGGGGAAGGACGGCACGGTTCGCCACGTGGTCGGCATGACCCACCCCGAGGGCGTGCAGCTCACGTCGTTCAAGGCGCCCACCGCGTGGGAGCGCCGCCACGACTTCCTCTGGCGGGTGGCGCGGCGCGTGCCCGAGCCGGGGAAGCTCGGCGTGTTCAACCGCTCGCACTACGAGGACGTCCTGATCCAACGGGTGCACCAGATGGCCCCGGCGGCCGAGATCGAGCGCCGCTACGGCGCGATCAACGAGTTCGAGGCGGGGCTGGTCGACCGTGGCATCTCGGTGCTCAAGGTGATGCTGCACATCTCGCCCGACGAGCAGAAGAAGCGCTTGCAGGAGCGCCTCGACCGGCCCGAGAAGAACTGGAAGTACAACCCGGCCGACGTGACCGAGCGCGGCTTCTGGAAGGAGTACCAGGAGGCGTATCAGCTGGCGATCGAGCGCTGCTCGACCGACGTCGCCCCCTGGTACGTCATTCCCGCCGACAAGAAGTGGTTCGCCCGCATCGCCGTGCAGCGCCTGCTCGACGGCGTGCTCGAGGGCCTCGACCTCACGTGGCCGCTGCCCGACTACGACATCGCCGCCGAGAAGAAGAGACTCAAGAAGTCATAGCGATTTCCGGCGGGCGCGCGCCGCGCGGCATCCTGGGGGCATGACTTTCGAGCCGGCCCTGCCTCTCCCGCACCTGCGCCGCACGCGCTCGAGCATCAAGTGGCGCCGGTTCCCCGAGGATGTGCTGCCGCTGTTCGTCGCCGAGATGGACTGGGGCATCGCGCCCGAGATCACGGCCGCGGTGACGGATGCCTTGGCCGCGGGCGACACGGGATATCTCGACAACCCCGGCCCGCTGGCCCCCGCCTTCGCCGACTTCGCGGCGGCGTCGTGGGGGTGGCAGGTGAACCGCGCATGGGTGCACCTCGCCACCGACGTCACGGTCGGCATCGTCGAGGTGCTGCGCCTCGAACTGCCGCGCACGGGCGGCCGCGTCGTCATCACTCCGCCCGTCTACAACCCGTTCTACGAGATGATCGGCGAGACCGGGGCCGAGCCCGTCGAGGTGCCGCTCGTCGAGGCATCCGATTGGTCTCTCGATCTGGCGGGCCTCGAAGCCGCGTTCCGAGACGGCGTCGACGCCATGATCCTGTGTCACCCGCAGAACCCGACCGGTCGGGTGCACACGCGCGCGTCGCTCGAGGCGCTCGCCCGGCTCGCCGCGACGTACGACGTGCTCGTCGTGAGCGACGAGGTGCATGCCCCGCTCACCCACCCCGGCACGGAGTTCGTGCCGTTCGGAGCGGTCGCCGCCGGGGCCGGTGCGCGCAGCGCCACCGTCACGAGCGCGAGCAAGGCCTGGAACCTGGCCGCCGTGAAGTGCGCCGTCGTCGTCGGAAACGACCCGCGCACCGCGGCGCAGCTGGACGGCCTGCCCGAAGAGCTCGCCGCGCGCACGAGCCTGCTCGGCCTGCGCGCCAACATCGCCGCGTTCGCCAACACCTACTGGCGCGATGCCGCCGTCGAGCGCATCACCGCGAACGTCGCGCTGCTCGCATCCGAGCTCGCCGAGCACGCGCCCGAGGTGAAGCTCGTGCCGGCGAACGCCGGCTACCTCGTGTGGCTCGACTTCCGCGACACCGCGCTCGGCGACGACCCCGCCGCGGTGCTGCGCGAGGTGGGCCGGGTCGCGTTCAACTCGGGGCCGAGCTTCGGCTCCGTCGGTCGCGGCTTCGCCCGCGCCAACCTGGCGTGCGAGCCGTCGACGGTGGTCGAGGCGGTGCGCCGCATCGAGCGCACACTGGCCGCCGTCGGCGCGCGGCTCGGGGTCGGCTCGTTGTAGTCACCGTGCGGCGACACTAGATGCCCCGTCGAACCGGACTCTCCGCCCGCGGCGACACTAGATGTCGCTCCGAGCCGGACACCCCGCCCGCGGCGACACTAGATGCCGTTTCGAGCCGGACACCCCGCCCGCGGCGACACTAGATGTCGCTTCGCGTCCGACTTCCGTTGGGCGGCGACAGTAGATGCCGCTTCGCCCTGGTCGAACCCGCCTCGAGTGTCGCCGCGTGGAACGGCCGTCGGGGTTTCCGACAACTATTGTCGCCGCGCGGTGCGGGCGAGGCGCCAGGCGCCGGGTGCCGGGTGCCAGGCCCAGGCCCCAGGGGCCCCAGACCCCAGGCCCCAGCCCCCAGGCCTCAGGCTCCAGGGGGCCCCAGGGGTCCCCAGACCCCAGACCCCAGGCCCCAGGCCCCAGACGCTAGGCGACCGAGCCGGCCGCCTGCAGCCCCCGCGCGAGGTCGGCGAGGATGTCGCGCGCGCTCTCGATGCCGACCGACAGCCGCACGAGGCCCGGCGTGATGCCGGCATCCGCCTGCTGCTCGTCACTCAGCTTGAGGTGGATCGTCGACCCCAGGTGGATCGCCAGCGTGCGCACGTCGCCGATGTGCGTCATGGGAGTGATCAGCTCGAGCGCGTCGATGAAGCGCCGCGCCGCGTCGCGCGACCCGAGGTCGACCGACACGACCGAGCCCGCACCAAGCGGCAGGTAGCGCTCGGCGAGTGCGCGGTACGGGCTCGAGGCGAGCCCCGGGTAGAGAACGGATGCCACCTCGGGCCGCCCCTCGAGGAACTCGGCCACCGCCTGGGCGTTGGCCACGTGCCGCTCCATGCGCAGCGACAGCGTCTCGATGCCGTGCAGCAGCAGGAAGGTGCTCGTGGGCGGCACGGTCGGCCCGTATTCGAGCACGATCACCGTGCGCAGATAGGCGCCGAGCGCGCCGGCGCCGAAGCGCTCCACGAAAGAGCCGACGCCGGGCCTCGGCGCCTCGGTCAGCTGCGGGAAGCGGCCAGAGGCGGCCCAGTCGAAGCGGCCGCCGTCGACGACCGCGCCGCCGATGACCGAGCCGTGGCCCGAGAGCCACTTCGAGGTCGAGTGGATGACGACGTCGGCGCCGAACTCGATCGGCCGCTCGAGATACGGCGTCGGCACGGTGTTGTCGACGACGAGGGGAACGCCGTGCGCGTGGGCGATCGCGGCGAGCCGCGCGAGGTCGGTGACCTGGCCCAGCGGGTTCGTGAGGCTCTCGGTGTAGAGAGCCTTCGTGGTGGGGCGGAAGCGCGCGGCCCATTCCTCGTCGCTCGCGTCGTCGGGCACGTACTCGGCATCGATCCCCTGGCGGGCGAGCACCCCGCGGAACATCTCGTTGGTGCCCTCGTAGAGCGACCGCGTGATCAGCACGTGGTCGCCTGCACCCGCCAGCGCCGCGACCGCGACGAGGATCGCCGCCTGCCCGCTCGCGACGACGATGCCGTCGACACCGCCCTCGAGGTCGGCGATGCGCTGCCCCGCGACGAAGTTCGTCGGGTTCTCGTTGCGCGAGTATGCCCGCCCCCCGCGCCCGGCGAAGCGCGCCTCGCCGTCGTCGAAGTCATCGAAGACGTAGCCGGCGGTCTGGTAGATCGGCGTGACGCGCGCTTGGGCATGCGCATCGATCACCGCACCCGCGTGGATCTGGCGCGTTTCGAAGTCGAGGGGCATGCGGACAACTGTATTGGCTCGCTTCCGGCGGCCTCTTGTGGGCAGTTCACAAGGCGCAATGACCGCGCGCGGCGGCGTGGCTAGCGTTGCGAGCATGGCAACGGAGCACCCGATCACCGCGCCCGACGGCACTCGCACCGTCGTCGACGAATACCGGCCGCAGGCGCATTCCGAGACAAGCGGGTCGATGGATGCCTCGGCCGCGGTCCTCTTCCTGCCCGCTCTCGGCGTCCCGATCGGGTACTACCGGCCGCTCTTCGAGAAGGCCGCCGCGCGCGGCATCCGCATCTTCGGCCTCGAGATGCGCGGCCGCCCGCGCACGTCGACGACGGATATGCGCAAGCACGACTGGGGCTACGCGACGATCATCGAGCAGGACATCCCGGCCGCGTTCCGGCAGTCGCCGCTCGGCGAGATCGAGCACCTCACGGTCGTGGGGCACAGTCTCGGGGGACTGCTCGCGCTCACGGCGACCGGCGCCGGCATCCTGCGCCCCGACCGCGTCATGACTGCGGCGAGCGGTGCGGCGCACTTCACCTCGCGCGACGGCTTCGTCGCGCGTATGCAGCGGCGTCTCGTCACGCCGTGGGCTCGCACGATCACGCAGGTCTGGGGCTACTTCCCGGGGCACAGGCTCGGCTTCGGCGACCGGCAGCCGAAGACGATGATCGCCGATTGGCACCGTGAGGCGCGCACCAACCGGTTCATCTTCGCGAACACCTCGACCGACTACGAAGAGGCACTGCACCACGTCGAGGTGCCGGTGCTGCAGCTGTCGTTCGCCGGCGACACGCTCGTGTCGTCTCGGGCGGTCGACATGCTGGCGCAGCGGGTGGGGCCCGTCACTCCCGAGCGCGTGCATCTCGGCACGGATGCCAACGAGGGCCGTGCCTGGGACCATGTGCGGTGGCCCCGTCAGAACGCGGACGCGGTGCTCGACACGATGCAGTCCTGGGCCCGCGAGCACCCGGCCCCCGCGTCGGCATCGCCGCTCCCGACCTCCCCCGAAGTGTGAGTTCGGGTCGCCTCTTTCGCGAAGAGGGAGCCTGAACTCACTCCTCGGCGTCGCGCGCATGGGAGAATCGACGAGGCATGTCCGACAATCTCGAGATCCGCTTCCCTGCCGAACTGCCGGTCAGCGCGAAGCGCGATGAGGTCGCGGCGGCGATCCGTGACCATCAGGTCGTCATCGTCGCGGGCGAGACCGGCTCGGGGAAGACCACCCAGCTGCCGAAGATCGCCCTCAGCATCGGGCGCGAGCGCATCGGCCACACCCAGCCCCGCCGCCTTGCCGCCCGCACCATCGCCGAACGCATCGCCGACGAGCTCGGCGAGAGCGTCGGGCAGACCGTCGGCTACAAGGTGCGCTTCACCGACCAGGTCGGCGCGAGCACTCGCATCAAGCTGATGACCGACGGCATCCTGCTCAACGAGATGCATCGCGACCGCGAGCTCACGGCCTACGACACGATCATCATCGACGAGGCGCACGAGCGCAGCCTCAACATCGACTTCCTGCTCGGCTACCTCGCCCGGCTGCTGCCGCGCCGGCCCGACCTCAAGGTCATCATCACCTCAGCGACGATCGACCCAGAGTCGTTCGCGAAGCATTTCGCCGACGCCGCCGGGAACCCCGCGCCCATCATCGAGGTGTCGGGGCGCACCTACCCCGTCGAGGTCAGGTACCGGCCGCTCGTGGCTGAGGATGTCGAAGACGACGACGTGGATGCCGCAGGTACGGGTCTCGATACGCCCGCTTCGCGGGCTACTCGACCATCGGAAGATCGCGACCTCAACGAGGGCATCCTCGACGCCCTCGACGAGCTCGCCCGCGAAAGCCTCAGCGACGTGCTCGTCTTCTTCTCGGGTGAGAACGAGATCAGGGACGCGGCGGACGCCATCCGCGGCCACCTCACCCGACAGGGCAAAGCCGACCAGACCGAGGTGCTCCCCCTCTATGGGCGCCTCAGCGCGGCCGAGCAGCACCGCGTCTTCGAGACGAGCACCCGGCCAGGCATCCGCCGCCGCATCGTGCTCGCCACGAACGTGGCCGAGACGAGCCTCACGGTTCCCGGCATCAAGTACGTGATCGACACCGGCACCGCGCGCATCTCGCGCTACTCGACGCGCGCCAAGGTGCAGCGGCTGCCGATCGAGGCGATCAGCCAGGCCTCCGCCACCCAGCGCTCAGGCCGCGCCGGCCGCACGAGCGACGGCATCGCGATCCGCCTCTACTCGCAGGACGACTTCGAGAAGCGCCCCGCGTTCACCGAGCCCGAGATCCTGCGCACGAACCTCGCGGCGGTCATCCTGCAGATGATCTCGCTCGGCCTCGGCCAGATCGAGAGCTTCCCGTTCCTCACCAAGCCCGACCCGCGCGGCGTGAAAGACGGCCTCGATCTGCTCACCGAGCTGGGGGCCCTGCAAGGGCGGGGCGCAGAGCTGCGCCTGACCCGCATCGGCCGCGAGCTCTCGCGCCTGCCGATCGACCCGCGCTTCGCGCGCATGGTGCTCGAGAGCCGGCGGCACGGCACCACGCGCGAGGTGATGGCCATCGTCGCGGGCCTCACGATCCAGGACCCGCGCGAGCGCCCCGTCGAGCGCCGCGGCACCGCCGACCAACTGCACGCCCGCTTCATCGACCCGACGAGCGACTTCCTCACCCTGCTCAATCTCTGGAACCATCTCGAAGAGAAGCAGCGCGAGCTCAGCTCGAGCGCCTTCAGGCGGCTCTGCAAGGCCGAGTTCCTCAACTACCTGCGCGTGCGCGAATGGCAGGACGTCTACCGCCAGCTGCGCCGGATGTCGAAAGAGCTGCACCTGACCGTGGGCGAGCCCGCGGTGAACCCTGACGGCATCCACAAGTCCCTGCTCGCCGGGCTGCTCAGCCACCTCGGCCTGCGCGATCTGCAGAAGAAGGACTACGCGGGCGCCCGAGGCACGCGCTTCGTCGTCTTCCCCGGCTCGGCCCTCGCCAAGAAGCAGCCCGCAGCCCTGATGAGCGCCGAGCTCGTCGAGACGAGCCGCCTGTTCGCGCGCGTCAACGCCGCGATCGACCCGGCCTGGGCCGAGCCGATCGCGGGCGATGCGCTGCTCAAGCGCCAGTACTCCGAGCCCCACTGGGAGAAGAACCAGGGCGCCGCCGTCGCCTACGAGCGCGTCACGCTCTACGGCGTGCCGATCATCGAGCGCCGCCGGGTGCAGTTCGCGCGCATCGACGAGGCATACGCCCGCACGCTCTTCCTGCGCCACGGGCTCGTCGACGGCGATTGGCCCACCGCGCGCAAGGGGCAGCTGTTCGAGTTCGACCGCAAGAACCGCGCGCTCGTGACGCGCATCGCGCAGCTCGAGGAGAAGACGCGCCGCCGCGACATCACGGGCGGCGAGGAGGCGGTGTTCGCGTTCTACGACGAGCGCGTGCCGCGCGACGTCGTCGACACGCGCAGCTTCGAGCGCTGGTGGCGCGAGGCGCGCGCGAAGGACCCCGAGTTCCTGACGATGACCGAGCGGATGCTTCTCGGCGACGACTCCCCCGACGAGCTCGTCGACCAGACCGCGTTCCCGAGCATCTGGCGGCAGGGCGACCAGCGCTTCCAGCTCTCCTACCGCTTCGAGCCGGGAGCGGAGGACGACGGCGTGACGGTCACCGTTCCGCTGCCGCTGCTCGCCCGCCTCGCCCCCGCCGGCTTCGACTGGCAGGTGCCCGGGCTGCGCGCCGAGCTCATCACGGCGATGATCCGCTCGCTGCCCAAGGCGCTGCGGCGCTCGGTCGTGCCCGCCGCGGACTGGGCGGCGAAGATCGTCGCCGAGGTGCCCGCCGAGCCCGACGGCCGCCCCTTCGCCGACGTCGTGGCGGCGGCGATCAAGAAGCTCACCTACGCCCCGGTGGACCCCGGCGACTTCGACCTCGAGCGCATTCCGGCGCATCTGCGGCCGACGTTCGCCGTGATCGACCAGCGGGGCAAGCGGCTCGGCCGCTCGAAGGACCTCGCGGCGCTGCAGCACCGCTTCGAAAGCAAGGCGCGCGATTCGGTCGCGGCCGTCGCGACGGCCCGGGTGCCCGACGCGCTCGAGCGCGCCAGCGTTCCCGAGTGGGACATGAGAGAGCTCCCCCGTCAGGTCGACACGACGGTCGGCGGGCTGCAGAACACGGTGCGCGGCTACCCGGCTCTCGTCGACGAGCGCGGCACCGTCGCGCTGCGCATCCTCGCGACCCCGGCCGAGCAGGCCAGGCAGCACCCGCGCGGGGTGCGGCGGCTGCTGCTCGCCGAGATCCCGTCGCCCGCGTCGTACGTGCAAGAGCATCTGACGGCCCCCGAGAAGCTCGCGCTCGCGACCGCCCCCTACGCGTCGACGCCCGCGCTGTTCGCCGACTGCCTCGCCGCGGTCATCGACGAGGTGCTCGAGAACGACGCGTCGCAGGGCATGGTGTTCACGCGCACCGACTACGAGCGGGTGCGCGATCAGGCATCCCAGGTCGTCGTCGACGCGATGTTCGACACCGTCAAGCAGGTGGCCGCGACGCTCACGGCCGCGCGCGCGGCCGAGAAGGCGCTCGCCTCGACCAGCAGCCTCGCCCTGCTCGCCCCGCTCGCCGACGCGAAGCAGCAGCTCGCGAACCTCGTCTACCCCGGCTTCATCTCGGCGACGGGGCGCGCGCAGCTGCGCCACCTGCCGCGCTACCTGAACGGCATCGCGTGGCGTATCGAGAGGCTGCCCGACAACCCGGGCCGCGACCGCGTATGGCTCACCGAGGTGCAGAACGCGACCGCGAGATACACGGATGCCGGGGGCACGCTTCCCCTGCAGCCGGGTGCCCGCCCCAGCATCCGGCACGCCCGCTGGATGCTCGAGGAGCTGCGCATCAGCCTGTTCGCCCAGCCGCTCGGCACCGCAGAGAGCGTCTCGGTGCAGCGCATCGCCAAGGTGCTGGCCGAGTAGCCGCGGGCGCTCGGCGTAACACGCGGCATACCGTAACGCCCATGTAACGGGCCAATTGGCTTAGGACCGCGCGCGTCACCTAACCTGACTGCGTGAGCGACCTTCAGCCAGACACCGCCCCGTCGCCCTCTCGCCGCCGCGACAACGCCCGCGCCGAGGTCGACGAGCCCCTCCGCGCCGATGTGCGCACGCTCGGCGGCCTGCTCGGCCGCGTGCTGAACGCGAGCGCCCCCGGCCTGCTCGAAGACGTCGAACGGCTCCGGGCCCTCACCATCGCCGCCTACGAGAACGACGATCAGGAACGCTTCGAAGAGGCCGAGGCTCTGGTCGCGAGCTTCACGCCCGAGCGCGCAGAGCAGGTCGCCCGCGCCTTCACGGCTTACTTCCACCTCGTGAACCTCGCCGAAGAGCAGCACCGCATCCGCCGCCTGCGCGAGCGCGACGTCCCCGGCCGCGCCGAGACCCGCACCGACACCTTCGCCGGCGCGATCACCCAGCTCACGAGCGAGGTCGGCGAAGAGGAGACCGCGCGCCGTGTGGCCGAGCTCCGCTTCCACCCCGTGCTCACCGCCCACCCGACCGAGGCCCGCCGCCCCGCGATCTCGGGCGCCATCCGCCGCATCGCCGAACTGCTCGCCGAGCGCGACGACCCGCGCCTCGGCTATGCGAGCGGTCTCGAGAACGAGCGCCGGCTGCTCGAAGAGATCGACACCCTGTGGCGCACCAGCCCGCTGCGCGCGCAGAAGCCGACCCCGGTCGACGAGGTCCGCACGGCGATGAACGTGTTCGACACCTCGCTCTTCCAGGTCGTCCCGCGCGTGTACCGCGCGCTCGACGACTGGCTGCTCGGCCCGGATGCCGGTCGCGCGCCGGCCCGCGCGAAGGCCTTCGTGCGCTACGGCTCGTGGATCGGCGCCGACCGCGACGGCAACCCCTTCGTGACCGCCAAGGTGACCCGGCAGGCCGCCCAGATCGCCAGCGAGCACGTGCTGCTCGGCTACGAGCGCGCCGCATCGCGCATCGGCCGCACCCTGACGCTGTCTGCGGAGGACACGCCGCCCTCGGCCGCGCTCTCCGAGCTGTGGATCCGGCAGCGCGCCCTCGCCGGCTTCGCCGCCGACGAGCTCGAGCAGCGCTCGCACACCGAGCCGCACCGCCGCGCGCTGCTGTTCGTCACCCGCCGCATCGTGGCGACCCGCACCCGCGACGCCGACCTCGCCTACGAAAGCCCCGACGAGCTGCTCGCCGAGCTGCGCATCATCCAGTCCTCGCTGCGCGAGGGCGGCGCCGAGCGCGCCGCGTCCGGCGAGCTGCAGCACCTCATCTGGCAGGTCGAGTCGTTCGGCTTCCACCTCGCCGACCTCGAGGTGCGACAGCACTCGAAGGTGCACCGCCAGGTTCTCGAAGAGCTGCGCTCGGGCGCCACGCCCCGCTCGGAGCTCGCCGACGAGGTGCTCGAGGTCTTCCACACGATCTCGGCCCTGCAGAAGCGGTTCGGCGTCGACGCCGCCCGTCGCTACATCGTGTCGTTCACGCAGTCCGCTGAGGACCTCGCGAACGTCTACGAACTCGCGAAGCGCGCCCTCGGCTCGGCCGAGGCGGCGCCCGTGCTCGACGTCATCCCGCTCTTCGAGACCTTCGCCGACCTCAACAACTCGACCGACATCCTCGACGGGCTCATCGAGCTCGAGCCGGTTAAGGCGCGGCTCGCCGCGACCGGCCGCCGCCTCGAGGTCATGCTCGGCTACTCCGACTCGTCGAAGGACGTCGGCCCCGTCTCCGCCACCCTGGCGCTCTACGACGCGCAGAGCCGCATCGCCCAGTGGGCCCGGCGCAACGACATCGAGCTCACGCTCTTCCACGGCCGCGGCGGCGCTCTCGGCCGCGGCGGCGGCCCCGCGAACGAGGCCGTGCTCGCGCAGCCGCCGCACTCGGTCGAGGGCCGCTTCAAGCTCACCGAGCAGGGCGAGGTGATCTTCGCGCAGTACGGCGACCAGACCATCGCCGCGCGACACCTCGAGCAGATGGCGAGCGCCACGCTGCTGGCCGAGGCACCCTCGAATCAGGAGCGCAACGAGCAGGCATCCGTCGCCTACGCCGCCCTCGCGGCGCGCCTCGACGAAGCCAGCCGCGCACGCTTCTTCGAGCTCGTGAAGGCCGACGGCTTCGCGCAGTGGTTCGGCCGCGTCACGCCGCAGGAAGAGGTCGGTCTGCTGGCCCTCGGCTCGCGCCCCGCACGCCGCGGCCTGTCGCTCGAGTCGCTCGAGGACCTGCGCGCGATCCCCTGGGTGTTCGCCTGGTCGCAGGCCCGTGTGAACCTCACCGGCTGGTTCGGCCTCGGCACGGCGCTCGCCTCGATCGGCGACCCCGAGCTGCTGCAGAAGGCCTACCACGAGTGGCCGCTGTTCGGCACCATGATCGACAACGTCGAGATGTCGCTTGCGAAGACCGACGAGCGCCTCGCGCGCCGCTACCTGGCCCTCGACGGCCGCGCAGACCTCGCGCAGCTCGTGCTCGACGAGATGGCGCTGACGCGCGAGCAGGTGCTGCTGACCTCGCGCCACAGCGAGCTGCTCGAGGGCCGTGCCGTGCTGCAGCGCGCGGTGCAGCTGCGGTCGCCCTATGTCGACGCGCTCTCGCTGCTGCAGCTGCGTGCCCTGCGCGAGATCCGCGCGACCGGCTCGACCGACGCCGAGGACCAGCCGCATCGGCTCATGCTGCTCGCGGTGAACGGAGTCGCCGCCGGCCTGCAGAACACCGGGTGACAGGCGGCGGGGGGCTCAGGCCGTGAGGGATGCCTCGGGCCGCAGCGCCTCGCCTCGTGCCGCCGGACGTGCCTCTGGTGCGCGGGGCGCCGACGTCTTCGCCTGCTCGAGTTCGGCGATGGCCGTGCGCAGCAGGGCGATCAGCCGGTCGTCGGCGTCCCAGACGCACGCCTCGGCGATGCCGCACGCGGCGACACGGACGATCTCGAGCCCCGCCCGCTCCTGCCGGCCGGGCGGGATGGCGCCGTTGAACTCCACGTGACGCGCGACCCACTCGGTCGCCCCCGGCGCTGCGGTGAACGCGGCCTCGGCCCGCGCCCGCAGCTCGGGCGCGTCGACGCCCAGCTCGTCCAGCGCTCCGAGACTCGCCCGCAGCCCGACAGCGAGGGCGTGCTGCCGGTGCATGCTCGAGACGGGAAGCGCCGACGCGGCGGCGCTCGCCGCAACCCGCAGCGTGCCGGCGCGCGAGGCCGTGAGGCCGATGACGCGCGGCACGTCCTGCAGCAGCTCCTGCCGGCGTGTGTCGCTGACCAGGTCGTTGACCGCGCGGGCGAGCGCGGCCAGCACCGGGTCGGTGCAGCTGGGGTGATCGCTCCAGCGTTCGCCCGCGAGGTACGAGGCGAACTCCATGAAGCAGGCGCCACGGCGCGGCGTGCGGTGCCGCCCCGCCCCGAGGCGCGGAAGGTAATCCGGTGTCGAAATGCGTGAACTCATTGCGACCTCGCTCGTGTCGATGATCCCTAGATCATCACTCTGCAGAACCGTCGCGGCAAGGGGGATTGACGGATGCCTATTCCGCGGTCTCGCCCGTCTCGATCGGCAGCTCGGGGTGGTTCGACCACTGGCTGAACGAGCCGGGGTAGAGCACGGGCGCGAAGCCCGCCAGGGTCAGCGCGACCGCTTCGTGCGCCGCGGTGACGCCGCTGCCGCAGTAGGCCCCGACGGCTGAGGCATCCGTCACGCCGAGCTCTTCGAACCGCGCGCGCAACTCCCCCGGCGTTAGGAACCGCCCGTTCGCGTCGACATTCGCGGTGGTCGGTGCGCTCACCGCGCCCGGAATATGGCCGGCGCGCGGATCGACCGGCTCGACCTCGCCGCGGAAGCGATCGCCCGCTCGTGCGTCGAGCAGCACGCCCGATGCTGCGAACTCGGCGACGCCCTCGAGCGGGATCACGGGAAGGGCGCCGTACGCGAGCGTCACGGTGCCCGGAACCGGCGGGTCGCCCGGGCCCTTCTCGAGCGGATTTCCCGCGCTCACCCATGCGCGCAGGCTGCCGTCGAGCAGCCTCACGTCGGCGACGCCCGCGTAGCGCAGCAGCCACCATGCCCGAGCGCTCGACAGGTTCTTGAGGTCGTCGTAGACGACGACGGTGTCGCCGGGGTCGATGCCCCAGCTGCGCGCCGACTGCTGCAGCTCGTCGAGCTCGGGCAGCGGGTGGCGGCCGTCCTCGGGGCGGCGGCGCGCGGGCGGCAGCGCGAGCTCGGTGTCGAGGTCGACGTAGACCGCCCCGGGGATGTGCCCCAGCTCGAAGGCGTCGCGGCCGTCGGGCTTGCCGGCGGGTCGGCCGACGCCGCCCCAGCGCACATCGAGCACGCGCACAGGGCCGCCGTCGGCATAGCGCCCATCGCGCAGGGCCACTTCCAGCTCGTCGGGGTCGGTGAGGATCGGGCGTTCGCGTTCGGTCACGCCTCGACGCTAACGCGGCGGAAACGCCGTAGGGCGCACGTTTCGGAAGAAAACGTGCGCCCTACGTGCGGTTCGCGCCCTACGTGCGGTTCACCGCGGTGCTCGATGAACCGAGGGACTCAGCTCGACGCCTTCGCGTTCGACTCGTACGAGGTGTTGGTCGACTCGAAGAAGTTGACCAGCTCGAGCGTGTCGTTCGCGGTGGCCATCCACTTCGCGGGATTGCTCACCTTGTACTCGGGCTCGAAGCCGAGCTCTTCGAGGCGGCGGTCGGCGAGGTACTTCACGTACTGGTTGATGTAGTTCGCGTTGAGCCCGAGGATGCCGCCGGGCAGCAGGTCGCGGTTGTACTGCTCTTCCATCTCGACCGCGTCGAGGATCATCTGCTTGATCTCGTTCGCGAACTCGGGCGTCTGCAGGTCGGGGTTCTCGTCGAGCACCGTGAGGATCAGGTTCATGCCGAACTTCAGGTGCAGCGACTCGTCGCGCACGATCCAGTCGACGAGCGAGCCGAAGTTGCGCAGCAGGTTCCGCTGGCGGAACGAGAGCGCCACCATGAAGCCCGAGTAGAACCAGATGCCCTCGAGGATGATGTTGTACGCGACGAGGTTGCGGATGAAGTCCTGCTTGCCCGCCGTCGTCGTGATGTCGAGCGTCTCCTCGGTCATCCGGCGGATGAACTTGACCTCGAACTCCTCCTTCTTGGCCATCGACGGGATGTCGACGTGGGCGTTGTAGGCCTCGTCGCGGTCGATGGGGAAGGTCTCGAGTACGTACTCGAACGACATGCAGTGGTTGGCTTCCTCCCACATCTGCTTCGCGAGGTAGAGATGCGCCTCAGGTGCGTTCACATACGGGTACACGCCGAAGGCCAGAGCCTTGTTGACGAGCAGCTCGTTCGGGTTGAAGTACGAGATCAGGAAGGTGACCGCGTGGCGCTCCTCCTCCGTCATCCTCTTGAAGTCCGCCAGGTCCTCGCCGAGCTGGATCTCATTGGGGAACCAGGTGTTCGCCACCGCCTGGTCGTAGAGGTCCATCGCCCACTTGTAGGTGATCGGCTTGAGGAGCAGGCCGTCCTTGACGCCTGTACCGAGGATTCCCATGCGGTGTTACTTGCCTTCCGATTCGGTGGTGGAGGAGGTCAGGCCGCCGAAGCCGAAGCCGCGGCGCGCGGGGGCGCCGGCGGCCGCGGGCTCTGCGGCGGGCGTCGCGGCCGGCGCGGATGCCTGACCCGAGCCTGCGGCGCCGAAGCCCTTGCGCGCCCCGCCGATCTCTTCGCTCTTGTTGACGCGCACGGTCGACTGCTCGGCCTGGTGGCGCGGCTTCATGTGCAGGTAGTACGTCGTCTTCACGCCGCGCTTCCAGGCCTCGGAGTAGATGTCGACCATGTCAGAGAGGTCGCGCGTCTCGAGGTACATGTTGCGGCTGATCGCCTGGTCGATCCACTTCTGGGCGCGGGCCGCGACCTCGAGGAATGCGATCGGCGAGAGCTGGAAGCTCGTCTTGTAGACGCGCTTGATCTCGTCGGGGATCGCCGCGATGCCCTGGATGTCGCCCTGGCTGCGCAGCACCTGCTCGCGCACCTGCTCCCACAGGCCCTTCTCCTGAAGGGCGGCGACCAGGTTGCGGTTCACCTCGAGGAACTTGCCGTTCGAGGTCGCACGGCTGAAGATCTGCGAGAACTGCGGGTCGAAGCCGGGCGTGGTGCCGGCGACGAGGCCGATCGACGCGGTCGGCGCGACGGCCATGAGGGTCGCGTTGCGCACGCCGCCCTTGACGCGCTCGCGCAGCGAGTCCCAGTCGAGGGTGGTGCGGCGGCTGACGTCGATCGGCACACCACGATCCTTCTCGGTCAGGTCGAGGGTGTCATAGGGCACAAGGCCCTGGCTCCACCGCGAACCGGCGAAGTTCGGGTACGCGCCGCGCTCGGCGGCGAGGTCGACGGATTCCTCGATCGCGTAGTACGAGATGCGCTCGGCGACCTCGTCGATCAGGTCGTATGCCTCTTCCGAGTCATACGGCAGGCCGAGCTTCTCGACCACGTCGGTGTAGCCCATCATGCCCAAGCCGATGGCGCGGTTGTTGAGGTTGGCGTTGTCGGCCTCGGGCACCGACGACATCGTGATGTCGATCAGGTTGTCGAGCTGGCGCACGGCGAGGCGCACCGAGCGCTTGATCGACTCCCAGTCGAAGGTGCCGTCGGCGCGCAGGTGGCGCGGCAGGTTGATCGACGCGAGGTTGCAGACGGCGATGTTGTCGATGTCCTGCGGAAGGCAGATCTCGGTGCAGAGGTTCGACAGGTGGATCGTGCCCGTGTTGTTGTTCAGGGCACGGTTGTTGATCGTGTCCTTCCAGGTCAGCCACGGGTGCGCCGTGGTCTGCAGGCTCATCAGGATGTCCTTGAACTGCTGGCGGGCGGGCAGCTTCTTGAACATGCGCAGGCGGCCGGCCTCGGCCTCGGCGGCGTAGAACGCGTAGCGCTCGGAGAACGCCTTGCCGTAGAGCTCGTTGAGGTCGCCGACCTCGAGCGGGTCGAAGAGGTACCACGGCTCGTCGTTCTGCACGCGCTTCATGAACTCGTCGGAGATCCACACGGCGGTGTTCGCGGTGCGGGTGCGGCGGTAGGGGTCGCCCGAGTTCTGGCGAAGGTCGAGGAAGTCGGGGAAGTCGAGGTGCCAGTTCTCCATGTAGAAGGCGAGGGCGCCGAACTTCTTGCCGCCGCGGCTGACCGCGCGCAGCACCGAGTCGATGGTGTGCATGAACGGGATGGGGCCGGTCGAGACTGTGTTGTTCGAGCGGATCGGCGAGCCCTGCGAGCGCAGCTTGGTGACCGACAGGCCGATGCCGCCGGTGCCCTTCGTGATCCACATGACGTCGCGCACCGACTTGGCGATGTGCTCGATGTCGTCGTGCATCTCCATCACGAAGCAGTTCGAGAGCTGCGGGAACTTGGTGCCGGCGTTGACGAGCGTCGAGCCTGCGGCGAGGTAGTCGAGGCGCGACATCGTCTCGTAGAACTCGAGGGCGATGGCGGTGGGGTCGGCCTCGTTGAGCGAGAGGCCCATCGCGATGCGCATCCAGAAGTACTGCGGCACCTCGAGCGGCTCGCCGTTGCGGGCCTTGATGCCGTAGCGGTTGTTCAGCGTGACGAGGCCGATGTAGCGCAGCAGCTGGTCGTTCGCCGGCTCTAGCGCCGCCGCCAGGCGGTCGAGGTCGAAGAGCTGCGGGAAGCGGGGGTCGAGCAGCTGCTCGGCGACACCGCGCTCGACATAGGCGCGGAACTGCTCCTGGTGCTTCTGCTTCAGCTCGGCATCCGTGGCGTAATCGCCGAGCACCCTCTTGTAGATCGTCTTCAGCAGCAGGCGCGCGGCGACGGTGTCGAACGCCGGGTCGTCCTTGACGTTCTGCAGGGCGACCTGGATGACCGCCTCGTCGAGCTGCTGCGTGGTGATGCCGTCGAACAGCGTGAGCTCGAGCTCGCTCGCGATCTGCGTCACCCAGGTGATGTTCTCGTCGAGGCCTTCCGCGGCCTTCTCGATGGCGAGGTTGATCTTGTTCGCGTCATACGGCTCGCGCGTTCCATCGCGCTTGACAACGGTGATTGCCACGACTGTTTCTCCTTCGTTCCCCTGTGTTCTGCGCTGTTTTTCGCCACCGGTTGGGCTGCAGTTCCCCGAACAGCTTGATCACTATATAGCGGGGCGCCCGTTCCCCCTTGCCCCTACATCTAGTGGGCGTGTCGTCCACAAATGTGCATAACTTCTGCCCGTTTTCCACAGGCTAAGCGGCACCACCGACATCGCGGCGCGCGCCGGGTCAGGCCGCCGCGATCGATAGACTGGGCAGACCGTGAGCGCGTATTCGAGTGTCCTGAAGACGCCGGGCGTCGCCCGGATCATCGCCGCGCAGCTGACGGCGCGCTTCCCCTCCGGAATGCTGTCCCTCGGCATGCTGCTCCACGTCGAGCAGGTGCACGACAGCTACGGCTCCGCGGGTCTCGTGCTCGCGGGCGGGGCCGTCGGCCAGGCCGTCGCCGGGCCGCTCACCAGCCGCCTGATGGGCCGGCTGGGCATCCGCCCCGTTCTCGCGGTCACGACGGCGCTCTGCGCCGCGGCGATCCTCACGATCGCGTTCGTGACCATGTCGATCCCGCTCACGATCCTGGTCGCGTTCGTCTCGGGGCTCGCGACGCCCCCGGTGCAGCCGGCGGTGCGCACGATCTACCCGAAGCTCGTGACCTCGCAGCTGCTCACCCCGCTGTTCTCGCTCGACGCCTCCGCACAGGAGATCATCTGGATCGCCGGCCCCGTCGTCGTCACCTTCGTCGCGACGCAGGTCTCGACCGTGCTCGCGCTGGTGCTGTGCGCGTTCTTCATGGTGTTCGGCGGCCTGTGGTTCATCCTGTCGCCCGAGCTCGGGCGCGTGCGCATTCCTCGCTCGAAGCGCCGCTTCGGGGTCGTGCTGACCCGGCCCACCGTCATCATCTCGACCTTCGTCGGCCTGCTGCTGATCGGCTCGTGCTCGGCCGTCGAGGCGGGCGTCGTGGCGAATTTCCAGGGCACCGGGGCGGATGCCTCTGCCCACGGCTACGAGTCGGGGGTCGTGCTCGCGATCTGGTCTCTCGGCTCGCTGCTCGGCGGCATCACCTTCGGGCATCTGCCGCTCTCGCCCTGGTCCCTCGCGCGGCGCATGCTGCTGATGTTCGCCGGTGTCGCGCTCGCGAGCATCTGGCTGAACGTCTGGTGGATGGTCCCGGCGCTGCTGATCTCCGGCGCCGGCATCGCGCCCGCGCTCGCGGCCATGTTCGCCATGACCTCGTCGTCGGTGAAGTTCAGCGACACGGCAGAGGCCTTCGGGTGGATCGGCACCGGCCAGCTGATCGGCGCCGGCATCGGCTCGGCGATCGCGGGCTCGGTCATCGACTCGAACGGCCCGCAGTGGGCGTTCTTCGTGTCGGGGGCCTTCGCGCTCGTCGGCGTGATCGTGCCCGCGCTCGCGGTGCGCAAGCTGCCCGACCTGCGGGGCCGCGACTCGAGCCCCATCCCCGACACCGAGCCGATCGCGATCCAGCCGAGCTGACCCGCCCCCTCCGGCTCCCCGCGCCCCTCCGGCTCCCCGCTCCCCACTCCCCGGGTGGAGGTTTTGCGTCCTCGCCCGACATCCGCGTCCGGCTCGTCGTGCACATCTGTCGGCGGCGGACGCAAAGGTCAGATGAGCCGGCGACGAATCGGCCGTAGTCCGCACTCGCGCAGGATCCGGTCGAGGTCGATCGGATGCCTCACCTCCGGCCACCCCCACCGGCCGAAGTCGTTGTCCTGGCGCCTCAAGATGTCTTCGCGGCGCTTCTCTTTGAGCACGGCCTCCCCCGGAGTCATGCCCCCGAGGTATTCAGGCTTCACATACTTCCCCCCTCCGTCGAATTCGCCGATCAGCGGCCGTGGCATTCCCGGGCCGCGCCGCCACTTGAAGTCGACGTCGAAATAGCCCTCGGCGTGGAAGTGGCGCACCTGCAGGTCCGGCACCTCACAGCCCAGCTGATAGATCGTGACGCGGCTGGCCGATTCCCCGGCGTTGGCCGCTCGGCCGTCGGCGAACTCGACGGCGAACTCCGCTCGAGCGAGCCCCCAGTCGCCGTGGCGCGAGAGCACCTCAGCCACGTCCGACTTCGAGAGCCTCACGAGCGACCGCGCGGTCGGGCGCAGGGCCGCGTCAAGAGCGACGACCGTCGACATGAAGTCCCCAGACCGCGCGAGATCCGCGATCGTTCGCGCCGGCGTCGTCACAAAGAACGGGCCCCAGGGCATGATCTCCTCCGGCAGATAGCCGGTGCGGTGCACACGAACGCCGTGCTTGCTGCGTCGTGCGCTCGTGGCCGGCTCAAGAACGTCGACCGATCGGCCCCACGCAGCGACGGTCGGCAACCCGAGAATGGCGAGCGCGCTGCGGTGCGAGAACACGACAGGAGCCGATCGACGTGTCAGCCCGACGGCGGCGATGAGGTCGAGGTAGCGACGACGGCTTTCCAGATAGCGCTCGTCGCCCTCGATCGTCGCGAGCGGCGGAAGCACCGGCCGCAGCACTCCGACGCGCAGAGCTTCCAACTCGCCCCTCGCCCGACGGCGCTCAAACGCCCGCACCGCGTCGCCGTGCGAGCTGTCTCGGAAAGCGAGACGCAACCGGGTGAAGTCAGGAGGTTCGAGTTCCATGCACGCATTGCTAGCCCAGGCAATCGGGGCGCCGTCGCCTCGTCCCGCGGATCCGTGGACTACTCACGCATGTCGAGCGCTGTGCTGGGGAAGCCGCACCGCCGCGGCGCTCAGTTCTCTTGCGTCCCCGGTCTCTTGCGTCCCGTCTTCTTCGTCCGGTCTTTTGCGTCCCCGGCCGACAGAAGTGACTCACCCGGAGGGCGCACCTGTCGGCCCGGGACGCAAACCCTGCCGGCGAACGGGGACGCAGACCGTGCTGGGCGGCGGGACGCAGACCGTGCCGGGGAGAACGGGACGCAGGCCGTGCCGCGGAACGGGAACGGGAACGGAAACGGGAACGGGAACGGGAAGGGTTACGCGCGCGAGGGAGCGGACTCGACCGCCGCGATCAGCCCGTGCAGGGTGTCGCGCAGCGTCGCAAGCTCTGCGACGTCCATGCCGAGCAGTCGCATCACGGCGGGCGGCACCTCGAGGGCCTGGGCACGCAGTGCACGCCCGGCATCCGTCAGCTCGACCCGCAGTGCGCGCTCGTCTTCGGGCGAGCGGCTCCGCCGCACGTAGCCGAGCGCCTCGAGGCGCTTGAGCAGCGGCGAGAGCGTCGCCGGCTCGAGGCGCAGAGCATCGCCCAGCGCACGCACCGAGTGCGGCCCGCGTTCCCACAGGGCGAGCATCACGAGGTATTGCGGATGCGTGAGCCCCATCGGCTCGAGCAGCGGCCGATACATCCCGATCACACTGCGCGAGGCCACGGCCAGCGCGAAGCACACCTGGTTCTCGAGCGCGAGCAGGTCTTCCGATGAAGTGGCGCGAGGGGCGGCATCCGACATATGATCAGTGTACAAACGATTAGTGCACTAACGAAAGCGGGCGCGTGGTGGCCGAGGCCAAGGGGTTCTGGAGCTTCTATCAGAAGGCGAATCGGGTCGTGCGCACGTTCACGGGCCCTGCACAGATCGGCGCCGGCCACCCGGAAGCACCGGAGGTGCGCAATGCGTCCGCCCCGTGCCCGATCTGCGGGCACCCGATGACAGAGCACGAGGTGCTGCGGGCCGCCGATCAGCGCGAGCCGACGCGGCTCGTGTGCCCGACCGCCTGAGCGCAGCCGGCCCGCGCACTGCGAGCCTGCGCACCGCCTGCCTCAGCGCCCCCCGGTCACCACTTCTCGTGGATCGCCGCCCGGAAGTAGCGGTCGTAGATGTCGCGCACGCGCGCATTGAACTCGGGCCCGAGCTCGGGAACCGATGAGGCGGCGGCATTGCTGAGCGCCTGGTCGGCGTTGCGAGCGCCGGGGATGACCGTCGAGACGGCCGGCTGCTGGGTCACCCAGGCGAGTGCGGCCTTCGCGGGCGTGAGCAGAGCATGGTTGTCGATCTTCCACTCCTCGCGCAGCTGGGCCACGGCGTCGGAGAACTCCTGCGCGGCGGCGACGCCCGTCTCGAAGTCGACGCCCGAGAACGTCTCGCCCACGTCGAATGCGTCGCCGTGCCGGTTGTAGTTGCGGTGGTCGCTCTCGGGGAAGGTGGTGTCCTTCGTGTAGCGACCCGAGAGCAGCCCAGAGGCGAGCGGCACCCGCGCGATGATGCCGACGCCGGCCTCGCGTGCCGCGGGCAGCACCTCGTCGAGCGGCTTGAGGCGGAACGCGTTGAGGATGATCTGCACGGTCGCGACCTTCGGCCGCGCGATGGCGGCGAGCGCCTCCGCCGCGGTCTCGACGCTGACGCCGTAGTTCGCGATGACGCCCTCGTCGACCAGCTGGTCGAGGGCGTCGAAGACCTCGTCGTTCGAATAGACGGGGCTCGGCGGGCAGTGCAGCTGCACCAGGTCGATCGTGTCGACGCGCAGGTTCGCGCGCGAGCGGTCGAGCCAGGTGCGGAAGTTCGCGAGGGTGTAGTTCTCGGGCACCTGGTCGACGCGGCGACCCATCTTCGTCGCGACCGTGAGCGGGGCATCCGGATGCGCCGCCTTGAATCGCCCGACGAGAGACTCGCTGCGCCCGTCGCCGTAGACGTCGGCCGTGTCGAAGAACGTGACGCCGGCCTCAGCGGATGCCTCGAGCACGGCGAGCGCGTCGACTTCGCTGACGTTCCCCCAGTCGCCCCCGAGCTGCCACGTACCGAGTCCGATGACGGAGACTTCGCGCCCCGTCCTGCCGAGCGTCCGTTGCTGCATGGGTTCCACTCTAAGTGGGTCGCCACGCATGTCGGATGCCGGGAATATGCTCACGCCGTGGCTGAATCGATCCCGGGCGTCTCCGTTCTCTCCGATGAGCTCCTCGCGCGCATCCGGTCGCGCGCCCCCCGATACGACCGCGACAACGGGTTCTTCGACGAGGATCTCGCCGAGCTGGCCGCCGCGGGCTACCTGAAGGCCTTCGTGCCCGCGGGCTACGGCGGCCTCGGAATGACGCTCGCCGAGGTGGCACGCGAGCAGCAGCGGCTCGCGGGCGCGGCCCCCGCGACCGCGCTCGCCGTGAACATGCACCTCGTGTGGACCGGCGTGGCCAAGGTGCTGCGCGATCGCGGCGACGACTCCCTCGACTTCGTGCTGCGCGAGGCGGGGGCGGGCGAGCTGTTCGGCTTCGGCATCAGCGAGGCGGGCAACGACCTCGTGCTCTTCGGCTCGACGACCGAGGCCGCTCCGGAGCCGGGCGGCGGCTACCGCTTCACGGGCACCAAGATCTTCACCTCGCTCTCGCCCGCATGGACCCGGCTCGGCGTGACCGGCCTCGACACGGCGAGTGCCGACGGCCCCCGCGTCGTCTACGGCTTCATCACCCGCGACGCGGTCGCCGGCGGCAGTGTCGAGATCAAGGACGACTGGGACACCGTCGGCATGCGCGCGTCGCAGTCGCGCACGACCGTCTTGAAGGGGGCGTATGCCCCGGCCGAGCGCATCGTGCGCCGACTCGCCCCCGGCCCGAACCCCGACAGCCTCGTGTTCGGCATCTTCGCGAACTTCGAGGTGCTGCTCGCCTCGGTCTACACGGGCATCGGCCAGCGCGCGCTCGACATCGCCGCCGAGACGGTGCAGCGGCGCACCTCGCTCAAGACCGGCAAGCCCTACGCCCACGACCCCGACATCCGCTTCCGACTCGCGTCCGCGGCGATCCAGCAGGACGCGCTCGCTCCGCAGATCCAGGCCGTCGCGAGCGATGTCGACGGCCTCGTGAACCACGGCGGCCAGTGGTTCCCGAAGCTCGTCGGCGTGAAGATCCGCGCGACCGAGACCGCCCGCGAGGTGGTCGACAAGGCGATCCGCGTCTCGGGCGGCTCGTCGTACTTCACCTCGTCCGAGCTCGGGCGGCTCTACCGCGATGTGCTCGCGGGCATCTTCCACCCCTCCGACGACGAGTCGGCGCACAGCACCGTCGCGAACGCGCTCTTGGGGCCCGCCGAGTAGCGGCCCGGCTCGCCGGTCAGTGCCCGCGCAGCCGCTCGAGGGCGCGGCGGTCGCGCTTCGTCGGGCGCCCCGAGCCGCGCTCGCGCACGACGGGCGCAGCCCGCTCCTCCTTCGGCGGGAGAGCCGGCGTGCGATCGTCGATCGCGGCAGCGGCGACCGCGGCGCCGACGCGCTTCGTCAGCAGCTGCTTCACGAAGACGATGTGCTCGCGGTCGGTGAAGGCGCGCACCTCGTCGCCGATCTTGACCGGCTGGGCGGGCTTCGCACGGTCGCCGTTCACGCGGATGTGCCCCGCCTTGGCCGCCTCGGTCGCCGCCGACCGCGTCTTGTAGAGCCGCACCGACCACGCCCACACGTCGACGCGCACGCTGGTCGGCGGAGCGCCCGCGGCGGCCATCAGTGCACCCCCGCGGCGCGAAGGTCGGCGAGCTCGGCGGCAGTCGGGTAGGACGGCTGCGCGCCGCGCCGCGTGGTGCTGAACGCGGCGACGAGGGATGCCTCGGCCGCGGCATCCGGCAGAGAACGCCCCGCGGCGAGACCCACGGCGAGGGCGCCGGTGAAGGCATCCCCCGCGCCGGTGGTGTCGACCGCCTCGACGCGCGTCGCCGCGATCTCGGCCACCGCGCCGCCGTCAACCGCGAGCGCGCCCTGCGCGCCACGGGTGACGACGAGCTGCGAGATTCCGCGGGGCGCGACGGCGGCGCGCAGTGCCGCGATGCCATCGGCGTCGAGGTCGATCGGGGTGCCGAGCAGCTGGCCGGCCTCGAGCTCGTTGACGATCAGCACGTCGGTCGCGTCGAGCAGCGAGGCGGGCAGCGAGCGGTACGGCGAGGGGTTGAGCACGACCCGCGCGCCGGCCGCGGCGGCCCGGGCCGCGGCGCGCTGCACGACCGGCATCGGCACCTCGAGCGAGAGGCAGACGATCGCGGCATCGAGATATGCCTCGACGGGAATGTCGTCGGGAGCGATCGCCCCGTTGGCGCCCGGCACAAGGATGATCGCGTTCTCGCCGGCGTCGTCGACGGGAATGATCGCCTGGCCGGTCGCCACCCCGGGAAGGACGGCGACGTGCGCGACGTCGACCCCCGCCGCGGCCGCGTGCTCGCGAAGCATCCGCCCGTTCTCATCGTCGCCGACCGCCCCGACCAGCCGCACGCGCCCGCACAGACGAGCCGCGGCGACCGCCTGGTTCGAGGCCTTGCCGCCCGGCAGCACCTGCACGTCGCGCCCCGCGACGGTCTCGCCGGGCGCGGGCAGCCGCTCGACGCGGATGGCGAGGTCGGCGTTCAGCGCCCCGACCATGACGATGTGCTCAGTCACGTCTCAATGCAACCAAACTCTCGCGCAGGGCGCGCAGCTCGCCACCGAGCCGACCGCCGAGCTCGCGCGACGGCGCCGCGACGAACCGCTGCAGACCGGTGCCCAGCGCCACTCCCCGATCGATGAGATCGGCGGTGCGGCGCCCGGCGGGCACACGGCCGAAGGTGACGATGCGCAGGGCATGGAAGGGCGGCGCAAGCTGCTCGATGCGCGCCGTCGCCGCGCGCGTCTCTGCGGCGAGTCCGGCATATGCGGGCGCAGAGCGGTCGCCGGTGAGCACCTCGCGCCCGAGTGCCAGCAGCTCGGCCGTGCGGCGGCGCACCACGTCGATCGAGCGCACGGGCGCGACGAAGCAGCTGGCGACGATCGCGATGAGGCCGCCGAGCAGGATGGCGAGCAGGCGCTGGCCGAGCACCTCGGTGCCGCCCTGCCCGAGGTAGTCGTAGAGCAGGGCGAGCCCGCCGGTCATGGCGGCCGCCCACCATGCGTAGCTCATGGTGCGCAGCACCGCCCCGAGGCCGAGGATCACGAAGAGCGCGACGAGGGCGTTCGAATCCCCTGGCGCGAATGCGGTGCCGAGCAGCGTCGCGACGACGGTTCCCGCGCCCGCGCCGACCAGGCGCTGGATGCCCTTGTAGACGACGTCGCCGCGCCCGCGGTTCCCGCTGTTCACGACGAACGCCGTCAGCACGAACCAGGCGAGGTGCTCGGACAGCAGCCACCAGCCGAGCAGAATCGCGGCGGCGAGCGAGATCGCGAGGTGCAGGGCCATGCGCGAGCCGCTCGACGGCGAGGGCGCCGGGCGCTGTGCGGAGGGCGCCGCGCGGGCGAGGCCCGCACGGCTCGGGTCCTCTCGCGCTGTGCCCGCCCCGACCAGCCACCCGAGAACCGACCCCCACGCGACCGCGATGAGCGCGGCGAGCGCACCCCACCAGACCCCGGCCCCGGCGGCGAGCGCGGCGGTCGGCGTCACGAGGGCGGCGACGAAGGGGAACGACCAGAGCGAGCCGAGCCGTGCCCAGAGTGGGCCGAAGCGCCGCACCCAGATCGCCGCGACGAGCGGCGCCGCGATCAGCGCGAAGCCGAGCGCGGCGTGCGCGTGGACCACCCGCCCGATGAGCGCCCCGAGCAGCGCCACGAGCGGAATCATCAGGAACCGCGCGGACACGGCCGCCCAGGCAGGCATCCGATCGCCCGCGCCCGGGGAGGCCTGCCGCTCGTCCGATCGCACGATCGACAGCGCGATGATCACCCCCGAGACGCACAGCTGAACGACGAACTGCTGGTGGCGGGCGAAGAACGCGATCGTCCAGAAGGCGAGCAAGGCGGCGACGACGGACGCCACCGCGAACGGCGCGCCGACGCGCAGCCGCTCGCGCGACAGCCTCAGCAGATGGGCGAGCACTCCGTCATTCTGTCGTGAACGGCAGCTCGAGGCGGGTGACCCAGTTCTCCTCTGGCTCGGGCCATGCGCGCAGGTGCACCTCGCGCGCATAGCCGGCCGAATGGCCGCCGTGCTCGTGCACCCAGTCGAACAGCTCGTTCCAGGACTGCCGGATCGTCGCCATCGGCCCGTAGTGCGTGCCGATCGCGACGTGCTCGGCCCCGTCGAGCAC
Organism: Gryllotalpicola kribbensis; assembly: GCF_039538245.1. NCBI lineage: Bacteria > Bacillati > Actinomycetota > Actinomycetes > Micrococcales > Microbacteriaceae > Gryllotalpicola > Gryllotalpicola kribbensis. The sequence goes on from NZ_BAABBX010000012.1 coordinate 58,852, forward strand.
CACGGGTGAGATCTCGCCGCCGATCTCGTCGGCGCCCGCGACGTAGCCGACCCACGCGCGCTGGCTGTGCTCGCCGAACTCGCCCGTCACCCGCTCGTACCAGGCGATCGCACGGCCCGAGATGGCGATGTCGATATCGGCGAGCCGATCGCGCAGCTGATCGAACAGCTGGTAGACGACGGGCGGCACCTGATCGCGCGGGATCGGCGCCGGCCCGGACGAGATCGCGTAGACGTGCAGCGCGTCGATCCGCGTCTCCGAGATGTCCATCTGCCGCCTCTCTCCTGCGCCTATCATCGGCAGCTATGGCGGCTGACGAGCGCTCCCCTGAACACCAGCGTGTCGAAGCGGCCGATTCACGGCAAGAGCCCTGGCGCGATTGGGGCCCGTACGTGGCCGAGCGCGCCTGGGGCACGGTGCGCGAGGACTACAGCGCAGACGGCGACGCCTGGCGCTTCTTCCCCTATGAGCACGCGCGCAGCCGGGCGTACCGCTGGAACGAGGACGGCATGGCCGGCTTCTGCGACCTCGAGCAGACGTGGGTGCTCGCCCTCGCGCTCTGGAACGGCCAAGGATGACCACCTCAAAGAGCGGATGTTCGGCCTCGCCGGCCCCGAGGGCAACCACGGCGAAGACGCGAAGGACTACTGGTGGTACCTCGACGGCACGCCGACCCACAGCTGGCAGCGCTGGCGCTACCACTACCCGCAGCGCGCGTTCCCCTACGACGAGCTGCGTGCGGAGAACGCGCGCCGCGGTGCGGACTCCGAGGAATACGAACTCGTCGACACCGGCGCGTTCGACGACGGCCGCTACTGGGTCGTGACCGCCGACTACGCCAAGGCCGGCCCGCACGACCTGCTGCTGCGCATCACGATCGAGAACGCCGGCCCCGAGGCCGCCACCCTCGACGTGCTGCCCACGCTGTGGTTCCGCAACACCTGGGCGTGGGACGTTCCAGAGGGCGAGAAGCCCGCCATCGTGCAGGGCGACGGCGCGCTGGTCGCGGGCCCGCTCACCCTGTATTACGAGCAGGCGGATGCCGCACAGACGCTGTTCTGCGACAACGAGACGAACGCGGCCGCGCTCTTCGGCGACGGCGCCGTGAACCGCTCGCCCTTCCCGAAGGACGGCATCAACGACTTCGTGGTGCGCGGGGCCGAGACGGTGAATCCCGAGAAGACCGGCACCAAGGCATCCGTTCGCTATTCGGTGACGGTCGGCCCCGGGGAATCGAAGGTTCTCAGACTTCGTTTGCGGGAAGAGGGTTTCGAGACGCGCGCTCCGCAGGCTCCGCGTGCTCCTCAACCGCCGGGCGAGGCGGGCGACGGCGCGTTCGAGGATTTTGACGAGGTCATGCGCGCCCGCGAGACCGAAGCCGATGCGTTCCACGACGCCCTCGCGCCCGCCGGGCTCGACGACGACAGGCGCCGGGTGCTGCGGCAGTCGCTTGCGGGGCTGACCTGGTCGAAGCAGTTCTTCCACTACGACGTGCGGCGCTGGCTCGAGGGTGACCCGGCTTACCCGCCGCCCCCGGCCGGCCGCGGAGCGATCCGCAACGGCAGGTGGCAGCACCTCGCCGCACGCGACGTCATCCTCATGCCCGACGCATGGGAGTACCCGTGGTTCGCCGCCTGGGACCTGGCGTTCCACTGCGTCACCTACGCGCACATCGACCCCGAGTTCGCGAAGGGCCAGCTGATCCTGCTGCTGCGCGAGTGGTACACCCACGCGAGCGGCCAGCTGCCGGCCTACGAGTGGGACTTCGGCGACGTGAACCCGCCCACGCAGGCGCGCGCCGCGCTCGACGTGTTCCGCCTCGACGGCGGCCGCGACTTCACCTTCCTCGCCCGCGTGTTCCACAAGCTGCTCATGAACTTCACCTGGTGGACGAACACGAAGGATGCCGGGCAGGACGACCTCTTCGAGGGCGGCTTCATGGGGCTCGACAACATCGCGCCGGTGAACCGCTCGACGCTCCCGGCCGACGCCGGGCGCATCGAGCAGGCCGACTCGACGGCGTGGATGGCCGTGTACGCGCTGGATCTGCTCGAGATGGCGCTCACCCTCGCGCACCACGACCGCGCCTATGAGGACGTCGCCGTGAAGTTCTTCGAGCACTTCACCCGCATCGCCGACGCCGCGAACGACGAAGGGCTGTGGAGCGACGAGGACTCCTTCTATTACGACGTGCTCACGCTGCCCGACGGGTCGAAGCACCCGCTCAAGGTGCGCTCCCTCGTGGGGCTCGTGCCGGTGACGGCATCCCTGCCGCTGCATGGGCTCGCCGACGGGCTGCCGGAGTTCCAGGCATCCGTGCGCAAGTTCCTGCGGCGCCAGCCCGAGGCGGCAGGCAACCTGCACCTGCATGCGCGCGGCGGCGGAACGACGTTGCTCGCGCTGGTGAGCCCCGAGCGCCTCACGCGCGTGCTCGCCCAGGTCTTCGACGAGCAGGGGATGCTGTCGCCGCACGGCATCCGCTCGATCTCGGCCTGGCATCGCGATCACCCGTTCCGGATCTCGGTCGGCGGCGTGGATCAGGTGGTCGACTACGAGCCCGGCGAGTCGACGAGCCATCTGTTCGGCGGGAACTCGAATTGGCGCGGGCCCGTGTGGTTCCCACTCAACGCGCTGATCATCGACGCGCTGCGCGACTACGAAGAGAACCTGGGCGAGGCGCACACGGTCGAGTACCCCGCCGGCTCAGGGCGGCAGCTGGGGCTGGGCGCGATCGCGGACGACCTGGCCGACCGGCTGATCGCGCTGTTCATCCCCGCGCCGGGCGGCGGGCCGAGGCCGGCGGATGCGCGCTACCCCCTGCTGTCGACCGACCCGCGCTGGCACGACCAGCTGTTCTTCTACGAGTACTTCCACGGCGACACGGGCCAGGGCCTCGGCGCCTCTCACCAGACCGGCTGGACGGCCCTGGTGGCCCACCTGCTGCTGCAGAGGCGCGGCTCTCAGTCGCCCGAAGTGTGAGTTCGGGCTGCCATTTCGCGACTGCGGCAACCCGAACTCACACTTCGGGGCAGTTCGGTCAGATCAGGAGCAGTGCGACGGCTGCCGCCGCGACGCAGGCGCCGATGAGGGTCACCAGCCAGCGGGGCTCGAGCACCGCCGCCGCGATCACCGCGACGATCGAGAGCGCGCCGAAGGCGACGGCCCCGACCGAGTGCAGCGCCGCGAAGCGCAACGCCGGCGGCAGGGTCTGGTTCGCGATCACCGCCTCGACCGCTTCGATTCCGAGGAACACGACGCCGATCGCCAGCAGCACGAACACGACGCGGCGCCGACCCGGACTGTGCACGCGCCCAGGCTAGCGGCCGACGGGGCGCGGCTGCAGTGTCGGCGCGGCGCGCACGCGTTCGCGCGTACGCGTCGGCCGATCGGGTGCGCGCGAGCGTGCGAATTGCGCGCGACTCGCAGCGGGCACGCCGCCGCGCACGCGGGCTTAGGCTCGAGCCGTGAGCACCGAGTTCATTCACGACACCGAGGCGCACCGCTACGTCATGAAGGTCGGCGGGAAGCTCGTGAGCGCCGCCGACTACACGGTCAACGGCGACCGGCTCTCGATCACGCACACCTTCACCGACCCGATGCAGCGCGGGCACGGCTACGCGGGCCAGGTCGTGTCCTTCGCGGTGGACGACATCGAGCAGAACTCCCCCGAGCTCAAGATCGTGCCCATGTGCTGGTACGCGGCGAAGTGGTTCGACGAGCACCCTGAGAAGGCAGGGCTGCTCGCTGGCTGAATCGGCCGAGACCACCGCGCTCGTCGCCCGTTTGCGCGCGGCCGGCTGCGTGTTCGCGGAGGACGAGGCGCGTCTGCTTCTCGATGAGGCGCGGGATGCCGCACAGCTGGAGCGCCTCGTCGCGCGGCGGGTCGCCGGCGAGCCGCTCGAGTACGTGCTGGGGTGGGTCGAGTTCGCGGGGCTGAGGCTCGCCGTCGCACCGGGCGTCTTCGTGCCGCGGCGGCGCACCGAGCTCCTGCTGGAGCTCGCACAGGAGGCGGTCTCCATTCGCGCTGCGCGCGAGTCGACCAGCGGGGACACGGCGCGCGAGTCGACCAGCGGCGGCGCTGCGCGCGAGTCGGCCGGCGGGCCGCCAGGCGGGTCGACTCGGCGAAGCCGAATGGAGACCGCGCCGTCTCTGCTCGAGGTCTGCTGCGGTGTCGCGCCGGTCGCGACCGCGGTGAAGAGGCGGATGCCTGAGGCATCCGTCGTCGCCTCGGATCTCGACCCGGCCGCGGTCGCCGTGGCTCGCACGAATCTGGAAACGCTCGGCGGCACGGTGGTCGAGGGCGACCTGTTCGCCGCGCTATCGGGTGGGCGCTTCGACGTCATCGTCGCGAACGCGCCCTATGTGCCGAGTTCGGAGGTGGTGAACATGCCGCGCGAGGCGCGCGAGTTCGAGCACCCGCTCGCCCTCGACGGCGGCGACGACGGGCTCGCACTGCACCGCAGGATCGCGGACGAGGCAGCCGCATGGCTCGCCCCGGGCGGCACGGTGCTCGTCGAGACGAGCAGGCGCCAGGCGCCCCGCGACCGCGAGATCTTCGAGGCGCACGGCTGGCGCGTCGAGCTCGTGCGCGATGACGAGCTCGACGCGACGGCCGTGCGGGCGACGCGCCCCTAAAGCGCCTGGTGCGAGCCGAGCGTGCTCGCGTCGCTCGGGACTTCGGGAGCGCCGAAGTCGAACATCCAGGTGAAGCCGTATCTGTCGGTGAGCTGACCGTAGTAGTCGCCCCACGGCGCGAGGTCGAGCGGAAGGACGTCGGTTGCGCCTTCGCTGAGCTTCGCGTAGTAGTCACGGCCGGTGTCGAGGCCTGCCGCGTCGCCGGAGAAGCTGAGCGAGACGCTCGAGCCCTGCGTGAGCGGCATGCTCTCGGGAACGTCCGAGCCCATCAGGTTCACCGCGCCGTTCAGCTGCGAGTGCATCACCTGGTCCGGGTCGACGCCATCGGTCATGCCGCTCTCGCCGAACGTCATGACGCTGAGCTCGCCGCCGAAGACGGACTGGTAGAAGGTCATCGCCTCGCGGGCGCGACCGCGGAATTGAAGATAGGGAATGAAGCTGACGGACATCGGTGGCCTCCTGAACTTCGTAATCTGCGTGACCGGGTGATGCGCTGTCGCGGGCATCATCCCGCGCGGAGTGCAGGGCGGCAAGAGCCGATTCGGGTTCGTGGGTGCGCCGCTCGGCTCGGGTAGCTTGGGGCGAAGAACGGGAGGTACACCGTGCGCGCTGCTGTCGCCGTCGACCAGAATGCCGAGGACCCGCTTTCGGGCCTGGCTCTTCAAGAACTTCCTGACCCTGAGGCAAAACCGGGGTGGACTCGGGTGCGCGTGCGCGCGGCCTCGCTCAACCCGCACGATGTCTGGACCCTGCGCGGCGTCGGCCACCCCGCCGAGCGGATTCCGATGGTGCTCGGCTGCGACGGGGCGGGCGTGACGGATGCCGGCGACGAGGTCGTCATCCACCCCGTGCTCGGCGACCCGAACCGCGGCGGCGGGGACGTCACCCTCGACCCGCGGCGCGCGCTGCTCTCCGAGACGGTCAACGGGTCGCTGGCCGACTTTGTGCTGGTGCCGACCGAGTGCGTCGTGCCGAAGCCCGCGTGGCTGAGTTTCGAAGAGGCTGCGACGCTCGGCATCGTCTGGGGCACCGCATATCGGATGCTGTTCACGAGGGCCCGCCTGCGGGCTGGCGACCGCGTGCTGGTGCAGGGCGGCTCGGGCGGGGTCGGAAGCGCCGCCATCTCGCTGGCGCGGGCGGCGGGCGCGAAGGTGTACGCGACGGCACGGACCGAGGCGAAGCGCGCGTTCGCATCGGAGTGCGGCGCGCATGAGGTGCTCGAATCGGGCGCGCGCCTGCCCGAGCGCGTCGACGTCGTGGTCGACACGGTCGGCGAGGCGACCTGGGCGCACTCGCTGCGGTCGCTCGTTCCCGGCGGCGCGATCGTGACGTGCGGCGCGACCAGCGGGAACATGCCGCCGGCCGAGCTCAACCGGGTGTTCTATCAGCAGCTCTCGGTCATCGGGTCGACGGGGTCGACGCGCACGGAGTTCGAGGCGCTGCTGAGGCTGCTCGAGGCGAGCGGCGTGCGGCCGCACCTCGACTCGGTCGTCGCCCTCGACGACGTCCGCTCCGGGTTCCAGAAGCTCATCGACGGCGATGTGCGAGGCAAGGTCGTGGTGCGGACTTAGGACGCTCCGGGCCCAAAGCGCCGCGCGCGGGGCATCCCTCGGTACCGTCGCCCTGATGGCTGCCCCGACCTCTGAAGTCGAACTGATGCTGAAGCGCAAGAACCGCCTCGCCGAAGAGCGCAAGGCGGCGGACTTCCGCGCCACCGAGCGCGAGAAGCGCGAAGAGGCGGCGAAGATGCGGGCGCGCGCGGCGTCCGCTCGCTTAGCGCAGATCGCGAAGATGCGGCAGACGGATGCCCGGCGACTCGACGCCGAGGCGGATCGGTGCGCCGGGGAGGCCGCGCGGGCTGATGAGAGAGCGCGCAGGTTCGCCCTCGATGAGGAGCTCGTCGCGGTGCGGCTGGCCCACACCGAGCCGTCGGCGGCCCTCGCCGATTCCGGTGACTCGGACTGGACCATCGTCTGAGCGACGGGTCCGGCGCGCCCGGGACCGAGGTGCATTCCTCGCGTTCCCTTACAGTTCGGTAAAGACCCGGCCATCTGGCGTTCACATGCGCGCGGAAGCGGGAGACTTGATGCAGTGCCCCGCTGGTGGTCGGACCAGCGGGGTTCTTCTCTGCCCGGGTGTTGGGCCGGACCACGATTCGACATGCATCGGCGGCGAGCGACGGCTCTTTCCCTCCACAGGCGAGGGTTCGTCCGCTTGTACACATCTGCGAGAGATCGCTTCTGAATGTCGGAGGCGATCGATACCGTTCTCGCATGAGTTCGGTGCTTGACGCGATGCGCGAGCTGACCACGCTGGTCAGCTCGGCTCTGCCATGCGCCGAGCAGGTCGCCCGGGCAGGCCGCCCGCGGCGTTGACATCCACGTCCGGCGTAATGACTCAATTCCACGTCGCGGCCCGCTCGCGCGTAGCGAGCTGACCATGAAAGGTGCGGTGAACACGAGTGTCTGACGAGCCCTGGTACGAGCGGCTGCGCGAGCAGTGGCGCCCCGAGCGGGTGCGGGTGCTGATCATCGACGAGGCGGCGCCCGAGCTGGCGGCGGACTCGAAGCACGAGTTCTTCTATTCACCCACGGTGGTGAGCTGGGATCCGCTGTTCCGCGCCGTGGTCGAGGTGTACTTCGACGGCGAGTTCCCGCCGGCCGGCGCCGATAAGCGGCCCTATCTCGAGCGGCTGCGCGACGAGGGGGTCTTCGTCATCGAGACGATCCCGTTCCCCGTCGGCGCGTACAGCCGGGGTGAGCGACCGCACCTGACGGCACGGTTCGCACGCGCCGCGATCGAGCGGGCCACGGCGCTTGAGCCCGAGGGCGTCGTGATCGCGTTCAACTCTGGCTTCCGGGCGCTCGGGCCCGGCCTCGAGAAAGCCGGCCTGCGGCTCCTGCACGACGCGCCCGTGCCGTTCCCGCGCGGGCGGTATCGCGACCAATTCATCGAGGCGCTACGCGAGATCGTCGACGGGCAGCCGCGACGCGCGGCCTGAAATCAGCGCGGCCTGAAACCAGCGCGGTCCGGGTCGCTGCACGTCCTCAGTCGAGCACTCTCGCGCGGTGACTAGCGGCGACGACGGCGCTGACGCAGCGATTCCCGCCCCGTGCGCACCACGGCCCACACCGCCGCGGCGAGCGCCGCCAGTGCGATCAACTCGGCAACGCGGATGATCAGCATGCCGAGAAGCCTATGCGCGCCGGGCACCGAGGCACCCACCCGGTTCTTATCCGCCGCATAGGCGGGCGATCACCTCGTCCAAGTCGGCGACCCCATATTGATCGGCATGATGGCCTTCCTCACGCGTCCACGAACGTGGATAATCACGGCCGTCGTCGTTGTCGTGGTCGCGGGCGCCGCCGTCTGGTGGTTCGGGTTCGCACAGAAGACCAGCGCCAACGCGGCGACCCCCTCCTCGACGACTCTCACCGTCTCGACCCAGACGCTTCAGCAGTCCGTCTCGGGAACCGGCACGCTCTCGCCCGCCGTCGACGAGCAGGTGGACTTCGCCGCGTCCGGCACGGTCACCGCGGTCAAGGTGAAAGAGGGGCAGACCGTCAAGAAGGGCGCCACCCTCGCCACGATCACGACGACGCAGGCCGACGCCGACCTTGCCGAGGCGAAGGCGACCCTCGCCAGCGATCAGGCGAAGCTCGCATCAGACCAGTCCGCGAGCGACGGGTCCTCTGCCGACGTGGCCCAGATCGCCGCCGACCAGGCCGCCGTGTCGGTCGCACAGGCAGCGGTGGACTCCGCTCAGAAGGAGGTCGACGGCACCACCCTCACGGCGCCGGTGGCCGGCACCGTGACCGCCGTCAACGTGGCCGTGGGTGACACGGTCTCGGGCTCGTCGAGCTCATCCAGCGGCTCAGGCGGCTCTGGCAGCTCGGGCGGGGCGGGGGCGACGGCGGGCGACGGCTCGTCGAACTCGGGTTCCGGCTCGTCGCCGACGAGCAGCTCGTCGGCATCCTCATCGTCGTCCTCCTCGAGCTCGAGCGGCGCCTTCGAGATCACCGGCACCGACTCGTGGACCACCCAGATCAACGTCGCCGCGGCGCAGGTGAAGAACATCAAGACCGGAAACCAGGTCAAGCTGTCCACCAGCGAGAACTCCTCGTTCTTCGGCACGGTCAGCTCGATCGGGCTGCTGCCGTCGACCAGCTCGGGTGCAGCCACCTACCCCGTCGACGTGGCCGTGACCGGCACGCCCGACAACCTGTACGACGGGGTCTCGGTGACCGCGAACGTCATCTACAAGCAGGTCTCCGACGCGGTCGCCGTGCCGAGCCTGGCCCTGACCCAGTCGAACGGGAAGACGGTCGTCACCAAGGTGGTCGACGGCAAGCAGGTCAAGACCGAGGTCACCACAGGAATCCAGTCCGGCCAGTACACGCAGATCACCTCGGGGCTCAAATCGGGCGACAAGATCGTGCTCAAGATCACTCGGCCGGGCGGTACCGGGGGCTCGAGCGGCAGCGGCTCGAGCGGCCGCACGGGCGGCGGCGCCGGCACCGGCGGGTTCCCGAGCGGCGGCTTCGGCGGCGGCACGGGCACGTTCCCCGGTGGCGGTTTCGGCGGTGGCACCGGCGGCGGCTTCCAGCGGCCCGGCACGGGTTCGGGGAACTGATGGCTGAGACCTCGACCATGCCGGCGTTCCTCGTGCCGGGCGACAGCGAGCCCGTCATCCGGCTCGCGGACGCGCGCAAGACCTACAAGACCGGTTCGATCGAATACGAGGCTCTGCGCGGCATCGACCTCACGATCCGCGCAGGCGAATACGTCGCGGTCGTCGGGCCGTCGGGCAGCGGCAAGTCGACGATCATGAACATCCTCGGCTGCCTCGATACTCTGACGAGCGGCTCGTATCTGCTCGCGGGCGACAACGTCGAGGATCTCGACGAGATCGATCTCGCGGATGTCCGCAACAAGCGCATCGGGTTCGTGTTCCAGCAGTTCCACCTGCTGCCGAGCCTGTCGGCCTGGCGGAATGTGGAGCTGCCCATGATGTACGCCGGCGTCCACAAGGACGAGCGGCGCGAGAGGGCCGTTGCGGCACTCGAGCGCGTCGGCCTCGGCGACCGCATCGACAACAAGCCGGGGCAGCTCTCGGGCGGCCAGCAGCAGCGCGTCGCCGTCGCGCGCGCGCTCGTGACCGAGCCGACGATGATCCTCGCCGACGAGCCGACGGGAAACCTCGACTCGCACTCCACGGAAGAGGTGCTCGGGCTGTTCGACGAGCTGCACGCGAGCGGCCGGACGATCGTGCTCATCACGCACGAGCACGAGGTCGCCGCCCGATCCCGCCGCATCGTGCACGTGCGCGACGGGCTCATCCAGTCAGAAGAGGTGCTCGCATGAACTGGATGGAGACCGCGCGGACCTCTTGGTTCGCCATCATGAGCCACAAGATGCGCTCCGCGCTGACGGTGCTCGGCATCCTCATCGGCATCGCGGCGGTCATCCTGACCGTCGGGCTCGGCCTCGGCACGCAGAAGGACGTCTCGAGCCAGATCTCCTCGCTCGGCTCGAACCTGCTGATCGTCTCGCCCGGCTCGTCGACCTCGTCGAGCGGCGTGCGGGGCGGCTTCGGCACGGGCTCGACCCTGACCGAAGCCGACGCCACCGCCCTCGCCTCGAAGGTGAACGCGCCCGACATCGCGGGCGTGGACGCCGAGAAGTCGAGCTCCGAGGAGCTCACCGCCGGGTCGACCAACTGGACGACAAGCGTGGTCGGCGTCACCCCCTCGTATCTGAAGGTGCGCTCGCGCACCCTGGCGACGGGCACGTTCATCACGGCGCAGCAGCAGGCCGACGAGGCATCCGTCGTGGTCCTCGGCTCTGAGACCGCGCAGGAGCTCTTCGGCTCATCGAACGTCGTCGGGCAGAACGTGACGATCGACTCCCAGACCTTCGAGGTCGTCGGCGTGCTCGCCTCGTCCGGTTCGAACTCGACCAGCAACCTCGACGACACCG
>NZ_BAABBX010000013.1:0-35692 GCF_039538245.1 Gryllotalpicola kribbensis
GCCGCTTCGAGAGAACCACCCATTGAGAACCGCCGGGCCCCGCACACCGTTTAACTGACAGACCCTCGGAGACCCCACAGACTGGGGTCAGGCTCTCTGGGCGCTTGCGACTGTCTTGAGGATGCCCTGCGGAAACGGCGTGGATCGAGCTGTCATTCTGTATTCAGAGACGGACCCGACCGTCACTCAAACCCCCAATATTGATTGAAGCCGCCGCAACCTCGGACCCGAAATACGAGGCGGCGGCTTCGGTCATTCTTCGGAGGCCGCGCTACGCGTCCGTCGATGCGCAGCGAGTTGCTCGCGGCGAGCGAGCGCTTCACGGCTCACGATGAGCACGTCGATTGGGAGGTCTTCCTCCACGCGTTGGGGCGAGTCGGTCTTCTCGATGATGCCTTCGCGAAGGGTCATTGTCTCGTCATCGCGGAGGGACCACTTCAAAGCGCCGTTGCGCGTGTAACCGGGCGAGATGACGGTGACTATGCCGGGCGCGAGTCCGTCACTCAGAAGCCGTTCCACTTGCGCACGACGGGCGGCTCGTGCTTTTCGGAGCGCGTCGGCGCCGTTCACGCCGGCGATGTCGCGGAGGGAGTAACCGAGGTCGAGCGCGACTTCCGGGGCGCTGTTCTGAGGTTTCGTTTCCTCGCGCGCGAACATGCCGGTGGCGGTGCGCTTGCGGCGGCGGGCGATTTCGGACTGTGATGCGGGGGTGCTCATGCCTCGTATGTGCGCGGCTCTCTCCGACAGCAGGGATCAGGCGCAGCGATCGTCCTTGGCGATAGCCGCACGCGCACGCGACGACCTGTTCAGCTTCTGCGCGCGGTCCGCCAGAGAGATCTCAGACGTCGCCGCGGTGGGACCTCTTCTCGCTTTGCCTGCGCCTCCGGAACTGCAACAGGGGGCGACCGGTAGACATCGGCAAGCTCGTCGTAGTTGTCCGCGCGGCGCGTGAGTCTCTGACCGAAGGCGTGCAGAACCAGTGGCAAGAGCAACAACAGTCCGCTCCAGGGGGCGGGGTTCGGCCAAGTCGCGACGACCCAGCCAACCGCTAACGAGAAGAAGGTACCGGCGACGACGGTGATAAGACTGCCGGTAGTCCGGTTACGCGACGATCTCACCCGAGTGATATACGCGTACCAGCGACGTTCGCGCTCCGGAAGCGCTGCGTCACTGGGTGGAAAATCTTTCGGCGCGAACAGCGCGTCCGGGGGTGCGGCTGCGTCGAATCCCAGAAACATAGGTTGACCGTCGAGCCAGCCCCAGCGCACTGTTCGGAAGTACGCAACCCACGATCCAACAAGTGCCACGGCGGCGAAGATCGGCACTGCGCTTGCTGCGGCCACGAGCGCCCACCCACCCAGCCATGCTGGTCGACTCACCACCACGAGAAATACGACCGCCAAGAACCCCCAGAGCCATAGCCACCTCAGCCATCGGGACCACGCCACTGCGCCAAGCCGCTGCCGCTGACTGGCATCCGGATGAAAGATCACAGCGTCAGGCATAAGAAGTGCGATCGTCGGAAGAGCTGGCACCATCAGCACCACGAGGAGTATCAGCGCGATGCCGACGACAGAGAACCCCCATGCTTCTCCCATCCACTCGCTGATCGGAAGCCGGCTACCGCCCGGAAGGAAGTGTCGCGCGACCAGATAAGGAGTCGAGAGCACGACGACCTCGACCACGCTGACAAGCACGAGAAAGAGGAGCGCAGTCCGAATCAGCCAGAGCGAAACTGCGGCATGCACGCCGTTGTGAGAGCGAAACAGCATGACGACCTTTCGGATCGGAGTCCAGAACTGGCGCCAGCTTCCCATAGTGAGCAGTACTCAGAAAAGGTCACTTGTCGATTTCAGACTCACGCCGGCACCGGCCGGCCACGCCCCGGTGCCGGATCGGGCGTTGGCTCGTGTGCCCGGATGCGGGCTGGGGGACCTCGAGGTAGTGTCCGGCGCATGCTCTGCGAGGCGACGTTGCGATGAGGAGACGAGTGAGTCTCGCGGCGGTCGCCACGCTCGTGCTCCTCGTCACTGGTTGCAGTGCGACGCGCCCGCCACATCGCTCGCCGTCACCAACCGCGGCGTCTACGGCGGCGATCTCTCAGGCCTGCCCGGTTAGCACTTCGACCAAGGATGGGGTGCCGGCCGCGCTGGCCTCACAGCGGTACGGCGTCGTGTACGGCCACGGCGACCTGTGGGTAGGAGCCTGGTGGGAGGACCCCGATGCGCTCGCTCAGGCACGGCAGAAGGGTGTCGTCGGCGGCGACTCCTTCGGCTACAAGTACCCCGCGTGGAAGGTGGTGGACGGCCAACTGACCGACGCTGGCGGCACGCCCCGCGTGACGGTGGCATTGCTCGACGGGCGTGGCAGAGGAAGCGCGCAGGCCGGCGACTACACGAGCGAGAGACAAGACGACGGCAACGCGGCGCAATGGTGGCCCACTGTCGTCGAGTTTCCCAGCCGCGGGTGCTGGCAGGTCATCGAGTCGATCGGTGACGACAAGCTCGTCTATGTCGTCCAGATCTGACCCGGCCCGGTGGCAGCTCACGCTGGAACGGAGAGGCCTCTGGCCGGCGCCGGGTCGCCGGTCGGCTCGTCTCTCGGATCAGCGGCTGTCATCGTGCGCCCCCTCGGCGTTGTCTTTTGCCACGGCCGGCCGTAGCGCGTCTGAGAGGGCCTCGAAGAAGCTGTTCGGCTGGGCCCCGTCCGGCTCACCGCCAACGGCAATCGACTCGATGCGCTGCGCGATGGCTGCCGGCGAGCCGTAGCCAGCAGCCAGGTACGTCGGTCCGCTCGGGGCGTGGACCAAGAAGCCAGCGACGAGACCACCAGCCGCGTGCACGCGAAGGTCCTGCGGCAGAAGCCGAAGGACGTGGGAGATCCGTGCGTCTGACAGCTGGGTCAGCGCCCCTCTGAGCTGTTCTTCTGCCTCTTCCAGGAGGTCGATCGGGACCAGGGTGAGGGTGGCGCCGTCGTTGAGATCCGGCTCGAATGCGCTGTCCGGTTCGAAGCTGAGGTACGCGTTGATCGGGCTGGCGCTCATCGCACGCCGAATCCGTCGGCGAGCGTCACCAGCAGACGAGAGCGCAGAAACGAGGACGGCATCCGGAGTAGAGGTGTCGGCGTCGGCTCCGTGGAGCACACGGCGAAGTTCGGCTGCATCAGCATGGTCGACGAGCGCGGCGAAATCGTGCCAGTCAGCCCCCGCGAGCTCCGCCTCGAGAAGGAGCTCCGCGCGCCCGATCGCATGCGCGAGCTGGTGTCCCAGGCGACGAACACGGAAGTGCCCGGCGTACTCCTCCCCGTTCTCGATGCTGTAGGCGCTGATGTCACTGAGCCAGCCGAGAGGGCCCGGCATTGCCTCCGCTGAGTTCTCGATGGGCTCGGCTCTCACATGGGTCGCGCGAATGCGAATAGGGGTGACGTACCCCGGGCCCTCAGGTCTGCGAGCTCCCGCAGTCTCGATCTCGAAGCCGTCGGGGATCTTGCCCGGTGTCAACCCGGCGCCGCCCAGCACGTCGAGGACGATCGTGCTGGTCGAGTCGAGCGCCGCGTCGGCCTGCCGAAGCTGCAGGTTAGCCATGATCCACGCACCGACCCATGGGGAGTCGAGCTGTTGCCGAGCCGCCTCACGCTCAGCGTGCGCCCTGTCATAGTCGGGCTCAAAGAGAAACCCCGTGATGTATCCGTTCCGCGAAAGGAGCGCCGCGGCGCGATCCCACGCACTTGCCCTCAGCAGGACGCCCTCGGCGATCTCAAGGTGCGGGGCGAGGTTCAGCAGTGCTTCATCGGCGCTGATCTCCATCGGGATCTCCTTTCTCGAATATCGGGGCCGGTGCGCTGCCGGGCCGGCGCGGTTCGGTCACGCGGTGGGCAGCGCGTAACGCTCGAAGTCCTTGATCCGGTCGGCGAGCCAGCGAGCGCAACTCGCTTCATGGGCGGCAGCGGCCACGCCCCAGTCCGTACCATCGAGGCCCGCGAGGCTCTCCGACTCGATCACGGCGTTCTGCAAGCGGCGTATCGCGAATCCGAGGTGAAAGACCGACTTCATGCCGTCGTGCTCCGGCAGGTGGCGCTCAGCGAAGTAGTCGGGGATGTCAAGCATGTTGTGGATGAAGTCGACCGCTGACACGCCCTCCTCGTACTGAGCGAGCCGGTCGCCGGTCAGCGCCGAAGCCAGCCGCTCGGCGTGGTCGAGCAGATGCTGTCTGGTCTCGCTCAATGTCTTGCTCCTTCGTTTCGTGGATGGTGAGGCCCGCTGCGTGTCGTCTGCGGACCGACGGGGTCAATGGAAGGTGATCGTGGTGTTCGGGATCACGACGACCACGTTCTGCACGGTGAGAGCGCGGGTCCCGACCTGAATGTCGACCGCAGTTCCGGACGGGCCGTTGGTCTGAAATCCGTTCGAAGCTGTCGTGTCCGCTCCAAGCGCGATCGAAGTCGTCGCGGAGAACGTGGGCGGAATCGACGTGGCCGAACCCGCGTCGACGGTCGCCGCTGAGTTCGTGAACACCAGCCCAGGCGAGTTCGGCGGCGGCATCTGGTACGTCGGCACCCCCGTCGTCGGGGCGATCTTGAAAGAGTGACCGTTGAGGTTGATCGCCTTCGACGACGTGAGGGTGAAGCTGTCGTTGGTGGTCTGGGTGATGTTGGCGTCGAGCGTGATCTTCTGGACCGCCGAGTTCTGCAGCGCAGCTGCGAGCTGTGTCCAAGTCGAGACGTGGGTCGACGTATCAGGCGACGCGGTCGGGCTCGAAGTGCTCGACGGCGTCGAAGACGGCGTGCCGGTCGGCGCGCTCGCGGTAGCCCCGAACGTCGCTGGGTCCGGGCATGTGGGCACCGGTGAGGCGTAGGCGGGCGCCACAGCGGCCTGGGTAATAGTCTGCGTTTCCGAGGTTGCCCAGAAGAGCTTGCCGGTGCGCGACTTGATCCCGAGGCAGTAACCGGAGCTGCTGGCCGCTATCGCGTAGTTCTCTGAGCTGCTGTCGGCCAGCGCCTTGAGCTTCAAGGTCGGATCGATGCCCGAGGTTGCCGCGGAGGTCAACCCGGCGCGATCAGTGAACGAGTTCATGTTCGCGAAGTACAGCTGCTCCGCCTGCTGGATCGTGCTCGCCTCGCTCCGCGCATTGTTGTCCTCCGACCAGGGAACGATCCACACGATGCCGAGCACCACGGCAGCGATCACGGCGATGGACACGCTCACCGCGACGATGATGTTCGGGATCGAGACCTCGATGCCGGCGTCGTCGAAGAGCGTCGCGCGGCGGGTGCGGATCGGGGCGGTGGTCATGAGCGTGGCGGCTGCTTTCTGATGCGGAGAGAATCGAGCATTGGGGCCGTGACCGCCGCCGGAAAACCCCAGAGAGCTCACCTCGGGAGCGACGGTCACGGAGCTGTTAGTCGGAAGAGACTCCGGTGTTGCCGACGGCGGAGCCCGAGGACCCGACAAGGTGCACGAGCATGTTGATCACCGTGTCGAGAATCCCGAGGAACGCCGGGATGATGACGCCGGGGGCTGCGAGCAGCGCGCCGGCAATCAGGGCCCAGAGGACCGGGCCGAGACCCGACGCTGCACCGCCGCCGCGGCGCTTGTCGAAGATCCATTTGCCGACCGCGAATACGACCAGTAGGACGCCGATGATCGTCATGAGGCCGGTGACCTGAGGGCCGATGACCCCAGAGATTGAACGCCAAGTGGTGTCCCACGCGCCCTTGAAGTTGATGGTTCCGGTGTCCATGGTCAGGCCCCCAAGGTCCCGGCCGAAGCGATGTTCTCTGTCATGACCGGTGTGTGTACGGCGCCCTTGCCGCGGATGACCTGGTTGGCGATATCGGTGATGCGTACTGAGGCGAGGCGGTCAGCGATGGGAGCGAGGCCCACGTATTCGATGGACGGCGCAGCAACATACGCCGAGGTCGGAGCGATCGCGCGCGTCCTCGGCACGCCCACCGCGGCGATCAGGGCAGCAGCTCCGAGCAGGAGTAGGAGAACCGCGCCCGCGGTGAGCGGGGTCAGGTTGACGCTCGCGTCGGCCCATTCGGTGGCGTGCGCTCCAAGCCAGCCCAGGCCGCTGCCAGTGACGGCCATGCAGGTACCAAGCGTCCCGAGCAGCACTCGGGCCTTCATTGTGAGCATCGGACGTCCTTCCTTGCGCTGGTGGGGAGACCGGGGCCATGGGTAGGGGTAGGAGCCGCCCCGGCCTCCCGTGACCCGTGTGTGTACGGCGCCGTTATGACGGACTCGACCACGGGAACCCCGGCGCCTCCCGCGGTCTCAATGCGTCAGCGAACGCCGGCACCCGGCGGGCCACCGCGCGAGGGTCCAACAGCCAACCCAAGGTCGGCCGCGGCTCGACGACGCTGAGGAGACGGGTCGTGTGCGCGAGAGCTCGGGCGGCTTCGGCTGGGGAATGGCCGGCGGCTCGGAGGATGCGCTCGAGGGGGAGACGGAGGAGCGGCGCGCCCTGTGGAGTGCAGGCGAAGTTGATCACGTCGGCGAGCGTCGCCTGGCGAAAAGTCAGCGCCTGGAGGGTTGCGCGTCGGAGGGCGCGAGCGTCCTTGAGGGCTGCGGTTCCCGTGGGGCTTGACGGGATCATCGCTCACGCCTCGAATCGATATAGGCGAGCGCCGCGAAGTGAACTGTGAGCGGGGCTGTGACAAGCACTGCGAACGCCGGAAGCCCCGCCTCCCTGAGCGCGATGACCGTGACCGCGGTCAGGACCCACGCGAGGCTGCCGGCAATGCGAAAGCCGATGCGTGGGATACCGAGAAGCGAGAAGCCGAACGCGAAGAACGCGACGAAGATGCGCAGGTCGGTAGGGGCGGTCTTGAACAGCGCGAAGAACGCGGCTGCAGCGCCGAGCACGGTTACCCCAGCGAGCGCTGCATACAGGCGCGGGCGTACAGGACGCTGCCGGCGCGGCGCCGCGTAGGTGGCGTTTGCGCGTGCCCTCATCTCCTCCTCGAAGTCGGAGAGAGGACGACGGGCCGGTCGGTTCTCGAAGGCATCCCGCAAGACGTCGTGGGCGGCGTTGATCTCGGCGAAGAGCTTCGCGTCGGCGGGAGAGAGGTCCGGGTGATGGGCGCGCGCGAGCTCGCGGTAGCGACGCTCGACCGCGGACCAGTCAGTGGTCGGAGTGAGGGCGAGAACGGCCCAGGCTTCGTGTGGGGTCACCACGCAGACATGCCGGATGCCGGTGGAGCCATATTCCTCGGACGGGGGCGATGTCAGAGGCCACGACTACGGTCGCGAGCATGAGCTCGAAAGCGGTCTGCCCTACGCCGCAGAAGGCCGCGTACCGCGACCGGGTCGCGGCGCTGCTCGCGCTCGGCAAGATCAGGAACCGCGGAGAGGTCAGGAGCTATGACGTCAGGCGCGCGTACCGGTGCGCATGCGGCAGATGGCACCTCACATCGCGAGGCTAAGGTCTACGAGCCATCCAGGTTCACTGCATTGAGTCGGTCCGCAAGACCTGCCGAGTCCGGGTAGATCGAGGCGTGTGTGTAGCCGAAGCGTTGCTCGAGGACTTCGCGGATCTCGTGCTTGGCGTCTGCGGTGATCCTGAATGTGAACGTCGGCGCAAGCCCGCTTCGGTGGGATCTCGCCTCACGCTTCGGATTCGCGAGTCGGACGTAGATGGAACTCGCGGCGAGGAGATCCGCTCGCGTCCAGTGCTCATCGGTGCCCTTGATCGGGAAGAACTTCGCGGTCTCCTCGGACGTTATCGGCACGCCGTCAAGGATGAACGCTGCGTTCTGCGCCGAAATCCGCGGGTCGTACAGCGGTGGGAACCACACGTACCGTCGCGTGCCTGTTCCCCAGTCACCGTAGGGTCGTCCTTCGCCGGTCAGGCCATGCCAGAGCGGAACGCGGTCGGCCCAGTCGGAATCGAGACGGACGAGCGAGTCGGGTGCCTCGTCGCCGTCCTTGGCGATCGGTCTGGTGGCGAACGCCAGGAGTCGCGCGTCGTCGTCTTCGGTTTCCGGGTGCTCCTCGACGGCGAACCATGCGGCGACGTAGGGGTTCTGAGTGACGTCGATGAGCCGGGTCGGGCCGCCAGCGTGTTGAATGCGCGCGAAGATCTCCAGCGCGCTGAGGTCATCCAGCCGCCACTCTTCGCGTGCGACCCGCAGGATCTCGGCCTCGGCTACAACCATCTGGTTCTCATCGGGGAACGGCTGCTCGCCTCGGGGCATCGGGCGACCCTGCTCAGGAAGCCTCACACCGTTGTCGTTGATGAGCTTGCGGAACAGCGACGAATAGACGCCCCACTCGGCATTGCGCATCCCGCGCCACACGAGCCCGAGTTTGGGGTTGTTGCGGATGAGAACCTCGATGGACGAGTTGAGCTTCGCGAACGAGGTGATCTCGACCTCGTAGCCGCTCGCGCGGAAGTACTCACCGGGGGACGTGAGCTGTTCAGAGTACGCGGCCTTCGGCGGGTCGGGACGTTCGTAGTTGCGCGGGTTCGCAATAGGTGCCCACGCGGCGGAGATGCTCTTCATCGCATCTGCAAGCACCGCGGGATACGCGGCTGCGGCCGTTGCGCCGATCGAGTCTTTGTAGAGCCGTTGCGCGTTGAGAAGCCCCGACATGTTCGCGAGTTGTGATCCGAGGCCGATGTTCTTGTAGAGGTCTGCCGGGAGCGCTGCTTGGTACGCGGCCAGTGCTTTCTGGACCCCGGCGAGGATATTCGAGGCGGGTAGGTTCGCGGGTGTCGACACGCGTGCGATCGACTGCGCGGCCTGGGCCGCCGCCGCAACGGCCGGACTTGTTGCAAAGTCCGGCTGTGCTTTCGCTATGGCTGCGGCCGCGTCCGCCAGGGCTGAACGAGGAGGCGCTGGCAGCGAAGTCTGCTCAGCGTCGCTCTGGTCTTCATCGTCGGTCGCCACACTGGGAGAGTAACCGGGCTGCGCGCGGGCACACGGTAACGCGCGTAGATCGGCTGGGCCTTTTCCGTTATGGCCTTCGCACTACGCGGTTGAACTCGTGGCCGCCGGCACGCCCGGTCCCTGTCGGCTGGACTTGCCCGTCGGGACGCCACACGTACGTCAGGAAGCCATGTCGTACCAGCCGATCGACCCACGCCGCGGCCGCCGACGTCGAGGACGCCAGCGGCAGTTCTGATCGGCGCGCTGCAACGCGCGCCACATCGCCGACAGTGAACGACGCCTGCTGCCCGGCAACCAGCTCGAAGTAGGCCTCGGCCTGCCAATGCTCGTCGAGCTCTGGCGCCCCGCTGGTGAAAAACGAGACAGCAGCGAGGTGCGCATCCGACCCGTGCCACGGCCCGTAATGCTCTGCGATGCGCCGCCGGGCCGCTTCCGCGGTCGACACGATCTGATCCTCGCGAGCACGTCGGGCTGCGCGCTCGTCGACGGCTGGGCTTCTCAGCTGAGGTGATGGGAGCGGTGGTGGCTTGGTCTCGACAATGGGCTGTGGCGGCATCGGCTTCTGCGGGACTTGGTGGATGGGCAGGAGATCCCTGTACTCCTGCTCGGCCGCGCGTGCGCGTGCTTCTTGAAGATCGAGTTGGACAGCTTCGTTGTGTTCTTTCCGGCGCCTGGTGTTCTCGACGAGCTCATCAAGCCACGCGCTGTGGAGCCCGTCGCGCGCCACGTTGAAAGCGTCGAGGTCGAGGAGGTTGACCCACGCTGGCTTGGAGCCAGGGTCGAGAACCGGCAACATCTCGGCGGCCGTCACCATCGTGCCGACCAGCTTGTGAAGTGGCATGTCGCGCCATGCGACGCCCACGAGCTGGATGACTGGGTTCAGCCACATGACGGGGGAGCCGCTCTTAAGGATGGCGCGGTGGACGTCGGAGAGCTTCACGGCGTCGTCACCGGTGGGCCGGAAGTGGTGGCCGTTATGGCCGAACAGCCACACATCGACGATTCCCTGCTCGCGATATGAGTCGTGGCGCTGCCGCCACTCGAGAACGGAGAGCGAGGAGTACTGGATCTCGAACGCGATCCGCGCGGTGCCGTCCTCAGAGGTCAACATCACGTCCGCCCGGCGTTTACCGTTGTCCGACCACTGCTCACGCTGCGCATGCGACTTGGGATAGCGGCGGTCCAGCCACTCCTTGATCAGGGCGCACGCATTCGCGTGGAACACCGACTCCGCGGCGTGGTCGATAGCAGACTTCGACAGGTGGCGCAGGTGATCGCGGTGGACGGGGCGGTGCACCGTCGTCAGCTGTGGCGTATCGCAGTCTGGGACAGGGCACAGGACGTTCTCGCGGACGAACAGGCGTCGCTCGATCGCTTCGTCGTCGGAGAGAAACCAGGGATCGCCCGTATCGAGGCGGCCGTAGACGAAGTTGCGCTCTTCGCGTTGGAACGCCGCCAGCTGGTCTGCGTGGCTCCCCTCGAGCACCGTCACGCCCGCTCCTTCGTCCGTCGGACCTCCAGGCTCTGCTCTGGGGAGCGGAATGCGCTCGCCCCAGTGTGCGGTGCAACAGCCAAGTGTGATGTCCGACCCGTGCCATAGCATTCGGCCGTGGACCGTGCGTGGATGCGAGAACAGCTCGAGGCCTTCGACAACCTCGCGGCTCGGTACCGCCAGAGCACGCGGCCTGGAGACTTCTCAGGTGATGCGCAACTCGGCGATCAGCTGTACAAGGCTGAACCCACCATCAAGCAGATCTTGAAGAAACTCGATCCGGCGCTGGCCGAAAGCGTCGATGTCGGCAAAGTCGCAGGCGCTGCGACCGCGCGGCGCCAGGTTCAGAGAGCTCTCGGCATCCTCGAGAACATGGACGAGTGGGCGAAGCACCTCGAACCTGACGCTCCGGTCCTCTCCGCTGATCAACTCCACCCGTGGGTGTGGGAACCCGCAGCTCCGCTCTGGGCGGCCGAGGCGTGGCAGGATGCGGTGCTTTCGGCTGCGCGCGTCGTCAACCGTCGGCTCCAACATCTCATCGACCGACACGACATCGGCGAGTCGGAGCTCCTATTGCAGACCTTCGATCTGAAGGAGCCTGCCCCGGGGAAGCCGAGGCTGCGCTTTCCTGGTGATCGATCCACACCTACTTGGAGGGCGCAGCAGGAGGGCGCGAAGTTCTTCGGCGCCGGGATCTTCCTCGCGATTCGGAACGTCGCCGCCCATGAGGAGGCGGTGGCATGGACCGAGCATGAGGCGCTCGAGCAGCTCGCCAGCCTCAGCGTCCTATGTCGATGGATCGCATCGTGCGACGTGGAGCGCGTGACGCAGTGAGATGTCGTCCGCAGAGATCCAACCATGGGACGACAATCAAGTCATGGACGATGACCGAAGCCGTCGCGAGCTGACCGAAGGGCTCTTCCGTCAACGGCGTGCCTACCTTGGTGACGACGTTTTTCTCTGGGATGGGCCGCACGACAACACCGCGCACGACCTCATCGATGCGGAGATCTGGCACACCACGTTCGATCTACCAACCGACGTGCTTCTTCGTACCACCGACAACAACGGACAAATGATCGACGACATGCACAGCCAGGGGCTCGCCTGGCTCGATGCTCTGCCACTGGATGACACGCTCTGGCCGTTCTTCCACGACGCATACATGGACGTCCTCGACGAGTTTCAGGCGGCCCCGTTCATCGCTGCTCACGGTTTCTACCGACAGGCTGGCGCTGGCCTTCGCAATGCCCTCGAGATCATGGCACGCGCAGCTCGATTCGCAGTCCGCCACGACGAACCCGGTTACAAGGCATGGCGCACAGGCACCGCCGTTCCGCCGCCCTTCGGAAACTGCAGCGACCTGCTCAGACAAACTCCCGCGGGAATAGCGATCGACACGCAACTCGGCGGCGCGGGGCTCTTCGGCGTCAACCCCAATGGAGTCTTGCGCGACCTGTATGCCTCGCTTTCCAACTTCTCGCACGCCCATCCGGGTTCGACCAACGGTGACATCTGGCAGAGCAACGGTCCCGTGTACCGCTTTGAAGCGTTCACGACGTTCTGGACTTTGTACTGCGACACGAGTATCGCCTGCTTCGCGCTCCTCAAGATGAGCGACCCCGCGGCAAAGGGAACGGACGCGCTGCTTGACCATGCGGCCAGCACGCTACCTGGAGCACACTGGCACGGGCTTGCTGAAGCCACAGTGCGCGCGCTGTCGCTCGACAGCTGAGCGGGGCCGCAGTCCCACGAAGAAGCCCCCGCCATCAAGGCGGAGGCTTCTTCGATTGGAGGCGGTTCGTCATACCGCACACGCACCAGCCGCACTTCGTCGGGTTCGCGGCCACGTCCACACCTATGCGGCGGAGCGAGGACCGGCTGTAGTCACAGTCCCGCTCTCGCCAGCAGCAGTTCTTCGGGCTCCCAGGAGATATGAGCTCCGGTGATATCGAGGTCGATGATGTATCCGCGTGCCTCGAGCTGCTCCGCCAGCTCGATCAGCAGGTCCGTCTCCGGCGGGAAGTCCCAGATCTCGCACTCCGGGCGCTCGGCCATGCCGCGAAACGCTCGCGTGAATCCACGCTGTGCTTGGAACGCGGCAGTCGCAGCGCCGAGGTCGTCCTCCGGTCGTGGCCGAAACGACAGCGGGCCGAACACGTCTCTGGCGAGGCTCTGGCCCGGCTCGGGTTCCGTGGTCATCGTCACATCGATCCCGAGGGCTCCGACACTGATCCGTGCCTGAGGTAGGTCTCGTCGTGCGTGGCGGCCAGCGAAATCCGAGATGTTCATGCTCAAGACATGCCGGACTGCGGTGCCCGGTTATTCCTCAGTGGGTCAGCGCGAGGAGCGAGGTCCACGCGCGGTACTCCGGGGTGTGTGCGTCCGCTCCGACCTCCAGTGGGCCGCCGATGAACACGGTCGCGCTGTAAGAGAGAGCGCAGATGATCTGCGCCGCGGTGTTGCTCGTCGGCAGAAGATGAGCGTCGGGGATGATGATCGTCGAGCCCTGATCGCAGCTTGCGCGGGCGATGGCCGTCTCTGTATGGCGGCGCAGATCGCGGTATGAGCGAGCGATCAGGACCGTGGTCGGCTCCGGCTCGTGCCCGTCGAGGAAATCGAGGGTCATAACCCTCCGGGCGGCGTCCACCTGCAGCTCTGCAGTAGCTGCGAGGACCGGGATCAGTGTCCCCGGGTGCTCGGGTGCCAGGATCTCTGTCACAGACATCCGCAGCTCACCCCCGTACCCGAAGCTCGACGGTGGCTCCGCGCCGCTCGAGTCGCTCGATGGCCGGTACGAGCTCGCCGTGCGGGAGGCGCGGAACCACGAGCATCGGGATTCGCAGGTCCCGCGGGGTGTACCCGCTTAGATCGAAAACCTCGGCAAGCAGATCGAAGGTCGGCCGGCGACGATGCCAGGGGACGCCGCCCGACCAGCTGAGTGAGATGACGCCGCGGTTGGCATCGCCGATCTGCGTAACGACGAGAGGACGGGTCGGGGAGGTGCTGAGGGCAGTCATCGGTCGAACCTTTCGTGGAGCTCGGCGAGGTGCGCCAACTCGCGGTGCGCGTTGATCCCGCCGATCGTGAACAGCGCGCCAAGGCCAGCGGCAAGACCGAAAGCGAAGAGCGCGAATGTGATGGTCATGGTTAAGACATGCCGGACTTGCAAGGCTGGATATTCCTACCCGCGTACCTTCTTGTCGGCGCGCTCCGCGATCTTCGACACGGCGCCCTGCGTGACGCCGACGTACGCGGCGATCTCGGCTTGCGACGGGCCGCACACGGCACCAGCCAGCGAGTGAACTGCAACATAGACGAGGCGCTCCCGCTCCGTGAGCCGGGCAAGAAGCGGCGCAAGGCGCAGCTGCGCGTCGGAGCGACGCGCCTCGCTGTCGAGACGGTCGTCGACCGTCTCCTCGAAGGGGCGGCCAGGCGCGGCGATCGTCTCGCCCAGTGTCGCGTCTCCTTCGCCGATGCGCTCGTCTGTCGAGCGGGCGGCGGCCATCGCGTACTGCGCGAGGCGTCCGTTGCCCTCAGCGTGCTCGTCGGCGCGGTTCGCCCGGACAGCGGCGTTGTACGCGTCCTCGGGGATGCTCATCGCGAAGCCGGTGCGTCGTAGCAGGTCGGTGTACGCGCCGATGAGGTATCGGCGGGCATACGTTGCGAAGCTCACACCGCGCTCTGGGTCGAATGACTCTGCGGCTTCCGCGAGCGCGATCCATCCCTCCTGCAGGAGGTCGTCGATGGTGACTGTGGACCGGGCGTAACGGTGCGCGAGGCTCCTCGCGTAGTGGGCGGTGGAGCTGATGAGAGCGAGGTGCTCGGGACGAAGTGACATTGGACGCGTGCTTTCCGACGAAGTCCCGGCAGACGAAGCCGGGGCAGTCGGAGCGCTTCCGCCTGCACTACTCGTATGCGGCGATCACGCCCACGGCTGGGCTCCACGTCCCCCCAAGCACGCGCCTGTCACAACATGTGGGGTCAGTTCAGAAAGCGGGCACCACGCTGTGCCCTGAACTGGGCTACTTCTTCGACCAGTTGCCGCCGAGCAGGTTCGCCGCGCCACCGATTCGCACGCCGTTGAGCTCCGTCGCCATCTCTGACTGGAGGAGCGCTGCGGCCTCGAACTGCTTCGCTGACGGGACACTCAGTATCAGCTCGTCGTGTACCGGGAGGTAGAGAGCACTCGAATCCAGGCCAATCGACGGAAGCGCTCGCGCGACGCGTGCGATCCCCGCGTAGAAGATGTCGGAACCTGAACCTTGGACGACGTGGTTCAGCTGCTTGTATGCCTCGCTCGGCGCGAGCTTCGCAAGAAGGCGGCCACCCGAAGTCCTCTGTCGCTCTCCACGCTGAGCCGCCTGATATGCCGCACGTGAGAACTGCGCGAACTGCGTGAACCGGGTGAGGATCACCTCACGGACGCGTCGCGCCTCACCCTGCGTCACGGAAAGGGATGCGGCCATCGAGGCGAGGCCCTGCCCGTAGCACTGGGCGAGGATCGCAGTCTTGGCCTGAGACCGGCGCCCGTCATCGGCATAGGCCTCCGGGCCCCAGATCGCGGCCGCCGTTTCGCGGTACAGGTCTCCAGAGCCCAGAGCCTCAGCCATCACCTGGTCACCAGACAGCGCCGCCATGATCGACGGTTCCACGCGGTCTAAGTCGAGGCTCACCAGCACCTGCCCGGGCTGCGCGCTCAGGACCATCGAGCGGTTGCGGCGGCTGATCGCCGAGATGTTCGGGTGCGTGATCGTCCCGCGACCGGTGATCGCACCGCGCACCTTGACCTTCGCAAATACGCGACCATCGACGCGGTTGTTCGCGATCTGGTCCAGAGACAACTTCTCCGACCAACGGCTCGTCGCGTCCCGGAACCGCTTGAAGTAGTACCGGCCCTCAGCGGAATCCGGGACTACTGCGCGCGCAAAATGGTCACGCGACAGGCTCGGGTTCCCATCGCGGTCGCGGATCTCGATCCCGCGCCCGCCGAGCCACGCCTGGATCGCAGCCACCTGCTGATCCGACCCCTGAGAGGTCAGATTGATCCCATCCTCGCGAGCCGCGCGTTCGATCGCGTCACGGTTCGCCTCGCGAGCGTGCAGGAGCGCGGGCTCGTCGACTCGCCATCCGGCCGCCTGCACGTGGCGGAAGGCGCGCTCTACCTCACTCGATGACCGGATTGTCGAACGAGTCTCGGCGTCCGCCGATTTCAGTTCGCCCAGGAGCCGCACGATCGCCGTCGCCTGATGGGCCAACTGCGACGGCAGCCTCGGCGCGTCCGCTCCGGGCATGCACACGGCGAACGCCGTCTGAGCATCCTCAAGCCAGCGAAACCTGTCCACCGGCAACGCCGCGGCATCAGACAGGACTCGCGTCGCCTGCGCGCCGTCCCACACCCAGACGCGGCGGCCCGAGTCCAGGACAGCAGCGCAGACCGCGGCGATGAGGCGGCGGTCCGACGACACGGCGCTCCATGCGGCGCCGGCGTCTGCGATGACGAGCTTTTCGCGACTTGTCGCGGCGCCGATCGTAGAAGCGCTGTGCAACCACTCACGAAACTGGCCGAGTTCCGCGGAACCGAGGGCTCGGGTGTTCATGCTGCCTCAGCTCCTTCCTCGAAGACGAAGTAGCGCGGGCCGAGATCTGCATCGATGGTCCGATCCAGGACACCGGTCAGGAAGCTACGTCCGACAAGCCCTTGCGCGACGCGGTCGAACTCGGACGGTGAGAGGGATACGGTCAGCTCAGGAGGAAGCGGCAGCCCAGAGTTCTTGATCGTCTCCTCGAGCGCGGCTGGGGAGTACCCATCCACGTCGGGGTGCTTGGCGAGCAAGTGGGCGATGAGAGCTTCCCACTCCGGCGCCGGCGTCGTCGGACCTTGCTCGCTGATCGTCTTCGGATCGATGAGCTGGTTGTTCTTGTCCACCGCCGAGATCAGCCACCGGTTCGAGCGGTTCGAGCGCTCGCTGGCCTCCACGGCCTGGATGCGATAGGTGACATCGCCGTTCACAACCGCGGAGTTCGCGATGGACGCGAACGTCTCACCCCACTTCTGCTTCCGCTGCCCTTCAGCGTGGGCTGCCCACCTTTCCAGCGAGTACGGAAGGTAGGACAGCTCCGCTTCAGGCAGTCCCGAGACGATGGTCATGATCTGTGCGGTCGGTGCCGTCTTGCCGGCGAGCTTGCGCCAGAGGACCGCCATGAACTCGCCCCACTCATCGGAGATCGCGTTGTGGGAGCGGGCGGAGTCCTCCCACCCACGCAGTGCGAGCTCCGCCGCGTTGTCGCCTTCGGGGGTTGTCAGGTGGCTCATCGCGCCGAGGACGACCTTCGGCCAGTTGTGGTTGAACCCCATGCCGGGGATCTTCATCTCCGGCTCGTGCTGCATCGCGTAGAGGAAGATCGTGTGGACCCAGGCGACGAGCTGCGGGCGGTTCTCCTTGATCCATCCGAGGATGTCGTCGTGCCGGAACCCCGTGCGGTTAATGACCGAGGCGACGAGCGTCGAGTCGAGATCCCACTTCAACCAGCGGCGTTGGTGGTCCCCGGAGAGCTTCGCGTTGTTGCCTGCGGCGGAGATGATGTGTCCGGCGACAGGTACGAGCTCGGAGACACCAAGCTTGCGGAAGCCGAGGCCGCCGTCAACTGCTGTCGTCGCCTTCGTGATCGCCGTACCGGCAAGCGGCGTCTCACGCACGACCTCGTCTGCGTGCAGGTGACGGAGTCCCGCTTCGATCATCGCGGTGAGGCGCTTCTCCGTCTCGTCGTCGGCTTTCGCCGTCGGCGTGAAGTCGGCTGAGCGGACGTGCCCCTGGCCGAGCATGCGGCCCATCTCCAGGCTCAACGACTTGCCGGTGCCGGGATCGTACGCATTCGCGATGAACCCCGGCGCACCGTTGAGGAGAGTGGGGCGAACGACGCAGGTCAGGAGGTAGGCGAAGTGGCGCTCCCGGTCTGTCGCGGTCTTGTACAGGAAGTCGGTCTGCAGCTCGGTGCGCAGGTTGTCGTACGCGGCTTGCGCCTCTTCGAGGGTCGGCTTCTCGGGGACGTGGTACCCGGTCGCCCACGCGGCACGGTCGCGGTGCGGGATGACGAGGATCACCTTCGCTTTCGGGTCGTACCCAGGGCGTCGCACGATCCTGCCCTCCTTCGTGATTACGGGCTCGGAGACGACAGCTTCGACAACACGAAGCACGCCCGGTGCTGCGAGCGATGACAGGACACCCGAGACGACATTGCGATCGAAGCCAGTGCGGAAGCTGGTACCACGGTCGGACTTGTGGACCGGCTGCGCGGCAGCGACGAGAAGGCTGTCGGCATCGGTGATCGTCCACTCTCGGGCGGAGCCGTCGGGCATGACGGAGACGACGGCGTAGTGCATCCCGTTGATCTGCCGTGAGAGGGCGAGGGGGAGTGTCGAATCGACAGAGCTGCGCGCCCGCTGGAGGGTGCTTGTCACGAGCTTCTGGAGCGCGATCACATCCTGGTTGACCTCGACCTGCGGACGCTGACGTGCCTTCAGCTGCGGCGCCTCGACCGTAACCTGCCCGCTCGAGATGAGGTCGTCGGCCGCTGCGTCCACGTTCTCGTAGTCGAGCGCGAAGATGTCGAATGGGCGGTAGACCTTGCCGGCGGAGGTGAACGTCACGGTCGGCTCGAACAGCTCGCCAGCGTCGTCGCCTCGCTCGTACTTGTACGCGCGACCGTCGTTCGTCCCCTCGGCCCAGCCCGCGTCCTCCAAGAGCTGGCCGAGCTCGAGGGCTGTCGTCTTGCGGTTGTAATCGTCACGGGCTGCCGTAGTTCGCTGCGAGTGCTCCCGCGAGTCGTAGACATGCTTGGAGACACGGTGTCGGCGGTCCGAGAGCACGTCGACGAGAACTGCGAGCCCCATCAGCTCACCGGGGGTGATGCGGGTGAAGACTCCCCGATCACCTGCGAGGAGGTCATGCCCCGCAGCGACCGCGCCGTTCTGCAGGCCGCCGAACTTGATCGCGGCAACCGTGTCGTCGTCGCGCACCGCCTCCTTCGCAGGCAAGAGGCCGATGATCTTGCGGAACTCGTCGTCGTCTGCACAACTGAGGCCGAGGAAGTGGCGGCGAAGGCCTCGCCTCGGCTCCTCCGTCCAGCCCATCATCACGCGGTTGTCGTACAGGCCGTCGAGCGAGTACCTCGTGACCTCCTCCTTGAGCGCGTCATCGCCGGAGAGCCCCGTGCCCACTACCAGATCGAGCGCGATCGGGTACAGGTATCCCGAGTCCTGGGCGCGGCGGGCAGCGATCCCCAGACGGATCGGAAGCTCAGAGATGTCTCCATCGCGCAGCTGCTCTTCGGTCACCGCTCGGTCCTGCCCCGCGCTCTCGAGCGGAGGGAACGCGACGGTCGCCTGCGCGGGGGTAAGCAGCTGGTGGTATCTGGTCACCAGCTCGTCGCGGCGGATCTTCTCGGCGTCTGTCATAGCAAGGACATGCCGGAACCGGGTCGGTCAGTATTCCAAGTCCCAAAGAGATGTGAAGAAGAAAACGGGGGCCCTGGGGGCCCTTGGGGGCCAGAAAAACCAGCTCACCGGTAACTCGCGTCCCACTCAGCCTGCATTTCTGCCTTCTGGACAGGCAGAAGTGGCCCCCCTGGCCCCCCAGGGCCCCCGAAACCCGGTGTCGGTCACGCTCCGACTGGCGACGTAGCTCCTCCGGGCCCTCCTGGACCTCGCTCGAAGTAGTGGGCTCCGATGGAACCCGACATGTCGGCCGACCCCGCCGACGAATCCGGGATCAGAGGCGCCCGTTCTCAACGTTCATGAATGCAAGGTCCTCGCTGGCATCCAGCCCGAACTGCCGCCCTCGGTCGCCGAGGAATCCGAACACTCCGAGCTTGCAGACGAGGTCCCAGAGCCGCTCGACGGTCTGCGAGACCCGCGCGTGGAACAGCGCGGTGAAGTTTGTCAGAGCCGCGTCGTCGCCCGGCGTCTCGTATATCCGCTGCTGCGCCGCGTTCACCTCCGGGAAGCTCTTGACCGCGATCGCTTCGAGATCATCCCAGCGCCTCTCCGGCGCATACCCGTCCTGCGGCGATTCGGCGATCGCATCCAGGTGGAAGAACCGCGCCGCCATTCCGTAGTCCGTAAGCAGATCGAGTAGTGGCGCGAACAGCGGGTCTGCCAGCAGCTCGTTCAGCGCGGTCCTCACGAGGGTTCCCTCGGGCGCGTCCCGTTCGAGGTCGGGTCCGAGCGTCTCGATGAGCTTGCTGAACATCCCGCGCGACCCATGGCCGAACTCGTGCTTCATCTGCCCCTTGGACGGGAATCGGCCGGTGTCCTTCACAGCCCTCAGCCCCAGCGCCAGCTTCAGGAGCTTCTCTACGCCGATCGAGGAGATGGTGAGAATCGGGTGCACATTCAGGTCGATGTTCGTCGTCGTCCTGATGAGCTTCACTGACCCGCGCAGCAAGTAGCGGGCGCTCGTCCACTCCCAGATGAGCTCCAAACCCTGTTTCTGACTCAGCCCGTCCTCGATCACGCTCGCGACGGTAGCGCGCCGGCGCCGAACCGGCCGCGAACCGCGCCGGACCTCAGTTCGCGGCTTGCTGGCGCGCCCAGCAGCTCGACGGTCCGCAGTCTCGCTGTTTCTTGAGCGGCAAGCAGGGGCCGTAGTCGGCTTAGTCCTCGAGTTCGTCTTCCGCGCGTTCCTCTGCCAAGAGTCGCGCGTGCAGTGCCGTGTCCTCTGGCGACCGCATGAACTCTGCCTTCCGCCGGCCGTAAATCTCGACCGCGACCTCAATCGCGTCGAGGGCAACTGCCATGCTGCCGACGATCGAGCGGAGGCTCGTGGTCATGCGCCCCGTGACTGTGCCCGTGACCGCGTCGTAGCCGACCTCTTCGAAGTCGAGAACGGCGTGTGCAGCCCAGCTGCGACCGTGGGTCAGCCCGCTGAACGCGCGCCAGTACCCGCGGATGCTGTACTCAGCCCGGCCCTGGCGCGGCCGTCGGCTGACGATGATCTTGCTGGCGATGCCCCCGCGCGCTGTGCTTCCCTCCGTGCGCGCCTTGATCTGCGCCCAGGGGCCCGCCGCCGGGTAGCCGGCGAGAGCCCGACGCAACGCGTCTACTCGCCGTTCGTCGCCTTTGCGTGGATTCAGCGCGCCGAAGTCGGCGCGCATGTTGCGACCGTCAACCATCTCCTGGTGGAGATCTCGAAGACCTCGCCTGATCCGCTCGTCGCGGGCGTCAGGCTCAAGTAGGTAGATCGCGCTGAAGGCGGTTTCGAGCGCGGAGCGTAGGAGCGTGAACAGTGAGTTCATGGGGACCGCTCCGGTGTCGATGATCATCCGCACCGCGCGGACGTGGTCGATCGCTCCGATGATCCCGAGGCGAGGGTTCCCGGAGATCTTGTGCGGATACGAGACGCAGTCGTCGAGATCGAGCGCTGAACCGGGTTCCAGCTCAAAGTATCCACGGTCGTCAAGGGTGAGCAGCTCATCGATACGAGCCCACAGTGGCGGGAGTAGTGCGGCGGCCTGCGCTTCTTCCTCACCCGTCTCTGTCGGACGGCCGGTGCGCCCTTCGGGCCTTACACGCACGCCGCGCGTCTTAGGAACCTGCATCGCCGCCACCCGCTCCATTCGTCTCGGCTGACTGTACTGACGTCCGGCCATCGGGCGTGGACCGCGACACGAGCGCCGGCATGATCGCTCGCCTTATCAGGCGCTACCGTGACCGCTGTGATCTCCGACTCGGTTCCTTGGCGCGAGGACCTCATCCGCATCAGCCGCCGCCTCCGCACTCGCGACGTGCAGCGCCGGTGGACGGAGCGCACCTACTACCTCGTCGAGCGCGACATCATGTTCGGCGCGTATTCGATCCGGCGCCTGATCGAGTCAAGGAAGACATCGACGCGGCTGCCGCAACGTCGCCTGCGCGTGCGGCAGTGGCCGCTGACCGGCCGAGTGCCGCGGCCGTTGGATCGGTTCTTCGTCACCGACTTCTACGACAAGGAGAAGCAGACGGTCGCGGAAGTCGACGTTGCACGGCTCTGCAACCAGGTCATCCACAGCTTCTTCTTCCAGCTGGCTCTCGAGGACGACGGCACCACAAGTCTCGCCGTCACATCTGATCGTGGACGTGTGTCATCGGTCATGGTCATCTCACTGGAACAGCTGGCTGAGCTGTTCGACTATGTCGGCCGCGAGGACGTACTGGACTGGAACGCCAACTACTCGAGCGGCGCCGAGTTGGAAGAACGGATTTCGAATCACGATCTGGTCGAAAGCGGCCGAGCGAGATACGCGGACGCCGACTGCGACCTGATCGAGCTAACTGATGGGTCCGTTCCTGAGGTCGTGCAGCATCATCCACGCGTTTTCCCGGCGCCACCGTGGGGTAGATGACTCACGAACTATCGCTTGCGAGCGGCCGCGCTCACATTGCCGCCGCTGTGCTTGCCCTTCTTGTCGCCCTTCGCAACCTTCCTGCGGATCACTGCTACGGCGTCATCGGAAAGGGCGTCTCGTGTTTCAAGATGAAGCCCGCATTCAATGGCGAGCAGCGGGAAGATCGGGTGACGCCGAATCCGGGGCATCATGTCTACGGTGAGCTGACCAGGTACAAGGGTTTCGAGGATCAGCACCCCTACAGCCCGCTGCGTGTGGTCCTCGGTGTGGTTGATCTGCATTCCGAAGCTCGTCCGCGTCTTCATGTGGAGCTTCCTGGTGTACTCGACGGACGCGCCGGTGACCGCGGCGTAGGCCTCCGCCCACTCCGCGTCTGAGGCAGTCACGTTGTAGACCGTCTCAACGCCAGCCCACCCTGCCGCGAGTATCGTCTCGTTGGCCGCGTAAACCCGCCCGCTGTAAGCGCCGAGGATCGGGTTTCTTGAGTACCTGGCGGCGAGCACCCATTCGTCGTCGTTTCCCCGACGCGCGAAGAGCGACGCTCTTGTGTCGTTGGTATCGACTTTCAGGTACGCGAGTAGTTGCCCGAGTAGGAGCATGTTGCGAGTCGACGTGGGTGACTGGTAGCGCGATAGAGCATTGTCGAGTTCCTCGGTCGCAGTCATCAACTTCTCGCGAGTCGGCTTTCGAGTGCCGCCGATGATGGTCGCGACGAGCGAGAGCGCTACGCCCCCGACGACGGGGAGCGCGACCCAGCCGCCAGCCGCGAGGTGGTCTTTGAGTGCCACGATGATCGACCCGGCGGAACCGAGCGCCGGCGGGTACCAGGTGATGAAGCCTCGCCAGCCATTCGCTGCGCGCTCTTCGCCGCGTGTTCGCGACACGCTCAGGCGACTTCTCGCGCGATGCTGCTTCCTTGAAGAATGAGCTCGGGCCGGTTGGGAGTACTCCCCAAGGGCAGGGGTGCGCCAGCAGTGATCACCGTGAAGCCGGAATCGGCGAGGTCCGTCTTGATATCGTCAGTGATCTGTTCTGCCTCGTGCGATGCCGAAACGATGTCGTTGGCGTCGATCAGGACGTTGAGCTTCAATGCGCGGGTGCCTGCCTGGCTGACCCATACGCGACGGAGCCGCGTCCCGTGAGCCACGGCGAACTGCTTCAGTAGCGCGTCCAAGCGACCGGTAGTCGGCCCGAGGTCGAGCCCGGGCCCGAGCTTGAAGTTCTCGGTGACTCGGAAAGGGACCCTTAGCGCGGCATCCTCAGTGTCGGAGACCAGCTGGTCTACGTCGTCGGGCATGTTCGGAAGTATGCCTCATCTTTCGGTCTTGGCGATAGAACCAGATGGGAGTTCGCTGAGCCGTGTCATCTCGCCCGCGAGCCCATCTCGCATCTCGGTCAGATCGTCGAGCCACGCCTGCTGCTGAGCCGGCAGCTTCCCGCCGCCATGCGCCTTCGCGCGTTGCAGGTTGTGCACGAGGACTCCGCTCAGCTTGTGCCAGCGTTCGAAAGCCTTCGTAACAAGCGCGAGAGTAGCCGGGTCTCTCTCAGCCGCGACAGCTCGCCATTCCGCATCCGAGATCCCAACCGCCGAGCTCCAAGCCCCGTCAAGGACCCGACTCGCCGTACGCACCGACCCGAGATAGGACGCCGCCATCTCGACGACTTCACCCAGGTCTTCCGGCCGCCGCTCGCCCGCTTTTTCCCACGCGAGTGCGGTGACCGCGGCGAGTCGCTCGCGGCCCGCTTCGACTGTCTCCCGCCTTGACCCGTCAACCCCCGTCCAGTCGGGTGCGCCGGGTGCCGGGCGGTCATCTTCGTCGAGTCTGAATGTGGCGGTGGCCCCGCCGACTTCGAGAGTGACCAGCCCGTCGGAGAACCGCGCGCCGCGGAGCTCCACACGGTGGCCGGTGTCGAGAAGGAGGCCGATCAGCTTCCCTTGTTCGTCGCGGTGCTGCTCGACGATCACGGACCCGCGATCGATGAGCTCGGCGAGTTCCTCGGCATCGGTCTCGACGAGGGTGAGCTGTGGGACTCCGGTTCCGAGCTTGTCTTCGAGCTGCTTCCGATCGATGAGGATCGGGGTAGGTGCAGCGATCGGTTTCAGCTCCACCTCTGCTGACTCCAACGACGCGCCCGCGAGCACCGAGCCCACTGTCTGCTTCACAGCCGCTATCGAAGCCGTGTTCGCTGCCGCACCCGCGGCCTTCCTCCGCGCGTAAGCCTTCCGATCTCGAGCGCGTCGTCGATCGCTGGGCTTGTCACAGTCGCACCGTCGTGGTTTCGCGTCGTTCTTCCCTCGGCACACGCTCACACCACCTCATGGACGAGTGTGTGCTGCCGGTCGGCGATCGCCCTGATCGCCTCGACGACGGTCTGACCGTCGATTCGAGCGCGACCACGCAGGCGGCGATCGATGATCGACTTCCAGCCAGCGGGCGCCGAGAACGACCCGTCGTCATCAACGATGACGATGTCGCCGAACTGCGCCTGGTCTTCGCGGGTGCGTCGGATTCCGACGGCCAGCGTGATCACAGGGAGCCTCGCTTCACGAGGACGTCGGCGGCCTCCGAAGGCGAAGCACCGCGCCGCCACTCTGCGAGGAGAGCCCCCGCGTTCTTCGAGACGACCGCGACGACGTGCTGAGCGTCGAGCCCTTGCCACCCGGCGAACCCGAGCGCGACGAACCCGAGGTATTCGGTGGCGACGATCCCCGCCCATTCGCCGTTCTTCGGCGGTCGGTGATCCATCTTCGGGACCCGCGCTTCGATCTCGTCAGCGAGCAGCCACAGGGACGCTCGCGACCAGTCGGGCTCTCCGTCCGGGAACCGTGGGATGTGCGCCGATGCGGCGCCCAGCTCCTCGCAGATCCTGTCGAACGTGACGGACGGCCGCCTCATCTCGATCTGCTGCTCAATGTCGGATACCAACGTCATGACCAACGTGTGTACGGGCGCCACCTCACGCCAGGCGCCACGGAACGGTCGTCGCCTGCGCCCCGCCGCGCGCCCCGCCGAGCGTCTCGCGAGCGGTGTGAAGCCGTGGGATACCCGGGAGGCCGAGCGCTGTGATCGCCTGAGGCCAGACAGGCTTCTGATAGGCGCGGAGCCAGTGAGGGATGGCGCGCAGCTGCTGGGCGTTGTCGAACACCTCGAGGTGCCGAGGTTCCGAGTCGAACACCAGATCGGAAGAGTCGAGGAGCGCTGTCTGATGGTCGGCGCCTGGCGTCTCGACGGTCAGCGAGAAGAACTCGGGGCTCGCAGCGTGAGATGCGGGAAAGAGGGTCCGCCAGTCACTGAGGAACACCCGATCAGCCGTACGGTCGACGTTGGTCCCCGCCCAGTCGCGGGTCAGCTTGCGGATCAGGTGGCGGACCTGGGTCCGGGTGTCTGTCTGGTCAGATGCTTCATCGGACGACGACGGCGCGACCATGAAGAAGACGACGACCCCCGAATCGCGCAGGCGCGAATGGTGCACGAGCTCGATGAAACGGCGGACACGATCTTCGGTGGAGCGGCCCGGGCTCGTGATCAAGGAGACGAGCACCCGCAAACCATCCGGGCGGACGACAGTCAGATCCGCCGGCTGCGGCTTGAAACCCGGGATCGGCCCGGCGATCGCCGCCGGATCGGAGAGGCTCGGGCCGAGCACCGTGCCGATGTCGGTGAACTCCGCCAGTCTCAGAGCCAGCTCCAACGCCAGAAGGTGCCTGGCGGAACGCGGCGGCACGCTGGAGCGGCCCGCTGTTGTACTCAGCCATTCGGGGAACGTCAGGGCCGGCGCGACGAGCCTGTCGAACCTGCGCCCGCCGGCCAGCGCGAGGACCCGCGTGCGGTTCCCTGGCAGCCGCCAGAATGGCACCTCGGCGGCGACACCCGCTTGGATGATGTCGCGGACTGAGTGCTGGTGACGCCCGAGGAGCTCAGCGTTCCCGAGGAGCGCCGCGAACTGGTCGGCGGTCCCCAGCTGCCAGCCGAGAAGCCCTGCTGCCAGGTCGAGTCGCTGGTCGCGGGTGCGCCTCATGCCGAGCGTCCGCAGAAGCTCCTGCATGCCTGCGCCGAGTTGCTCTCGCGAGCCTTCCGGGCGGCGGGTGACGAGCCCGTCAAGCTGGTCAGCAAGCCCGGAGTAGAACGGGTCAGGGCGCGCTGTAGTGCGGAACCGGTTGTCGGCGATCGCCGAGTGGGCGGTGTCGAGGGGGATCAGCTGAGTCGCCATATCCGGTGTGTGTACGGGCTGGCGCCCGCCGCTCTTGTCCACGTCCCCATGGGTTGACCGCATTTATCCGAGTACCGGCGGGACAAGCCGCGCATAGGGGTTGTAGAACCACGACGCGGCATGGCCCCTCGGATTCGTCAACCCGGCCGGTTGGAACCCGGTCTCACACACCGGAGGAACTCATGTCTCGCACCCGCATTCTCACCGCCGCAGCCGGCGTCGCGCTCGTCGCGCTCGCCCTCACCGGCTGCGCCACCCACGGCTCGACCCACACGGACGCGAAGCCGGCAGTGACGTCAGCACCGAGCACGGCTCCGGCGCCCACCAAGACGGAGGCGTCGAAGCCGGAGGTCACGCCCGGCGCGATCGTGACCGCGGACACCACCCTCCCCGACGGCTACGTCGCCTACCCGATGGCGAACGGCTCCAAGGTCGCAGTGTCAGAGAACGCGCCAGTTCCCGCCCCTGTCCTCACGGATGCTGGCAAGCAGGCGGCTGCGAAGGTTCAGCTGAGTGGCACGAGCGAGTCCGCGCACGAGGCAGTAGAAACCTCGGCGAACGGTCGCGCTTCCCTCGTCTCGGTGCAGACGGAGCACAGCGTTGTCCTCGTATACCGCGGCCTCGGCGACGCGGGTACGGTGCCGCCTTTCAGCATGTCGCCGGCCTGGAAGGTCGCCGGCTCGGTTTCTGGGTTTCCCGCGCTGGTGGCCGGTAACGGCGCAGGTTGGCCGACGGCCGCGGCTGCTGCAGCCGCCGCCAACGCCGCCATCGCCGGGCACCCCGACTTCGTCGTAGTCGTCGCGGAGTAACACGCGGGCGATAAAGGGAGCCACCAATCTCGGTGGCTCCCTTTTTCTACGCGCACTGCGGGCCGGGCACGTGATCGGCGAATCGGATAGGAATGTCCGTCCAGCCCGACCAGCCTCCGCTGCTGTGGGTCCGCACGAACACGTCCAACGAAGCAAGCCCGGGGAAGATGGTGCACCCCATGAGAGCCATCTGCTGACCATTTCCGCCCGTAACGACGTCGAAGTCATGCTTCTCGCCCTGGCCGTCTACTGCCTGCACCTGAGCCTGCCACTCGTCGACACCCGCCCTTGAGCAGGAGTAGTTGAGCTGGGTGATGTACACGCCCGCTGCAGCGCCACCAGAGAACTTGATTACGTTGCACTCGCTCGCTCGCGGTGCAGCCGGAGGCGCGGCCTTGACCGTCCATGCCGCACTCGTCTGTACGGTAGGGCTCGTCGAGTACGGCGTGGCGCAGCGCACCTGTCCGATGGCGCGCAGGGTCTCGCTGAACGATTCCCCGCTGACCCAATAGCTGGCCGTGCCGCTCGTGAATCCCGAATCAAGCCCGAGGCCTGTGTCCAGGGCCCTCTGCTGCTGACTTGTGCCAGCAGGACACCCGGCACCTGTCGCCGACACCGTGTGAGACTGAGGCGCCTCTCCCGTTGACCCGGTCCCGTGAAGGTACGCGACCCAGCTGGTCCCCGGCCATCCGACGGTCCCGCTGCTCACGTTCCCGGTCGAGGTGAGTACCCCGGCCGCCGCGCTCACGGATACGCCAATCTGGGTGCCGTATGCGGGCGCTGGCGTGTCGAAAGTGATCGACGTCCCCGTCGTCGTCGCGCTCGCGAAGGTCCCGCCCGCGATCTTCTCCGAGATTGTGAACGTCGTTGGGAGAGACGAGACGGCTCCCCAGCTCGCCTTCCACTGCGACGGACTGATTTCGGTGAGCGTGACCGTCGGCGCGGGCAGCGGCTGCGTGAACGTGACGGTCTTCGTCAGAGGCGTGCCGGGCTTCTGGTTACCCCCGTCGGCAACCGCTACGCACTCCTGGGTGAGCGAAACCTTGACGCGGCCGCCCGCTCCGAGCGGCAGGTTCCCGCCGATCCCGGTCGACGAGTAGACCATGGTCTTCGAGTAGGTGGTGGCGTTGCCCGAGGGCACGTCGGCCGCCACGACGACGGAGTCACTCGCGTAAGGCAATGCGCCACACTGCGGCGCGTTGTCAGCGCCGGCCACCGTGATGCCCTGGATTTCGCCGGCGATCTTGGGGAATCCGGAGTTCGCTGTCTTGACGGTGGGCTGGGCGCTCGGCTGAAAGAGCGTCCGGCCCGGGGGAGTCTCGCTGGTCGCGGGATTCGCGGGCATCGCATCGTCGCGCACGCCGTGACCGGTGAGGGTCTCCGTGCTCTTCCCGCCGAGTGGGAGGTCGATAGTTCCCGTGAGGATCACGGTAGCGACGTTCGGGTCGCTCATCTCGGTCGACGTGGCGTAACCCTGGCTCTTGGTCTTCGCGTCGGCGGTGACCGCGGCCACCTTTCCACCGCTCCACTTGACTGCGGACCCGACGGAGTTCTCGAGGGTCCAGGTGGGCAGCCCGGCCCAGCCCTCGACGGTGATCGGAGTGGCTCCGGCTCCGCTCGGAATCGTCGAGCAGCTTGCATCCTTCGACATACGAACGGTGTCGGTGAGCACGATGCCCTGCCCGCGAACTTTCGACTCCCCAAGCACTCCGCGCTTCTCGCCGAGGGCCACCGTCTTCGCCTGCCACGTGGAGACGCGGCAGGCGTAGCCCTGCTTGTTACCGGCGAGCGGGGAGAAGAAGGTGACCGCTTGGCTCTGCCCGGATGCCCCATCCGCGACGGCCACGTGCGCGGAGCTCGCTCCGTCGTTGGCGATCGCCTGCTGCGCCTGGTTGAGAGACGCCTGCACGACGGATGTCTGGCTGTAGCTGCCCATGTACTTGACGACCATCGTGATGATCCCCGCGCTGAACGCGACAAGAATCAGACCGACGGCGATCGACCCGACCATGAGGACGGGGTCAGCGGCGCCCCTCTCGTGCTTCCAGAGGTGCATCAGTTGTCTCCTTCGATGTCAGTCGGCGAGATGACTCGGTAGGCGATGGAGGGCGAGCCGCTGGTCGCGGTGGTCCAGGCCTGTCGGC
This sequence comes from Gryllotalpicola kribbensis, assembly GCF_039538245.1. NCBI lineage: Bacteria > Bacillati > Actinomycetota > Actinomycetes > Micrococcales > Microbacteriaceae > Gryllotalpicola > Gryllotalpicola kribbensis. The sequence goes on from NZ_BAABBX010000013.1 coordinate 28,935, forward strand.
TTCCGGAGGCCCCGGCGTACTGGGCGACACCGGAGACCGTCATCACGACCTGGGCGGTCTCTGTGCGTGTGTGGATCGGGGAGAGCGTCCGGGCGGTGAATGTCGCGTCGATCGCATCGGTTGCCGGGTCGATCTGCCACTTGGTGAGCGTGACGTTCTCTTGGAGCCCCGGCATCTCAACGGCGACCCCAGTTACCTTCACGCTTCCGAAGCCGGATGTGTTCGCCTGCTCGAGAAGGACGACCGCCTCCTGCTGGATGGCAGCGCGCGCTTCGTCGGCGTGAAGAGTCTGCGCGCTCGTCTGCACGAGCATCCCGCTCCACGTGATGGTGAGCATGACGACCCCGACGACCAGGATCTGGATCGGGATGACGTCCATCATCCCGAAGCCACGGTCATCGGCGAGCAGCTCTCGAATGCGTTGGTTCACTGGGCTCCTCCTGCAACTCGGTAGACGTGGACATCTGAGATCTGCGCGGTCGTCGGCTGCGTAGCTGCTGTCGACCAGATGTCGAGCTGCGCGGTGTCGGTGGGGCACGCGGCACCCGCGTTCGCCACGGTCACCCGCGCGCTTGACCAACCGCCAGCCGCCGTCGAGAACGCCGAGTCGGGCGTCGAGCTCGTGAGCGCCTGCCCGTTTGCGCAGACGAGCGCGGCCCGCCACGTCGCGAGGGTCGCCGCGCTCAGGCTCTTCGGCTGGATCTCAAGGCGGATGTCAAGGGCGTTCGCCGAGCTCATCTGGGTGAGCGACAGCTGCGCGACGGAGATTCCGCGGCTTGCGGCAGCTGTCTTCAAGATGATGCCTGTGGGCGTCTGCGGTAGCTGGTCGGTGGGTGCCGGGTAGGAAACACCGGTGAGTACGACGCACGTGTTGGTGGTCTTGGTGAGCTGTGTCGAGCAGTCTGCCGCGGCCTTCGGCGGCCAGCTGAGGTAGCCGCGTGCGACGCCCGCATGGATCGTGCGAACGCCGGCCCCGTCCTCGGTCACCGAGTAGTAGAGCTTGGCGGTGCTCCCGGAGATCGTCACGTTCTGCGCGACCGGGTTCGAGGTCACAGCATGGTCGGTAGCTCCATACGGCTCGGTCTCCCACGACGCGATCAGTTTCTCGAGCGCTTGCACTCCGGTCGCGTTCGCGCGGTTCAGCTGGCTGGTGGCGATGCCCATCGTCACGATTCCCCCGAGGAGCATCGTGAGGATGACCATGACGACCATTGCGACGATCGTGGAGATCGGGTCGGCTTCGCCGCGGTCCTCGCCGCGGTCCTCGCTGAGGCGTCGCACGAGGCGATCGTCGGCAAGCCGCCGCACGAGGCGTCCGTCGCGCAGCACCCGCCTGATCTCATCCATAGGCCGTGTGTGTACGGCTCCACACCCGCGCCTCACAGCTCGTACTCCTTGATCGCGCGGCGCACCTCGGCGAGCGAGATCTTCGTGTCAACGTGCTTGCCGCGGTTGTACCGGTCGCGGATCGCCTGGGCATCGAAATCCTGGTGCCCGTGGGCGATCGTCCATTCCTCAACTGCGGCCCGAGCACTCTTCGAGTGACGTACTTCCTTGACGAGCCCGGTCATCCCCACATAGGCCTGCCCGGTCTCGGTGAACCGCTTCGGGCCGCCGGTGCGCACGACAGCGGTGAGCAGACCGACGGGTGCCTTCCGCTCGCCGTTCGCCTTGCGCTCGCCCTTGAGCTGGATCTCGCCGCGGCGGTAGCGGTGCAGCTCTGAGATGAGGTGGGTGAGGCCCTCCTGGAGCATGTCGGCGGCGTGTTGCTGGGCCCATCGGCGGCTCTCGCCCTGGGCGACCGGGGCCATGATCGCGAGGATGCGGGAGACCGATACGCGCGCCTCGGTCTCGCTCGCCCCTGGTAGCTCGTCGAGCAGACGGCCGAGCTCGCGCTCTTCTGCTGCCGCGACCCTCACCGCGCCACCTCGAAGTCGAGGTCGATGAGCGGGTTGGAGAGGAGCGCGTCGCGCACCTTGTGCCGGGCGTTCTCGATGAGCTCACGAACCCGGGCCTGCGTCGTGCCGATCTCCCACGAGATCCGCTGGACGCTCATCGCTTTGCCGTCGGCGCGCAACTGCCCGGCGATCCCGAGAAGCGCAGTGCGCTCGTCCTCATTGAGCTCGTTCAGGAGACGGTACAGCTCATTGGCGAGCAACGCCTGCTCAGGGTCGATGCTCGGGCGGACGCGGGCGATGGCTCCCGCGAGCTCGCCTTCCTCGGCGCTCAGGTCGCCTCCCGGTGTTTCAAGGTCGAGGCTGTCGATGACGACGGGCAGAGGCATGTGGTGCTCCAGATGGTCTGGCGCTCCCGACGAGCGCCGCTCGCCTGGACAAATGCGGCGCCCGCCCGACACGTCCACGTCCCCTCGGCGGCCCGGGCATGGAAAAGGCCCGCGATCGCATCGACCGCGGGCCTCAGAACTTCGGCGTCAGTTGATTGGGCCGAAGGCGATCTCGAGGACGCGGGGCACCGTGCCGAAAGCGCGCGCCACACCGTCATCCCCGACCGAGACACGCGCCTCATTCACGAGCTCGACGAGAGCCTGATCGTCGGTCAGCGCGCGGCGTGCACGAAGCGCTCGGCGCAGCGCCTCCATCTCTGACGCGGACTGCGGGATGCCTACCGCATCGCGGATCGTTTCGGTGAGTTCCGTCATCTTCTGCTCCATCGGGGTTGTCGGGTTGCCAGATGCCGATCGTGTGTACGGCCCCCGAATGACGAGCAGCGCGCTGCTCGTGAGCGGCGATAGCCGCGCGCGGTCCGGCGGTAGCCGATCTCAGGTGGGCGAGCGCCCCTCCAGGGAGGGGCGCGAGCATCAGGGGTGGCGACAGATGAGCCGGCTGTTGCCGGCGTCCCTGCTTCGCAGGTCCGCCTCTCGCGAGCTGCGCTCGCTCACGTCGCTGCGCCGTCTTCGGCGTCTTGCTCCTCGCGCCAACAGGCGCTCTTCGCGGGGCGAATGCCCCGCTCCCGATCCGTCACCGCCGCGCCGCGTCCCGCTGCTCTACTGCGTTCGGGCTCCTGGGTCCGGCGTCCCGCTACGCGTGCCGCCTCTCGCGAGCTGCGCTCGCTCACATCGCGCCAACAGGCGCTCAGTCGCGGAGCGAATGCTCCGCTCTCGTCCCGTCGCCGCCCAGCGGGCGTCCCGCTGCTCCGCCTCGTTCCGGCAGCTCGGCGCCGTCGTTCCGTTGCGCGCCGGGCGCATGCCCGGACGTCTGCGAACCGGCGTCGCGCTGTCGGCGTTCCGTTGCACGCCGGGCGGATGCCCGGTCGGCTCGTCCCGACTCTCGTGACGTCTGCACGCCGGCGGCGAGACGAGCGGACGCGTGAAGGATGCGAGACGGAGGCTGGTCGCCGGCGGGACGGAGGACGGCCGACAGTCGGAGGCCGTGTGAAGAAGCCGCGGGTTTGTCGGGGCCCCGGTCGGCGCGCACGATGACGGTCCGTAAGCGAGGAGTCAGCTGCTCGTCGGCGTGACGAAGGACAGAGGCGGGACCGGGAACGGGGCGAACCCACGGGACGGAACGTGACGCCGGACGGCGGACGCTGTTGCGGACGCCGTGTGAAGAACGTGCGAGCGCGTGGGGGAGACAGGTGCGGTCGGCCGACGATGGGAGGCCGGTGGGGAAGGACCGCCGCTTGGGGACACCACTGTCCCCATTCGCCGAAGTTGGGGACAGTGCCCCCAAGGCGTCTGTCGCATGACTCCGTGACGTAGATCGGGAATGGTCCAGTGGCTTGAGACCAATGGGCCAAATCGGCTCTTGTCGCAGGCTCAGCAGACGGCCCCGCTTCGCGCACTGTGAGGTCGTCGGCATTCTCAGCCCCCGAGTCGCTGCATAAGACGAGGGGGTCGCGCGGGATTCGGTGCTCTTATCGGGCAAGTGCAGCCGACTTCGTGGAGAGCACAAGCGCGTTTGAGCCCGTATTTTGCCGATCCCGGACGGCGCACGCGTGACTGCCTGGTCGGCATCGACGGGCGTCCCGTCGCGGCGTATCTGGCGGACATCACGGCGGTCATGAGTGCGACATCCCCGCGGAGACAGCCGGGCAACAGCGAGGGAATCCCCAGGTCCGTACAGGGTGAGGGAACCGTACGCGCGCGGGTCCTCGGACCTCGGTGACTTCGTACAGCATGAGGAGCTGTCCCCGGGCAGAGCGGATACGGGAGATCGGTCGACGCGCGGATAGTCCGTCGGACGCGCGCGATGTCGCACCTCCGCTGGGGTGCCTCCGTACACACGCTGGACATGAAGAAGCCCAGCATCGTCCGCGCCGTCACCGGGACGCTTGCCGCGTCGATCGTCGCGGTGGTCCTTCTCGTGGGCGGGGGTGCGGCTCAAGCGGCTGAGCCGGTGCACACGGCGGTCACCAGCTCTGTCGTCCTCGCGGCCGACTCCTGTTCGGCGAACGGCGTCGTGAAGACGACGGTCGCGGGGAAGACTGAGTGTGCCTACTTCGATCCCTCCCTTTCATCGAATCTCACGGCGACGCGGTGGGCCGATGCCACATCGAAGATCGTCTCCGACTACTCCGGTCACATCTGGTCCGGCCTGCAGAACACGACACGCACGGCGACTGCCGGGATGGGTATGGGTCTCGGGAACCTGTTCTTCCAGGTCGCTCAGTCTCTCGTCGCCTGGGGTACGAGCTTCGATCCGATCAAGCTCCTCGGCGGCCCGATCGACGTCATCGCAGCGAAGGTCGGGTCCATCGTCGTCGGGGGCAGCGCGACGACGATGTCGATCGGTGTGGCGATCGTGATCGCCGGTCTTCTCGCCGCGTTCTTCCAGGCCCGTCGTTCCGGCAACGGCGCGATGTGGAAGCGCTTCGGCTCGATCGCCGTGCTGTTCGGTCTGATCTCGGTGATGGTCGGGGGCGCCGGGTTGACGACGGGTAGCGGCAGCTCGCTGAAGCCCGGCTTCGGTAGCCCGACGTGGATCGCATCGGAGACCGCGCAGATCGGCTCCCAGCTTGGCTCGGTGCCGGCGGCCCAGCTTCTGCAGCATGACTCGACGATCACCGACGTTGCCGCAGCCTCGGGTACGGGCTGCAACACGTACCTCGCAAACCTCGAGAAGGCTTACGACAAGGGGTACCAGTCGGCGTTCTCGCGTTCCTTCGACGAAGGCTCGCCCGCGCAGATTGTTTCAGGCCTCTACACGGACAGCGCGGTGCTCGTCTGGAAGAGTGCGCAGCTCGGAAACGACCCGATCTCGTCGAGCAGCCAGGCGACGTATGGGGACGAGGTCTTCTGTCACTTGCTCGACTGGAACGCCTCCGCCACACCGCGTCAGCAGGTGATCGCGACGTTCGGCGACTCCTCACTCCTCGACAACTCCACGCCGAGCGGCGCGGGCGCGACCGTCGGCGGGTGGCTGTCGAGGATCGGGATCACGACCGACCTGGGCCTGTCGCCGGACGCGCAGCTGAACATCCAGAGCGCGGCATGGGGCCTGGAAACGGACTCTGACGACCACACGGCGGCCAGCGCCGTGGCGTGGGCGGCATGCGACGTGCGCGAGAAGAGCGGCGTGATCACCGTCACGGTGCGCCCGGCGTGGGACGGGGTGCACGGGATCTCCGACGATGCGTGCACCACCTGGTGGCGCAGCTCCGCCTCCTCGAAGACGATCGCCCCCTTCCAGATCAGCGACGACGACATCGCTGACGTATTCAAGGACTCGAAGGACACGAACACGCAGGGCGTCGCGGCGGCCGCGCAGTTCGTCAGCGACCTCCACGACGGGGGAAACGCGAGCTCGAGCGCCCCGTGGGCATACGCGTTGTCCGCGCTCGTCATCATGATCGCTTTCGGCGGACTCGGCATCGGCTTGCTCATCGCCAAGATCCTGAGTGTCATCTCGACGCTCGCCCTCATCGCGGTCGCACTCAAGGAGATCGCGGCACCCGACGGCGGCACCCTCAAATGGGTCAAGTCCTATGCCGCCACCAACCTCGCGGTGTTCGGCGCGACCATGATCCTCGCGGTCATCGCAACGATCACTGCGGGGCTCGTGCAGGCTGGTCCTCAGCTCGCCGCGCCTGGCTCGACTGGCTCGCTCATCTGGATCGCGATGAGCCCGGCGATCGCCGTCGGCGTCGTCGTCGCGCTGATGAAGGCGACGCGTGTCGGAAACCTGTTCAAGCCGTCGGGCCACCTCCAGTGGGCGGCGCCGGCTCTTGCAGGGATGGTCGGCGCGCAGAAGCTCCTCGAGCGTGGCGAGAACAAGGCGGCGAACGCCGCAAAGGGCGCCGCGCAGAACCTGGGGCAGAGCGTCATGCCCGGCAAGAGCAGCCAGGGGCGCCCCGTCAAGGCGAAGGCCTCGATGGGCGACACGCTGCCGAAGCCCGAGAACGACGAGCCGAAGCCGACTCCGACGCCTGAGCCAACTCCGACGCCAACACCGAGCCCTCAGCCCAGGCCGACCCCCAAGCCCAGACCGCGGCCGAAGCCCGCCCCAGGCCCGCAGTCCGGTCCGCGCGACGCCAACGGGTCGTTCGCGATGCCCGGCGGTGGCAAGGATCACAATGGCGCGTACCCGATGCGCCCGGCCCGACCCGCAGCGCCGGCCACCTCCGAGAAGGCGCCGGCGACCCCCGCTGAGCGCGCCGCGGCCGTTGCGCAGCAGAACGCGGACGCCCCGAAGGTCGCTGAGGCGGCGGACGCATCACGCGAGAAGGTGCAGGCGTGGGACTGTCGGTTTAACGGTGTGTGAGGGTCCGGCCTGATCCGAGAGGAGACGGCCGTGTCGGAC
>NZ_BAABBX010000014.1:0-267792 GCF_039538245.1 Gryllotalpicola kribbensis
TCGGATCCCACGCCACCGAATGGGTCGCAGCCGTCCACACCCCCAAACGCAACCTCACCCCCGCCGCCTAGCAACACAAGCGGGCCGCAAGGCAGAACTCTGCCCGGCGGGCGCGGCGCTTACTGCCCGGCGGGAAGGATGCGGGTGAAGTGGATGCCGACCGGCTCCCAGATGTCGACCGCCTCGATCGAGACGCGCCGGCCCGGTGCGGGTGCGGCGATGACCTGGCCGTCACCGAGGTAGATGCCGACGTGGTCTTCGTTGTTGAACACCACGAGGTCGCCGGGCTGAGCCTGGTCACGGGTGATGCGGGTGCCGACGGCGTCCTGCGTGGGCACATAGTGCGCGAGGCTGATGCCGATGGCGGCGTAGGCCTGCAGCGTGAGCCCCGAGCAGTCGATGCCGGTGTGCCTGCTGCCGCCGAGGACGTACGGCGTGCCGATGTAGCTCAGCGCCGTTTGGACGATCTTCGCGCGGTCGCCTCCTGCGGCGAGGGCATCGACGATGGCGGGCTCGGCAGCTTCTGCCGATGCACCGCCCTCCTTCGCGACGATCGCGGCGATGGCCGTGGCAACGTAGTCGTTGTTGCTGATCGTCGGCGACTTCACGTTGTCGGCGATCTGCAGGATCTGCTCGGCCGTGTGGCCGTGGGCGTCGGCGGTGGCGGGCCCGGGCATCGTGTCTGCTGTGGCCGGCACGACGAGCCACAGCGACGGGATCAGCACGACGGCCCCGAGGCCGGCGGCGAGGCTGCGGCGGGCGCTGCGGCGCGGGGGCTTCGGGGCAGCTGCCGCGAGAGCGGCCGGCGCGGGCTCGGCAGCCGCAGGACGCACGCGGTGCGAGTGGATCAGGTCTTCCGTGCGGCGCGCATTCTCTTCCCGGGCCGCCGACTCGACGGCGCTTTCGACGCGGGGGTCGGGCGAGCGCTCGGCAACGGGTCGAGGCACGGCCGGGGCGACCGGGTCGGTCGCGCGTGCCGCGGCGAGCTGCTCCTCCGCCTCGCGCAGAGCGCGCGCTTCACGACGCGTCAGGGGCTGCGGGCGCGCGGGCGCCTCGACGGCCGGCGCGGGCTGTGCCGCAGGCGCCGCGGCCGCCGCAGGCGCCTCGTCGGCGAGCGCACCGGTCTCAGCGGCGACGGCCGATACGGAGGGAGCGAGTGCGGCCCAGCGGTTCAGCACCTGAACGGGAATCTCGCTGGTCTGCGGAACCGCGTTCTGCGCGCGCAGCGCGGTGACCTCGGAGGGGGCGATCTCACCGGCATCGGCCAGGTCGGCGATCAGAGCATCGAATGCATCGAGAGACGCGTCGATCCTCCGTCTCGCCATAGCTCTACTCCCTTTGCCGTCGGGGCGTTACGGCCCGCCTTGCTCAGTCCCCCGAAGTGCCGACCCGGAAGTCGACCTGGCGAACTTATCAGACCGACCGCGGCGGGCCGTACGGGACCCTCCCAGATTTGGGGGGATGCCCAACAATCGGGCTCAGTCGTTGAGGATCCGGGTGAAGTGATAGCCGATCCCCGACCACTTGCTGACCGGCTCGATCTGCACGTTGCGCCCCGGCTCTGGCGCCGCGACGAGCAGGCCGTTGCCGAGGTACATGCCGACGTGCGCCTCGTCGTCGAAGACGACCAGGTCGCCCGGCTTCGCCTGATCGGCACTGATGACGCGCCCCGCGGCGTCCTGGTTCGGCACATAGTGCACCAGGTTGATGCCCACCGTGGCATAGGCGGCCATCGTGAGGCCCGAGCAGTCGATGCCCGAGTGGCTCGCGCCGCCCAGCACATACGGCGTGCCGAGGTACGCGAGCGCCGCGCCGACGATCTTGAGCCGCTGGCCGGGGGTCGCGCCGAGAGCGGACGACGTCGAGGCGAGCGTCGCGGCGTCGGTCTGAGGCGCCGCCTTCTGCAGCAGTTGCGGCACGTTCGGCGCGACCGCCGAGTAGCTCTCTTCGACGATCTTCGGCGCGGGGATCTTGTCGGAGACGTCGAGCGACTGCAGGTCGACCGTGGAGGTCGGGGATCCGTCGAGCGCGGTCGACGTCGTCGCGGCGGTGACGGATGCCGCGCTGAGGGACGCCGCAGCAGCGGCCGTCACAGGCGCGGCGCCCGCGTTCAGGGTCGCGGCATGGGCGGGAACGGCGATGGCGAGGCATCCGGTGATCGCGAGAGTCGTACCGGCGAGCAGGCGAGCTGAGCGCCTGCGCAGCCAGCCGTGGGACTGGTGGGAGGGCAGGGTGGTGCGCATGTCGTTTTCGGGTCTCGTCGTGGGCGCAGGGGGGCGACGCCACGAGGGCTTTCGGGTCGGGAGGGGAACTCGGTCGTTCTCAGCCGCACACACGCCGACCGGAAGGGGGACCGGGGCGGGGCGTCGAGCTGAGAGCCCCGCCGTCGGGGCCGCCCGGAACTCTATGCACGCGGACTGGGCCGAAAGTCCCAGGGTGGACAGGTCGTGCGCACGTGTTGCCTCATGCACCACGTTTGATGCGTTGCGATCGTGGGGATTCCCCGAGGATTCCAAGCTTGCGGGTTGCAGGCAGTGGGGCATCCCCTGTTGGATATGGGCAGTGACCTGCACAAATGGGCGTGCACGTCGACGTGGGGACGCGCGTGGCGATCAACCGCCCTGACGGCCGGGGAACGATCGACGGGGGAAATCTGGCATGGAACTGAGAATTGACGCCACAAATCCTGCGCCCGCCTCGGAGCAGGTGCGAACCCAGCTTCTCGCGGGGGTTCGCGAAGGCTCACTGCCGCCGGGCGCTAAGCTTCCCACCGTCCGCCAGTTGGCAGATCAACTCGGTATCGCGGTCAACACGGTCGCACGCGCCTACCGCCTTCTCGAAGAAGACGGCATCGTCGAGACCTTCGGCCGCCGCGGCTCGTTCATCGCGAATCAGGGCGACGCGATCCAGCAGCAGCTGCAGGCCGCGGCGACGCAGTTCGCCCGCAAGGCGGCGAGCCTCGGCGTCAGCGCGAAGGACGCGCAGCGGGTCGTCGTCGCGGCGATCAACGGCGAGCTCGGCTAGATCACCGCATCGGTCAGGTCGACGATCGCCCCGTAGCGGTGGTTCGTGATCGAGATCGCCTGCTCACGGAAGAATGGGAGCAGCTCGACGCGGCCCGACGCCGTGACGGGGGCGTCGTAGATGGCGACCTCGGGGTCGCCGCGCAGAGCACGCGAGGCCGTGAGTCCGTTCCCGCCGATCAGGCGGATGCGGTGGATCGGTTTGGGGGGCGTCGCCGGCCCCCCGACCTCGATCGTCTCGGGTCGGAAGGTGAGCCGCGCGTGCCAGGCGTCATCGTCTTCGACCTTCACCGGAACACTGTGCGCCTCGAGCCACGCGGCGACGCCCGCGGGCAGCGCGACGTGGGTCGAGACATCGAATCGCGCGCGCGACACGGATGCCGCCGCGAGCACGCGCAGCAGCTCGGGCAGCGTTCCGCCGGGCCCGAGGCGGATGCTGACCGGAACGGGGCGGTAGCGGAACAGATTGCGCTCGGACCGCAGCCCTGAGGCATCCGTCACCCGCCCGTACTCGGTCGCGTACGCGATCGCATCGGACAGGGCCGAGCGGCGCACGACGTCGAAGTCCTCGTAGGACAGCTCGGACTGGGCGAGCTCGATCAGCTGCTGCACATCGTGGCCGAGCCCGCGCAGGTGCAGGCTGTTGCTCTGCTCGCCGGGCACGCTCACCCAGGTCCCGAGCGGGAACAGGGTGTTCGGGCCGCCTGCCTTCACGGTCGGGCCGACGGCGGACTTCTTCCACCCGCCGAACGACTGCCGCTGCACGATCGCACCGGTGATGTGCCGGTTCACGTAGAGATTTCCCGCCTCGACGGCACCGAGCCACTGCCGGATCTCACGGGCGTCGAGCGAGTGCAGGCCCGCCGTCAGCCCGTAGTCGACGGCGTTCTGCAGCGCGATCGCCTCGGCCAGGGTGCGGGCGCGCATGACGCCGAGCACCGGGCCGAAGAACTCGGTCAGATGCGTGCGGCTGCCTGGCTCGACCCCGGTCTTGATGCCGGGCGACCACAGCCGGCCGGCCGCGATGTCGTCGCGGTCGAGCGGCTTCGGGCGCACGAGCCACGTCTCGCCCTCGTCGAGCTCGGTGAGCGCCCATTCGAGCTTCCCCGACGGCGGCTGGATGAGCGGGCCCATCTGGGTCGCCGGGTCGGTCGCGGGCCCGACCCGCAGGCTGCGCGTCGCGTCGATCAGCTGGTGGCGGAAGCGCGCGTCGTCGGCGACCGAGCCGACGAGGATCACGAGGGATGCCGCAGAGCACTTCTGCCCCGCATTCCCGAACGCGCTGCGCACGATGTCGGCGACCGCCAGGTCGTAGTCGGCGCTCGGCGTGACGATGATCGCGTTCTTGCCGCTCGTCTCGGCCAGCAGCGGCAGGTCGGGGCGCCAGGAGCGGAACAGCTGCGCCGTCTCGAACGACCCGGTGAGCACGACACGGTCGACCCGCGTGTCGGTAATGAGTGCTTTCGACTGCGCGGATTCCTCGTCGATGTCGACGAGCGCGAGCGCGTCGCGCGGCACTCCGGCACGATGCAGCACGTCGACGAGCACCGCGGCGCAGCGCTTCGACTGGGGTGCGGGCTTGATGATGACCCCGCTGCCCGCGGCGAGCGCGGCGAGCACCCCGCCGGCCGGAATCGAGACCGGGAAGTTCCACGGCGGCACGACCACCGTGAGCGCGCTCGGCTCGAAGCGGGCACCCTGCACGGTGTCGAGCTCGCGCGCGAGGGCGGCGTAGTAGTGGGCGAAGTCGGCGGCCTCGCTCACCTCGACGTCGGCTTCGGCGAGCGTCTTCCCGGTCTCGGCGACCATCACCTCGATGAACTGGTCGCGGTTGGCCGAGATCGCAAGACCGGCGAGGTCGAGCACATCGGCGCGCTCGCTGCCGGGCGCCTGGCCCCAGCGCACCCCGGCCGCACGCACGGCCGCGATGAGCTGCTCGAGCCTGCGCTCGTCGGCGACCCTGGCCGCGATGACGGCCGCGATGCCGAGGTCGCTGCCCGAGGCGCGCGCGAGCAGGCGCTTCGCCCAGGCGCGGTTGGCCGCGAGCGAGGGGTCGCTGTCGGAGACGTTGCGGAAGGTCTGCCGGTCACCGCGCGCCTGCCATTCGGCCGGCATCGGCGGCGCGAACGCCTCCTTCCGGCGTGTGTCGGCCGACGCCCATCCGCCGTCCTGCGGCAGCCCGAGCACCGCGACGGTGAGCCCGGCGTCGCGCGCCGCCTGCCCGCCCGGGTCGACCGGGTCGACGCGGGGGTGGAAGAGGGCCGTGGCATTCTCGTCCTGCCACTCACGGGCCCGGTCCTGGCGGCGGTTCGGCAGCGGGGCGACGCCGAGGGGCTCGCGCACGGCCTCGTAGCGGTCGACGGCGTCGAGGAAGCGCGTGCACTCGCGCTCGAACAGCTCCTGCGACGCGCCGACCCGGGACTCCGCACCCGTCAGCTCGAACAGCGCCGACATGAAGTTCTCGGGCGAGCCGTTCTCTTCCAGCCGCCGCACGAGGTACGAGATCGCGACGTCGAACTCCTCGGGCCTGACCACGGGCGTATAGAGCGTCAACCCGCCGACGGTCTTCGCGACGGCATCCGTCGCCATGCCGAGCAGCATCTCGAAATCGATGCGGTCGCGCACGCCGCGCACGCCGGCGAGCTCCCACGCGAAGGCGACGTCGAACAGGTTGTGGCCGGCGACGCCGAGGCGCACGGCATCCGTGTGCTCGCGGGTCAGCGCCCAGTCGAGCACGCGCTTGTAGTTGACGTCGGTGTCGAGCTTTGAGCCCCAGGTCGCGAGCGGCCAGCCGTGCAGCTCGGCGTCGACGCGCTCCATCGGCAGGTTCGCGCCCTTGACGAGCCGCACCTTGATCGCGGCACCGCCCGCGGCCCGGCGGGCCTGCGCCCACTCGGTGAGGTCCTGCAGGGCGTCGAGCGCATCGGGCAGATAGGCCTGCAGCACGATGCCCGCCTCGAGGTGCGCGAGCCGGGGGTTCGAGAGCACCCGCTTGAACACCGCGACGGTCAGGTCGAGGTCGCGGTACTCCTCCATATCGAGGTTGATGAACTTGGTGCGGCCCGGCGTGACCGAGGTCTCGCCGCCCGCGCCCGCGAGCTCATAAAGAGGAATGAGGCGCTGTGCGATGCGCGCCACGGCGTCGTCGAAGCCCCACAGATTGAGGTTGCTCACGACATTGCTGACCTTGACGCTCACGTAGTCGACGTCGGGCCGCTCGAGCAGCCGGCGGATGCCCGCGAGCCGGTTCCCCGCCTCCTCTTCGCCGAGCACCGCCTCGCCGAGCAGGTTGAGGTTGAGGCGGTGGCCGCCCTGTCGCAGCTTCGCGAGCGCGGGCCCGAGCTTGGCCGGGGTCGCATCGACGACGAGGTGCCCGACGAGCCGCCGGAGCGCCGCACGCGCGGCGGGCACGACGGCCCAGGGCAGCACCGGCCCGAGCTGGCCGCCGAGGCCGAGCGCCGTGCGCAGCCCGCCATGCAGGGAAGCAGGCACGCGCCCCGACAGCTCGTGCAGTTTGCGAGCGGCGACGGAGAGGTCGCGCGGGCGGGCGACGCCGTCGACGAACTGCACGGCGAAGTCGAGGCCGCCTTCTTCCCGCAGCAGCTCGGCCAGACGCCGCGCCCCGCTCGGCCACTGCTGTGCGGGCTCGGCGAGCCACTGGCGCACCTGCTCGACGGCGGCGGCCGCGACGGACTGCAGTTCGCTCGTGCCCTCGCCCGCGCCCGGATCGCTCTCGCCAGTGGCCATGGTCGCAAGGATATTTCTAGCGACGCCGATGATCGGTGATCGTCGCCCGCGGGCCGCGCCTCTCGGGCAGCCGACCGCTCAGAAGGATCAGCCGCACGACCCGCTGGCGCTGACCGGCCCATGGCTCGAGCAGCTCGAGCATGCCCTCGTCGTCGCACTGCCGGTCGCCGGCGAGCGCGTAGCCGACGAAGTGCGGCACGTGATAGTCGCCGACCGAGACCTGGTCGGGGTGGCCGTGGCTGCGCTGCAGCGTCTCGGCCACGGTCCATGGGCCAATGCCGCGCAGACTGGTGAGCGCGGTCGTCGGGTCGGCGCCGTCTGCCGCGCGCTCGATCGCGGCCGCCCGGCTCGCGGCCTCGACGAGGGTGCGGCTGCGCGTGGGGTCGACGCCGGCCTGGTGCCACTCCCAGCTCGGAATCGCGCGCCACACCTCGGGCGTCGGCGCGACCCTGAGGTTGCGCGGCATGAGGTGCGCGGGCCCCGGCGGCATCGTGCCGAAGCGGGTCACGAGCCGCGCCCACTCGCGGTAGGCCTCGAGGCTCGTCACCTTCTGCTCGAAGATCGCGGGAGCCATCGCCTCGAAGACGCGTCGCGTCGTGGGCAGGCGCAGACCGGGATTGCGGCGCAGTGTGTCAGCCAAGAACGGATGCCGCGACAGATCGAGCTGCGACCAGTCATCATCGGCGCCGCAGAGCTGCGGAACGCCGGCGATCGCCCACTCGCTGCCCGGCCCCCAGGCGCGCGCGCTGATGGCGGCGCCGCGGCCGGGCTGCTCGAGCCGCAGCGTCACGGGGCCGTCGGGCGTCGTGAAGGTGCGCCACACGACCGCAGAGGACGACGCCTCCCACTGCGTTGTCGGGTCGTACGGGCCGCGGCCGATGGGCCCGAGCGTCGCGCGCAGGTCGACGGGCTCGGCGGGCGCATAGGTCGTCGCGAGCGTGTGATCGGATGCCTCTTCCTCGGCGCGGGCCGCGGGTGAGGCATCCGTCAACGTCATGCGCACACGCTAACCTGCCGGGCTGACAGCGCCGCGCGGCGCGCATCGAATGCGGCGTACTCGATTTGCGGTGAGCGGCTCAGACCGCGCGCTGCGCCGGGCCGACGTACTGCGACAGCGGCCTGATCAGCGAGTTGTGCGCCTGCTGCTCGATGAAGTGGGCCGTCCAGCCGGTGATGCGCGCCGCCGCGAACAGCGGGGTGAAGGTCGGGGTGTCGAAGCCCATCAGGTGATAGGCGGGCCCCGACGGGTAGTCCAGATTGGGCTTGATGTTCTTCGCCGCGGCCATCGCCTGCTCGAGCGCCGTGTAGAGCTCGAGCAGATCGGGCCGGTTGTAGTGCTCGATGAGCGTGTCGAGCGCCGCCTTCATGGTCGGCACGCGCGAGTCCCCGTTCTTGTAGACGCGGTGCCCGAAGCCCATGATCTTCTTCTTGCTCGCGAGGGCGTCGTCGAGCCACGCCTGCACGTTCGACGCCGAGCCGATCTCGGCGAAGGTCGCCATCACGGCTTCGTTCGCGCCGCCGTGCAGCGGCCCCTTCAGCGCCCCGATGGCCGCGACCACGGCCGAGTGCAGATCCGACAGCGTCGAGGCGACGACGCGGGCGGTGAACGTCGACGCGTTGAACGAGTGCTCCGCATAGAGCACGAGCGATTGTCGGAACGCGTCGACCACGACGGGGTCTGGCAGCTCGCCGAAGGTCATCCAGAGGAAGTTCGACGCATAGTCGAGATCCTCACGAGGCGGGATCGGGTCCATGCCGTCGCGTTGCCGCTGGTCGTACGCGACGATCGCAGGCAGCTGCGCGAACAGCCGCACGGCCTTCTCGTAGTCGCTCTGCTCGTCGGGGAACCGAGTTTCCAGCGCGCCGAGCAGGCTGACCGCAGTGCGCAGCACGTCCATGGGATGCGCCGATACCGGCGTCTGCTCGATGAGCGCCTGCACCTCGGGCCGCAAGGCGCGCTGCCCCCGCTCGACCGCCTCGAAGGCGCCGAGCTCGTCGTCGCTCGGCAGCTCGCCGTGCCAGATGAGATAGGCGACCTGCTCGAAGCTGCACTTCGCCGCGAGCTCCTGCACCGGGTAGCCGCGGTAGAGCAGCGAGTTCGTCTGCTGATTCACCGACGAGATCTCGGTCGTGTCGACGACGACGCCGGCGAGGCCCTTGTGGATCTCGGTGTCTGTCATTGCTCCTCCTTGAGCGGTCTCGGTCTCGGTCTCGGTCTCCATTCGCTTTCGGCGAGTCGACCAGCGGACTATTTCTCGACGTTGAAGTTGAAGATCCCCGAGTCGAAGGCGTTGTAGCCCTCGTAGTCGATCAGCTCGTACAGCTCGGCGCGATGCTGCATCTGCCCGGTGAGCGCCGCGAGCGACCCGGAAGCATCGAGCTCGTCGAGCCCGCTCAGCGCCGCCCCCATCGCGAGCCGCAGCAGCGAGACCGGCCAGATGACGATGTTGACGCCGACGTCGCGCAGCTGCGAGACCGTGAACAGCTCGGACTTCCCGAATTCCGTCATGTTCGCCAGGATCGGCACGTCGACGGATGCCCGCACGGCCGCGAACTCGTCGAGGGTGGCCATCGCCTCGGGGAAGATCGCGTCGGCGCCGGCATCCACCAGCGCCTTCATGCGGTCGATCGCCCCGGGCAGCCCGACCACGCCGCGCGCGTCGGTGCGGGCCATGATCAGCAGGTTCGGGTCGCGGCGGGCATCGACCGCGGCGCGGATGCGCTTGATCGCCGTCTCGTCGTCGACGACCTCTTTGCCATCGAGATGGCCGCAGCGCTTGGGGTTCACCTGATCTTCGATGTGGATGCCGCCCGCGCCGGCATCCTCGAGCTCCTGCACCGTGCGCGCGACGTTCATCGGCTCGCCGAACCCCGTGTCGACGTCGACGAGCGTCGGCAACTCGGTCATGCGCGCGATCTGGTGCGTGCGCCCGGCGACCTCGGTGAGTGTCGTGAGCCCGATGTCGGGCAGCCCGAGGTCGGCCGACAGCACGGCGCCCGAGACGTAGACGCCGTCGAAGCCGCGCCGCTCGATCAGCCGCGCCGACAGCGGGTTGAAGGCGCCGGGGAAGCGCAGCAGCTCGCCGCTCGCGAGCCGCTCGCGGAACGCGGCGCGCTTGGCCGCGGCCGTCTGCTTGGCGTAGAGCACGTCGCGACCTCCTAGAACAGCCCGTCGGGCACGTCAGCCTGCGCCAGATGCCCGTACTTCGCGGTGAAGCTCAGCTCGCCGAGCTCGTCGGCGGTGAGCTCGGGCAGACGCTGCGCGACGTCGAGGAAGCGGTCGATCTCCTCGGGCTCGAGCGCGTCTTCGGCGAGGGTGCGGAACTTGCGCACATAGTCGTCGCGGGCGAACGGCTTCGCGCCGGAGGGGTGCGCGTCGGCGACCGCGATCTCGTCGGTGATCACCGAGCCGTCGGTGAAGCGCACCTCGATGGCACCGCCGAAGGCCTGCTCCTTCGGGTCGAGCGAGTGGTAGCGGCGGGTCCACTCGGGGTCCTCGACCGTGGTGACCTTCTTCCACAGCGCGACCGTGTCGGGGCGATGGGTGCGCTCGGGGTCGTAGGAGTGCTCGTGGTCCCACCCGCCGTCCTGCAGCGCGACCGTGAAGATGTAGGGCACCGAGTGGTCGAGGGTCTCGCGCGAGGCATCCGGCGAGTACTTCTGCGGGTCGTTCGCGCCCGATCCGATGACGAAATGCGTGTGATGCGAGGTCTTGAGAACGATGGATTCCACCCGCGCCGGGTCGTCGAAGATCAGCGGGTACTCGCTGTGCAGCTTGCGGGCGAGGTCGATCCAGGCCTGGGCCTGGTACTCGGCCGAGTGCTCCTTCGTGAAGGAGTCGAGGATGGCGCGCTTGGGCTCGCCCGCCCCCGGCAGCGCCACGTCATACGAGGCATCCGGCCCATCGAGAAGCCAGGCGATGACGCCGTCCTCGCCCTCCCAGATCGGCGTCGGGCTGGTCTGGCCGCGCATCGCCCGGTCGATCGACTCGATGGCGGCCTTGCCGGCGAGCGCCGGCGCATACGCCTTCCACGAGGAGATCTCGCCCTTGCGCGACTGTCGCGTGGCGGTGGTCGTGTGCAGCGCCTGGCCGATCGCCTGGTAGATCGTGTCGGCCGACAGCCCGAGCAGCGCGCCGATGCCGGCCGCCGCGCTCGGCCCGAGGTGCGCGACGTGGTCGATCTTGTGCGCGTGCAGGCTGATCGCGCGGGCGAGGTCGATCTGCACCTCGTAGCCGGTGGCGATGCCGCGGATGACGTCCGCTCCCGTCAGCCCGCGGGCGGCCGCGTGCTGGGCGACGGCGACCACGGGCGGGATGTTGTCGCCCGGGTGCGAGTACTCGGCCGCGAGGAAGGTGTCGTGGAAGTCGAGCTCGCGCACGGCCACGCCGTTCGCCCACGCGGCCCATTCCACCGAGGCGCGCCGATTCAGGGCGGTGCCGAAGACTGTCGCGCCCGCTCCCCCGATCGAGACGGGGTGCGCGAGCGCCTGGGCACGCGCCGCGGCAGGGGCGGGGCGCACGAGGGATGCCGCGGCGACGGCCGCGTTGTCGATGACCCGGTTCACGACCATCTCGGTGACGTCGTCGTCGACCGGGGTCCGGTCGGTCGCGAGCTGCGCGATCTTCCAGGCGAGCTGGTCTTCCTTGGCCAGGTTCTCGTCGCTGCGATGGACTCGAACGTGATGCGTTTCCACCTGGCCACCCTACCGAGGGGCAGACAGCTCCCCCGCCACCCGCTGCACCGAGGAGTGAGTTCGGGCGGCTCGACTCGCGCATCGTGCGCCCAAACTCACACCTCGGGTGGCTAACTCGCGTCGGCGGCCGAGGCCGTCGGCACGAGGATCGCGCGGGCCAGCGTGTGGAAGTGCAGGTTGAAGCCGAGGATGGCCGGGCTCGCCTCCTCGGGAACGTCGAGCGTGTCGACGTCGACGGCGTGCACGACGGTGAAGTACCGGTGCGTGCCGGTGCCCGCGGGCGGCGCGGCCCCCGTGTAGGCGCGCTGGCCGAGCTCGTTGCGCAGCATCACAGCGCCGGCCGGCAGGTTCGCGCCGCCCTCGGCGCCCGCGTTCTCGGGCAGCTCGGTGACGCCGGCGGGGATGTTGAAGACCGCCCAGTGCCAGAAGCCGGAGCCCGTGGGGGCGTCGGGGTCGAACTGCGTGACGGCGAAGCTCTTCGTCTCGGCGGGGAAGCCGCTCCACGACAGCTGCGGCGAGACGGACGAGCCGCCCTGCCCGGGCGAGCGGTGCACGGCCGGGATCGGCTGGCCGTGGTCGATGGAGGAACTGGTGACGGTGAAGGACCCGAACTCGCGCAGCTGGGCGAGTTCCTCATACGGGTCGTGCCAGGTTTCGGTCATGGTCCGAGCCTAAGACGGCCTGCAGCAGCGCGACTCAGCGCCGTCGCCGGCTGATCGCCCACCACGTCACGCGCAGCATCGCCTCGGCCACGATGCCGATCGACATCTTCGACGCACCGCGCTCGCGCTCGACGAAGGTGATCGGCACCTCGACCACGCGCAGCCCTGCGCGCACCGCACGCGCGAGCATGTCGACCTGGAACGCGTAGCCGTGGCTGTGCACGGCATCGAGGTCGAGCTTCTCGAGAGCGGATGCCTGAAACGCGCGATACCCGCCCGTGACGTCTCTGACCCCGAGGCCGAGCACGGTGCGGGCATAGGCGCTGCCGACCCGAGAGATCGCCCGCCGATGCCACGGCCAGTTCTCGACCGCCCCGCCGGGAATCCAGCGCGAGCCGAGCACGAGGTCGGCGCCCTGCACGTCGAGCAGCCGGCCGAGCTGCTCGGGCTGGTGCGAGCCGTCGGCGTCGAGCTCGACGAGCACCCCGTAGCCGCGGGCGATGCCCCAGCGCATCGCCTCGATGTAGGCGCGGCCGAGGCCCTGCTTGCCCGGGCGGTGCAGCACGTGAACCCGCTCGTCGGCCGCGGCGAGCGCGTCGGCGAGCTCGCCGGTGCCGTCGGGTGAGGAGTCGTCGACGACGAGCACGTGCGCGTCGGGCTGCGCGCGGCGCACGCGGCCGACGATCCACTCCACGTTGTCCCGTTCGTTGTAGGTCGGGATCATCACCAGCACGTTGTTCGGAAGCGCACTCACCACGAAGAACGCTATCGGTCCGCGCCTATGCGCCGGCTAGACCTGCGGGTTCCCTGGCGTCTCCCTAGCGTCGGCGCAGCGCGCCCGCGAGCCTTCCGAGATCGGGAGTGCCGAGACCCGTCGCCGGGTTGTAGAGCGTGCCGGGGGTCCCCGTGTAGTACAGGTTGTCGTTGCCGCCGCCCGTCGTGCTGAGTGCCGTGAACGGCGAGTTCCGGCTCGCGGCCGCTCGGTAGATCGACGGGTTCCAGAACCCGCTGCGCCCGCGGTTCGCCTCGTTGATCACGGCGGCGGCCCCGGCGAGCTGGGGCGCGACGAGGCTGGTGCCGCCGAGCGGCATCAGGCCGCCGTATTCGGGCGCGTAGACGAGATAGCCGGTCTGCGGGTCGGCGTCGGCCGAGAGATCGGGCACCGCGCGGCCGGTCGCCCGCCCGTGCACGATGCGCGGCGACTCGTTCGCGACCCAGTCGGTCGGCAGCGTGAGCCCTGCGGCGAGCTGGCGCGGGTCCGTGCCGGTCAGATTCTGCACGGCCGTGAAGCTCTGGCCGCCGGGCACGAGCCGCTGGTAGGGCGGCAGCGGCTGGTACCGGCTGTAGCCGCCGCCACCGCCGCCGATGTTCACCGTCGCCGCCTCCTGGTAAGACACCTCGTAGGTGCGCGCGAACGGCCCCCACAGGTACGCCGAGTTCCACGCTCGCTCGGCGGGAACCGTGACCTGCTCGTCGCTCCAGCTGCCCCAGAAGTCGACCGTGTACGGCAGCGTGGTGCCGCCCGCTGCGGTGACGAACGGGCTCGCGGCGAAGGCCGAGACCGTGAGATTCGTCGTCGCGAGATCGTCCTCGATGTGCGCCTGGTAGGGGCCGGCATCTCCGCTGGCGACGAAGGTCGACTGACCCTGCGCGGCGAGTTCGAGGAACGCGAGGTCGAAGGCCGCCCGCCAGCCGGCGGACGCGGCGCCGGTCGCCTGGCCGAACGCCACCAGCGTCTCGGATTCCGCCCAGCTCATGCTGATCGAGCCCGCGGTGTTCTCGACCGCGGCCTGGAAGAGCGCGTCGACCCCGCCGGCATCCGTGTTCGGCGCCTGATAGACGACGATGTCGGCGCCGGGCGCGACACCGCCCGCCTGCTCGACGTCGAGATCGGTCTCGTCGGAGTACTCGTCGGCCGCCCCCGGGCCGCCGTCGACGTTGCGCACCGTGACGGAGCGCGGGCGCTGGGGCGTGGCCGCGAGGCTCTGCCAGAAGTACTCGGGCGCGCCCTCGTCGAGCGACGCGAAGGTGACGACGCCGATGGTCTGGCCCGTGCCGTCGTGCTGCGCGCCGAGGTCGTCGAGCCCGTACTCGCTCGCGAAGTCCTGCGGCAGATTGCAGTCGCGCGGCCACCCGAGGGTGATCGCAGCGCAGTCGTCTTCGGAGATCACGGCCGCGCCCTGGGCTGCAGGCGCGCTCGTGCCCTTCCGCACCGCGGCGGCGACCGTCGCGGGGCTGAGGGTGGGCGCGCTCTTCCCCGGCACCGAGGCGGCCACCGTGCTGCTGCCGAAGGCGGCGTAATTGCTCAGCCCGAAGATCGCCGTGACGCCCTGCGCCAGCCGCGGGGGCAGCTGCGGCGCCTTCGTCGGCGCATGCACGTTCTGCGGGCGGCTGGCCCGGGCGCCGTGGCGGGCCGGCCCGCCGGGAACCCGGTACTGCTTCTGGCTCACGTTGAGTGCGCGGTTGTAGGCGGACGCCGTGCCCGTCGTCTGCACGTCGAGCCGGTTGGCGAGCACGGTCGAGCGGATGCCGAAACGGGACAGATAGCTCGTGAGCGCCCCGATCGCCTGCGGCGTCTGCCCGTGGCTCGCCGCGAACTGCGCGACCGTGAGGCGGCGTTGCGGGCCGCCGACGGCTCCCGCGAGCACCTGCTGCTGCAGCTGCGCGATACCGCGCCCCTTGAGCACGAAGGTCACCTGCTCTGGCGTCGACCCCGGCGTGTCGCCGAACGCGGTCGCCCCGGGCAGCTGCCCGCCCGTCGGGCCGGAGGGCACCTGCTGCCACGACGGGGAGGGGGTCGGGGTGGCCGCCGCGACGCCCGGGCTTCCCACGGTGACGGCCGCCGCGAGAGCGGCCGCGAGAGCAGCGGTGACGGCGAGGCGGGGGCCGGGGAGTCGAGGCACGCTCACATGCTAGGGACAGCCTCGGACATCCGACAGGGGAACGCCGTTCCCTCCCCGGCCGCCCCGCCGGCCGACCCGCCAGCCGCTAGCGTTGCCCGTATGACGCGACCCCTGTCCGGCACCCAGTACGAGCTCACCTTCGGCGACTACAGCGCCACCATCGCGTCGGTCGGCGCCTCTCTGCGCACGCTGACCCACCGCGGCCGCGACCTCGTCGTGCCCTTCGACGCCGACAGCGTGCGGCCCGCGTATCGCGGCGCCGCACTCGCCCCGTGGCCGAACCGCATCGGCGGCGGCGCGTACCGCTTCGACGGGGTCCTGCAGCAGGTTCCGCTCACCGAGCCCGAGCGCGGCAATGCGCTGCACGGCCTCGCCACGTGGCTCGACTTCGGCGCCATCGAGCAGACCCCGTCGCGGGTGACGCTGGGCGCGACCATCGTCGCCCAGCCCGGCTATCCCCATCGCGTCGACGTCGAGGTCGTGTACGAGCTCGGGGCCGACGGGCTGCGTTCCGCGATCACGGGCGTGAACACGGGGCCGGATGCCGCCCCGTGGGGCACCGGCCCGCACCCCTACCTCGTGGCCGGCCCAGGCCTCGTCGACGACTGGTCGCTGCTGCTTCCTGCCGACGAGGTGCTCGAGGTCACCCCTGACACGCTGCTGCCGCTCGGCCTGGCATCCGTCGACACCGCGAACGACGGCGCGTGGGACTTCCGCGAGTCGCGCCAGATCGGCAGCGTCTTCATCGACCACGCGTTCACGTCGCTGGCGCGGGATGCCGCGGGCCGCGCCTCCGTTGAGGTTCGCACCGCGGGCGGCGAGGGCGTCGCGATCACCTGGGACGCGGCGTGCCCCTGGGTGCAGGTGCACACGGCCGACCAGCCGCAGCCCGAGCTGCACCCCGAGCTGCACCGCGTCGGCCTCGCGGTCGAGCCGATGACCTGCCCGCCCGATGCCTTCAACTCGGGCACCGACCTGATCGTGCTCGGCCCCGGCGAGTCGCACACCGCGGGCTGGACCATCTCGGCGCTGTAGACGCACCCGCCCCCCCGTTCGGGGGTCGGTGTGGTTAGGGTGGAAGAGCTCCACCCCCGCCGCCGACCCCGACGAGGAGGGCCATGCCTACGACAACCGGGCTGCCCGGCGCGACGATCGAGATCGCCGGCCTGACGAAGCGATTCGGCCGCGTGAAGGCCGTCGACGATCTGACGTTCAGCGTGCAGCCGGGTCGCGTGACCGGATTCCTCGGGCCGAACGGCGCCGGGAAGACGACCACCCTGCGCATGCTGCTCGGCCTCGAGCGCCCCAGCTCGGGGAAGGCGACCTTCAACGGCGTGCGCTACCGGCGGCTGCGCCGCCCGCTCATGAGCGTGGGCGCCGCGCTCGAGGCGTCGAGCTTCCACCCCGGCCGCAGCGCCCGCGACCATCTGCGGGTCTACGCGCAGGCGGGCCGCGTGCCTGCCCGCCGCATCGACGACGCCCTCGCGGCCGTCGGCCTCACCGAGGCGGCCGACCGCCGCGTCGGCGGCTACTCGCTCGGCATGCGCCAACGGCTGGGGCTGGCGTTCGCGCTACTCGGCGACCCCGAGGTGCTCGTGCTCGACGAGCCCATCAACGGGCTCGACCCCGAGGGCATCCGATGGATTCGTCACTTCCTGCGCGGGCTCGCCGCGCAGGGCCGCACGGTGCTGATCAGCTCGCACCTGCTCAGCGAGGTGCAGCAGAGCGTCGATGACGTGATCATCATCGCGAAGGGGCGGCTCAGATACGCCGGGACGCTCGCGGGCCTCGGCGCTCAGAGCCCGGGCGGCATCGCCCCGAGCACCGTCGTCGACGCTCCCCGCCGCGACGATCTGGCCCAGGCGCTGAGCGCCGCGCAGCTCGGCTTCGAGCGCAGCCACAGCGGCTTCGTCGTGCGGGGCGCGAGCAGCGAAGAGGTCGGCCGGGCGGCCTTCGCGGCCGGGGTCGAGCTCTCGCAGCTGCGCACCGACACGGGGTCGCTCGAGGATACCTTCCTGCGTCTCGTCGGGGAGGACGGGCTGTGATCGGGTTCTTCGCCGGCGTCGGGTCCGAGTTCACGAAGATCTTCACGACGCGGCTGTGGTGGAGCCTCGCGCTCGTCCTCGTGCTGTATCTGATGGCGCTCACCGGCGGCCTCGGGCTGCTCTTCGCCGGCCTGCAGACCGGGGCGATCCACGCCCGCCACGGCCTCGTGCCGAGCTTCGGCGACCTCGCGCCGCCGCTGTACAGCTTCGCCACCTCGATCGGCTACGTCTTCCCCGTGCTGTTCGGCGCCCTGATCACGGCGGGCGAGTGGGGCTATCAGACGATCACCCCGACGTTCCTCGCGAACCCGCACCGCTACACGGTGCTGTGGGCGAAGATCGTGACCGCGGTCGTCTTCGGCGCGGCCTACGGGGCGCTCGCGCTCGCGGCATCCGTCTCGAGCGGCGCGGCCGCCCTCACGCACTACGGACTGAACGCCGAGCTCGGCGACCACGCGACCTGGCATCTCTTCGGGCGCGCTGTGATCGCCATGGCGCTGTGGGGCTTCGTCGGCGTCGGGCTCGGGGTGCTCGTGCCGAACCAGGCGGCCGTGATCGTGATCATCCTCGCGTTCACGCAGTTCGTCGAGCCGCTGCTGCGCCTCGGTGCGGCGTTCTCGGTCGAGACGGCCGGCGCCGCGAAGTTCCTGCCGGGCGCCTCGAGCGACGCGCTCGTCGGGGCGAGTTTCCTCGACCTGCAGAACACCGCGGAGGGCGCCATGGTCGTCGACCAGCTCAGCTGGCAGCACGGCGGCGTGATGCTCGTGATCTACGGCGCGGCCGTGACCGTGATCGGGTGCCTCACCACCTGGCGCCGCGACGTGTCGTAACGCCCCGCCCGGCCGCCGGGCGGGCACAGTTGACGCATGGTCGTCACCGTCATCGCCTGCATCGTCGTCGCGCTCGCCGCGCTGCTGCACGTCTACATCTTCTGGATGGAGAGCTTCGGCTGGAGGCGACCCGCGGTCTGGCGGCGCTTCAACGTGGCCGACCAGGCCCAGGCGGATTCCAATCGGGAACTCGCCTACAACCAGGGCTTCTACAACCTGTTCCTCGCGATCGGCGCCGCGATCGGGGTCGTCCTGCTGGCCAGCGGGGCGCCGTCGTCCGGCCTGCGCTCGGCCGGCCTGGCGCTCGTCTTCCTCAGCACGGGCAGCATGCTCGCGGCATCCCTCGTGCTGCTCACGCTGGGCAGGCGCTTCGCCGCCGCTGCGCTCACGCAGGGTCTCGCGCCGCTCATCGGGCTCGTGCTGACGGCGATCGTCGCGGCGACCGCCTGAGTCTCAGCTCTCTTCCGTCGCCGGCGCGTGCCGCAGCGCCTCGATGAGCTTCGTCGCGTGCGTCGTCGAGACGATCACGCGGTCGTAGCCGTCGGCGATCTCGGCCTCTTCCGCGTCGTCCTGGGCGATGTCGATGACGACGGCGGGCCGCGACTTCCCCTTGACGATCAGGAAGTCCTTGCCGCCGTGGAACTTCCACGTGCCGATCGCGAGCGTGAGCGGAATCGCGGCCCCGGGCACGCGCACGCCGCGGATCCAGATCCACGGGTCCTGCGTGATCGCCACCGAGCGGATCGCGTCGCGGGGAATCACGAGGTCGTCCTTGCGCAGCGCAAGCAGTTTCTCGGCAGTGCTCAGATGCACTTCGAGGCGGTCGCGGTGCACATGCAGATCGGCCATGAACCTAGTCTGCCGTGTCCGCCAGGTCGCGTCGCGGATGTGGGTCGTCACTTTTGCGGCCGATTCGGGCCGATGAGCCACGTTTGTGACGACCGACCGTAGCGCCCACCGCCCGGTCGTCGATGTCGCGGGCTATTCGCGCGATTGAGCCACGTTTGTGACGACCGGGGACCGAGGGTCAGGCCGGGGATGCCTGTGCCGCGGCGCGGGCCGCGGCGGGCAGCGCCGCGACGATGCGCTCAAGCGCCCGCTCGTCGTGGGCCGCCGTCACGAACCAGGCCTCGAAGACGCTCGGGGGCAGCGCGACGCCCTGCTCGAGCATGCTGTGGAAGAACGGCCCGAAGCGGAACGCCTGCTGCGCCTGCACCCCGGCGTAGTCCACCGCGGGCGAGGCGGCGAACAGCACCGAGAACAGGTTGCCTGCGCGCTGGATCGTGTGCTCGACGCCCTCGGCGGCGAGCGCCGCCGACACCTCCTGCTGCAGCGTGGCGCTGACGCGGTCGAGCGTCGCGTACACCGCATCGTCGGCGAGTCGCAGGGTGGCGAGCCCGGCCGCGACCGAGAGCGGATTCCCCGACAGCGTGCCCGCCTGGTAGACGGGGCCGACGGGCGCGAGGTACTCCATGACCTCGCGGCGGCCGCCGAGCGCGGCGAGCGGCATGCCGCCCCCGATGACCTTGCCGAAGGTGACGAGGTCGGGGGTGTAGCCGCCCTCCCCCGCACCGTCGATGCCCCAGTACCCCTGCGCAGAGACGCGGAACCCCGTGAGCACCTCGTCGAGGATGACGAGCGCCCCGAACTCGTGGGCGAGCTCGGTCAGCGCGGCGTTGAACCCGGGCCGCGGCGCGACCACGCCCATGTTCGCGGCGGCGGCCTCGACGATCACGGCGGCGATGTCGCCGGGGTGCGCCTCGAAGGCGGCCCGCACGGCGGCCAGGTCGTTGTAGGGCAGCACGAGCGTCTGCGCGGCGATCGGCTCGGGCACCCCGGCAGACGCCGGCAGCGCGAGCGTCGCGACGCCCGAGCCGGCCTCGGCCAAGAGCCCGTCAGAGTGCCCGTGGTAATGCCCGGCGAACTTGACGAGCAGCGGACGCCCCGTGAATCCGCGGGCGAGGCGGATCGCGGTCATCGTCGCCTCGGTGCCGGTCGACACGAGGCGCACTTCGTCGACCAGGCCGCCTGCCGCCGTGCCGCCCCCGAGCCGTGCGACGACGAGCTCGGCGAGCTCGGTCTCGGCGGGGGTCGTCGCGCCGAACGAGAGACCGCGGCCTGCGGCATCCGCCACCGCCCGCACGACCTCGGGGTGCGCGTGGCCCAGGATCGCGGGCCCCCACGACGCGACCAGGTCGACGAACTCGCGGCCCTCGACGTCGGTGACGTATGCGCCGCGCGCCGACGTCAGGAAGCGGGGCGCGCCGCCCACCGAGCGGTAGGCGCGCACGGGTGAGTTGACGCCGCCGGGGATGACGCGCCGGGCGCGCTCGAACTCGGTCTCGTTAGTGGTCAACGGATGCCTTGCCTTCGGTCTCGTGCAGGGGGTGCAGGGATTCAGCGGTGCAGGGGTTAGCGCTGCAGGGGCTCAGCGGTCGAGCAGCCGCGTCGCGACCTCGACCGCCCAGTAGGTGAGCACGGCGTCGGCGCCCGCACGGCGGATGCCCGTGAGCGTCTCGATGATGGCGCGGTCGCGGTCGATCCAGCCGTTCGCGGCGGCCGACTCGACCATCGCGTACTCGCCGGAGACCTGGTAGGCCCACACCGGAACGTCGGAGACGGCGGCCACGTCGGCGAGCACGTCGAGGTAGGCCATCGCGGGCTTCACCATGACGATGTCTGCGCCCTCGGCGAGGTCGAGCGTCGCCTCGCGCAGGCCTTCGCGGCGGTTCGCCGGGTCCTGCTGGTACGTGCGGCGGTCGCCCGTCAACTGGCTGTCGACGGCCTCGCGGAAGGGGCCGTAGAACGCGCTCGCGTACTTCGCGGAGTAGGCGAGGATGCCGGTGTCGCGGAATCCGTTCTCGTCGAGCGCCTCGCGGATCACGGCGACCTGGCCGTCCATCATGCCGCTCGGGGCGACGAGATGCGCGCCGGCGGATGCCTGCGCCAGCGCCATCTCGGCGTAGCGCACGAGCGTCTTGTCGTTGTCGACGTTCCCGGCCTCGTCGAGCACGCCGCAGTGCCCGTGGTCGGTGAACTCGTCGAGGCAGAGGTCGGTCTGGATGACGAGCGCGTCGCCGACCTCTTCACGAGCGATGCGGGTCGCGACGTTGAGGATGCCGTCGGGGTCGGTCGCCCCTGAGCCGACGGCGTCGTGCACCTCGGGCACGCCGAAGAGGTTGACACCGCCGATGCCCGCCTCGGCCGCCTCGTGCAACGCCGCCTTGAACGAGTCGAGCGAGTGCTGCACGACGCCCGGCATGCTGGCGATCGGCTGCGCCTCGCTCGCCCCCTCGCGGATGAACATCGGCAGGATCAGCTCGGCGGGGTGCAGCCGGGTCTCGGCGACCAGCCGGCGCATGGCCGGGGTGGAGCGCAGTCGGCGCGGACGGACATGGGGATGCAGCACGTCACTCACCGTTCGAGCCTATGCGCACCACCTGCACGCTGGTTGAGGAGCACGAGAGGCGCGTGCCTCGAGACCGCGCCGCCTTACGGCCGCTGCGAGCGGGATGCCTGCACCACCGCATCGATGAGCGAGTCGGCCGACCGCTCGGCCGCGATGAGGTGCACGTTCAGGCCGTAGTCGCGCGCGTCGTGCGCGGTCTGCGGGCCGATCGCGGCGATCAGCGTGCCGTCGGGAATCGGCCCGAGCTGCGCCGCGACCTGCTCGGCCACCGAGCCCGAGGTCACGAGGATCGCGTTGATGTTTCCGGCGCGAACGTCCGCGACGATCTTCTCGTCCACCGGCACCCCGACGGTGCGATACGCCACCACCGCGTCCACATGGTGCCCCAGGTGGGCGAGCCCCTCGGTCAGCGTCGGCTTGGCGATCTCGGAGCGCAGCGTCAGAACGCGCAGCCCCGAGGCGCCGCCCGTGGCCTCGGGCCACTCGGCCAGCAGCCCCTTCGCCGAGTTGTTCGCAACCGGCACCAGGTCGACGCGATAGCCCGCGGCGACGAGCGCCGCCGCGGTCGTCTCACCCACGGCCGCCACCTTGGTCGTCGCGGGGATCACGGCGCGATAGCTCTGCAGCACATCGACCGTGGTGGCGCTCGTGGCGGTCAGCCAGTCGTACTCGCCCGCGGCGAGCCGCTCGAGCGCGGCGGTCACGACGGCGCCGTCGGCGGCGGGCGCGAAGTTGATCATGGGCGCGATCACCGGCTGCGCCCCCTGAGCGCGCAGGTCGGCGGCGACCGTGTCCCCCCAGGGGCCGCCCCGGGGCACGAGGACCCGCCAGCCGCCCAGCGGCTTCTGCGGGGTCGGGCGCGATTCGCTCATGCGAGCTCCTTCGCGCCGGCGTCGAGCAGTTCGGCGACGGTGCGCTGCGCGACCTCGGCCGCCGCGGTCAGCAGGTCGGCGGCCGACGTCGAGTCGAGAACCGCGGCGTGGCTCGCCGTGATCGACCGCGAGCCGTCGAGCGCGTACACCGTCGCCGTCAGGAAGAGCATGCCGTCGTCGACCATCGCCGTCGTCGCGACCGGCGCGGCGCAGCCCGCCTCGAGCCCGGCGAGCACGTCGCGCTCAGCGCGCACCGCCGCGCGCGTGGTCGCGTGGTCGATCTTCGCGAGGCCCTTCTGCAGGGCGCGGCTGAATGCCGTGCCGTCGGATGCCTGATCGGCCCGCACCTCGAGCGCGAGTGCCCCCTGCCCCGGCGCGGTCGGCCAGTCGGAGAGCGCGAATCGCTCCGTCACGGCATCCGCCTTGCCGAGCCGGTCGACCCCGGCGGCCGCCAGGATCACGGCGTCGACCTCGCCTGAGGACACCTTGCCGATGCGCGTGTCGATGTTGCCGCGGAAGTTCTCTTCGACCGCGAGGTCGGGGCGCAGCGCCTTCAGCTCGGCGATGCGCCGCGGCGAGCCGGTGCCCACCCGTGCCCCCTCTGGCAGCGTCTCGAGGGTGAGGCCGTCGCGCGCGACCAGCACGTCACGGGCATCCGCCCGCTTCGGCGTCGCCGCGATCGTGAGGCCCGGGTACGCCGCGGTGGGCAGATCCTTCAGGGAGTGCACGATCACGTCGACCTCGCCGCCGAGCAGCGCCTCGCGCAGCTCGGTCGCGAACACGCCCATGCCGCCCATGCTCGCGAGATTCGCCTTCGACGTGTCACCGTGCGTCGTGACGGTCACGAGCTCGAACTCGAGACCCGCGGCGCGGGCGAGGGCGCGCGCTGCCTGCTCGCTCTGGGCGAGCGCCAGCGCGCTGCCGCGCGTTCCGACGCGGATCGTGTCAGCCATCAGGCGGTTGCCCCCACCTTGGCGATGTAGGTGCCGACCGTCTCGTGGTCGGGCCAGGGGCCGAGCGCCGTGAGGTGCGGGCGCTGCTCGACCGGGGTGTCCTCGAGCCGCTCGACGATCAGGTCGACGAGGCCGGCGACGAAGGCCGGGTGCACGCCAGAGGTCGGCACGCGCTCGAAGGCGAAGCCCGCCTCGGCCGCGCTCTCCTTCGCCTCGTTGTCGAGATCCCAGAGCACCTCCATATGGTCGCTCACGAAGCCGAACGGCACGACGACGACCGCCGTGGTCGCGCCCTCGTCGTGCAGGTCGGCGATCACGTCGTTGATGTCGGGCTCGAGCCACGGCACGCGCGGGTCGCCCGAGCGCGACTGGTACACGAGCTTCCACGGCACCTGTGCGCCCGCGGCCTCATCGACGGCCTTCGAGATCACCTCGGCGAGCGCGAGGTGCTGCGCCTCGTAGGCGCCGTGCTCGCCGAACTCGGGGCCGGACGCCTTCGCGGCGGCGGTCGGAATCGAGTGCGTGGAGAAGAGGATGCGGATGCGCGCGGCCTCGTGCCCGGCATCCGTCAGGCGCCGCACAGCCGTCTGCGTGCCCTCGATGAGCGGCGTGACGAAGCCGGGGTGATCGAAGTACTCGCGGATGCGATCGATGGATGCCGTCTCGGTCAGCCCGTTCTCGGCGAGCGCCTTCTCGAAGTCCTCACGGTACTGGCCGACGCCCGAGTAGCTCGTGTACGCGCTCGTCACGAGCCCAAGCAGACGGGTGTGCCCGTTGGCGGCGGCCTCGGCGACGACATCCGTGAAATACGGCGCCCAGTTGCGGTTGCCCCAGTAGACGGGAAGGTCGATGCCGCGCTTGGCGAGCTCGCCCTCGAGCGCCAACTTCAGGGCGCGGTTCTGCGCGTTGATCGGGCTCACGCCGCCGAAGTGGCGGTAGTGGTGCGCGACCTCTTCGAGTCGCTCGTCGGGAACGCCGCGGCCCGCGGTCACATTGCGCAGGAAGGGGATGACGTCGTCCTGGCCCTCTGGCCCGCCGAAGCTCGACAGCAGGATCGCGTCGAAGGGATAGGAACCACTCACATGGTCGGTCAAGAAACAACCTCCGGGATTTCCGCCGTGACGATGCGTCGGCCGGTGAAGAACGGCACCTCTTCACGAACGTGCAAGCGCGCCTCTGTGTAGCGCAGCTCACGCATCATGTCGACGAGGTCCGACAGTTCGTCGGCCTCCATCGGCAGCAGCCACTCGTAGTCGCCGAGCGCGAACGCGGCGACCGTGTTGGCCAGCACGCCCCTGAACGCCGCGCCCTTGCGGCCGTGATCGGCGAGCATGCGCCGCCGATCCTCGTCAGGAAGCAGGTACCAGTCGTAGCTGCGGTTGAAGGGGTAGACCGTGATCCACTGCTTGGCGTCCTTGCCGCGAAGGAATCCCGGAATGTGGGCCTTGTTGAACTCCGCCGCGCGGTGAACGCCCATGGCGTTCCACGTGGGGAGCAGGTTCTTGAGAAGCGCGGTGCGGCGCAGCTCGCGCGCCACCGCCTGCAGTTCTTCGGGCGCGGGGCCCCAGATCCAGAACATGAGGTCGGCGTCGGCCTTGAGGCCGGAGACGTCGTAGAAGCCGCGCAGGGTGACCCCGCGGCCTGCCGCCGCCGCCACGACCTCGTCGAGCTCGCGAACCGCGGCGTCGAGATCGGATGCCTGTGCGGCGGTCGCCGCGTGTGCGGGGTCTCGGCGCAGGACCACCCAGAGCGTGTAGCCGTCGGGCTGAACCGGGATCTGGTCGGCTGCGTCGTCGGGAGTCGGAGCGGATGCCGCCCCCGGAGCGGCCGAGTTCGTCATGGCTTCCAGTCTCTCCCTCGGGGGCCGCTGTTGAAAAATCGGGAGGCCTGAGAAGGCATCACATTCGGGTAACTCTGAGTGTGCGCACGGCCCGCTCGGGGCATTCATCGAATAAAAGCACGTCTAGGAGCGTTACTTCCACTGTTATGAGCACTGAGCGCACCCCGCAGACCGGCGGAGCGCCGAGGGTTCCTCGTCGTAGCCGTCGTCGCAAGAACATCGAATTCGTCGAGCACCTGACCGGACAGGAGCAGATGCTGATCACCTTCCCGTGGAGCAGACACCTCTCCGCGGCCGAACGCGAGGAGTTCGCGGACGCCCTCGCGAACCACCCGTCGTCGTTCAGCAACGCCCAGCTCGAGGCGCTGATCGTCTCGTGGAAGCGCCGGGCACAGCTGGCGCAGGCGAAGGGCCAGGCCCGCGCGGCCTAGCCCTGCGCCACCCATCGAAGTCGTCGCCACGTCTCGCGGTCCCGGTTCCGCCGAACCGGCCGCACGTGGCAACGACTTCTGCGTTGTGGGCTTCTAGTGCCGGCGCTTGACCAGGATGGTCACTCCGATGGCCACGATTCCCGCCGCGACGGCGCCGACGGCCGAGACGCCCGCGAGGAACCTGTTCGGGTCCTCCGCCCGCAGTCGCTTGATGCGCTTCGGAACGTTGACCTTGTCTTCGAGTTCGGAGAGGGCGGCGACGAGCTCGGCGCGGGCGCGCTCGACCTCGGTCTCCTTCTGCACGCCGCCGCGCTCCGCCGAGCGGCCGGTGTACTCATTCGTCATAGTCGCCGACTCCCTTCACGGCGTCGACATCGCGCTGAACGCTGCCGATCGTCTGCTTCGGCGTGGCCGACCCGATCTTCTTGAAGAACACGATGCCGACGATCACGAGGATCGCGATCAGGACCAAGAGGATGCCGGCCACGATCAGCGCCGCGAGCCACGGCGGCACGATCAGGCAGAACGCCAGGATCGCCGCCGCGATGAGCACCGGCACGAACAGCAGAAGCAGCAGCAGCGCCCCGAAGAACATGCCGATGCCGATGCCGGCGACCTTGCCCTTCGCGATGAGCTCGGCCTTGAGCTGGTTGAGCTCGGCGCGAACGAGCGCGATGAACAGCTGAGGGAGCTCACTGATGAGCTCCGGAAGAGAACGTGCTCCCTGTGCCATGTGCAGCCGATCAGTCGAGCGGTTCCGCGGTCGACCGCAGCTCGGCGTCCGATTCGCCGGACGCGGCGCGAGCCGCGGCGGTCCGCGCCGCCTGCGTGGCCGGTGCGCCCGCTGCCCGTGAGCTCGAACTCGGGCTCGGGACCTTACCGGTCGCCTTGGTCTGGGCACGGTCGATCGCGACGTTCGTCACCTTGCGCACCCCGTCGAATACCGCGCCGGGAATATCTCCGATCTTGGCGGCGGCGAAGTCCTGAGCGGCATGCACCTGCTTCTGGATGCCCGGCGACTGCCAGACCTTGTTCGCGGCCGAGGCGATCTGCTCGTACCTCTTTCTGCCGGCCCGCGCGCCCAGCACGTAGCCGACGGCTAGCCCCGTCACGAAAAGCAGCTTGCCCTTCATCGACACCCCCGCGATCTGCTCGTTCGGTTTCTGATCAGGTTTCC
This sequence comes from Gryllotalpicola kribbensis, assembly GCF_039538245.1. Classification (NCBI taxonomy): domain Bacteria; kingdom Bacillati; phylum Actinomycetota; class Actinomycetes; order Micrococcales; family Microbacteriaceae; genus Gryllotalpicola; species Gryllotalpicola kribbensis. The sequence continues at coordinate 26,588 of NZ_BAABBX010000014.1, forward strand.
AGCTCAGCTTCCTTGATCGGTCAGCTTTCGCCAGCGTAGCCCACGCAAGCGGGCCGCCGCCTCCCTGGCGTGGGGAATGACGGATGCCAGGCCGGTACCCGCGACCCAGCCGCCCGTAACCTCGACCCCCGGCGTCTTCTCGACCGCGGCGCCGAGCGCGGCGAGCCGCTCGCGCTGCCCGACGGCCGCCAGCGGCTGCGCGTTCTGCCAGCGCACGCGGGCGAACCCGACCACCATGGATTCCGAAAGCGGAATATTCATCAGCGCTGCGGCGTCTTGCAGCGCGCGAGCACGGAGCGCGGCATCCGTCATCGTCACCGCGTCGTTGTCGCGGCCTGCGCGACCGTACGAGAGCCGGATGACATGGCGCCCCGCGGGCAACTGGTCGGCGACCCACGACCACTTCGCCGTGACGTGCGTCATCGCCTTCGCGGTGACGAACGCCGAGTCGACGCGGTCGCTGACGAGCAGGCCCGTGCCGCGCGGCGCCGCGTCGAGCTCGGGCGCGTCGAGCACGAGGGTGACGAGCTCGACGCTGGTCGCCTCGGGCCACGGCGCGCGCAGGAGCGCCTCGAGCCCGCCCTCGTCGTCATCGACCAGCGCGGATGCCAGCAGCGGCAGCGCCTCGGCAGAGGGCGTGTCGATCAGCACGGCGTCGGCCGCGATGGGGTCCTCCTGCCCGGCGACGCGCACGAGGAACCGCTCCCCGTCGCGGGTGAGGCCGGTGACGCGCGCACCGGTGCGCAGCTCGGCGCCGCGGCGGCGGGCATCCGTGATCACGGTGTACGCCAGGCGCCAGATTCCGCCCGCGATGCCCCCGACCGCCGACCCGGCCTTCGACGGGCCGCCCGCGCGCAGCTCGGCGACGGCGCCCGAGAGCGACCCCGTGCGGGTGAGCGCCGGGTTGAGCCCCGGGGCGGCGACAGCGACGTCGAGCTGGTCGGGCGCCGCCGAGTAGACGCCGGTGGTCACGGGGGCGACGAGGTTCTCGAGCACCGCGCGGCCCATGCGGCGCTCCACGAGCCGACCGAGGTTGCGCTCCTGGCCGATCTTGAGGGGCGGCAGCACGCGGTCGAGGTACGCGCGCAGCGCCCCGCGCCACCCGATCGCCGCGACGACGTCGCTCGCGAGCGGGGTGGCGGGGATGCCGAGCATGCCGCCCTTCGGCGTGGGCACCGCGCGGTCGGGCAGCTGCAGCCACGCGCCGGCGGGGTTGGGCTGCACCACCTGATCGCTCAGGTGCAGTTCGTCGATGAACGTCGCGACGTGGCCGCCGCGGGTGGCGAAGCTCTCTGCGCCGGCATCCACCGTCAGCTTCGATCCGTCGGCGAGCTCGAGGTCGAGGCGCTGCACCGATCCGCCGAGCTGGTCGGACGCCTCGAGCAGCGTCACCTCGAAACCGGGTCGCGCGAGGTCGCGCGCCGCAACGAGGCCGCCCATGCCGCCGCCGATGATGACGACGCGAGTCGGGTCATCGTTGATGAGGTGGTCGAGGCCCTCGTGCGGGTCGGTCATACAGGGTCTCCATTCGGCTTCGCCGAGTCGACCAGCGAGATGCTGTGCACGAGCTCGACGATGCGGGTGAGCACCGCCGGGTCGGTCGTGGGCGGCACGCCGTGACCCAGGTTCAGCACGTGGGCAGGCGCCGCCTGGCCCCGCCGCAGCACGTCGCGAACGTGCGCTTCGAGCACCGGCCACGGCGCCGCGAGCAGAGCGGGGTCGATATTGCCCTGCACGGGCACCATGCCGCCGAGGCGCCGCACGCCCTCGTCGAGCGGGATCCGCCAGTCGACGCCGACGACATCGGCCCCGACGTCGCGCATCGCAGGCAGCAGCTCGGCGGTCCCGACGCCGAAGTGCACCTTGGGCACCGAGAGATCGGCGATGCGCGACAGCGCGCGGGCAGAGGCGGGCGCGACGTGCGTCACATAGTCGGCGAGCGAGAGCGACCCGGCCCACGAGTCGAAGAGCTGGGCGGCGGATGCCCCCGCCAGAACCTGCGCGCGCAGGAAGAGCCCGGACGCGTCCGCGGCCCAGGCCATGAGCGCGGCCCAGGCATCCGGGTCGGCGTGCATCAGGGTGCGCGCGGCGAGATGCTCCTTCGAGGGGCCGCCCTCGACCAGATAGGCAGCGAGCGTGAACGGCGCCCCTGCGAAGCCGATGAGCGGTGTAGATCCGTCGCCGATGCGGCCGAGGCCCTCGACCGTGCGGCGCACCCCGGCGGCCACCGGGGCGAGGTCGTCGACGGTGAGGGTGGGCAGCGCCGCGACATCCGCCGCGGTCCTCACGGGCTGCTCGAAGACCGGGCCGCGCCCAGGGACGATCTCGACCTCGACGCCCGCGAGCTTGAGGGGGATCACGATGTCGCTGTAGAAGATGGCCGCGTCGACGCCGTGGCGGCGCACGGGCTGCAGCGTGATCTCTGAGGCGATCTCGGGGTCGAGGCAGGACTCGAGCATCGTGTGCCCGCGGCGCACCTCGTGGTACTCGGGCAGGGAGCGGCCCGCCTGCCGCATGAACCACACCGGAGTCACGTCGGGTCGCACGCCGCGATAGGCGGAGATGAGGCGGGAGGCAGCAGGGGATGCTGCGGAGGGCGCGGCGGACTCAGAACTCACGCGCAGATTCTTCCAGTGTTGGCTGAGCACGGGCGCTGGGAGCCCGCCGGTGTTCTCATAGCAGCGCGGCGTAAGATCGGCAACCATGCTGTTCTGCTTCACTTCGAGTCACCGCACCGCGGGATTCGACCTGCTCGATCGACTCGAACGCGGCGCAGACGCTGTGATCGACGCGATCCGCGGGCAGCAGGCAGTGACCGGCTCGGTGGTGCTCGCCACGTGCAACCGCTTCGAGGCCTACCTCGACGTCGACCTCGATAAGCTCGAGCTGCGCGACCACGCCGCCGCCGGTCTCATCGACCTCGTCGCCGACGCGGCGCAGGTCGCCCCAGACGAGCTGCGCGACGGCAGCCAGCTGATCGCGGGCGACGCCGTCGCCTCGCACCTCTTCTCGGTCTCGAGCGGCCTCGAATCCGTCGTCGTCGGCGAGGGCGAGATCGCCGGCCAGGTGCGCCGCGCCTACACGGCCGCCCGCAACTCCGGCGCCGTCACCCATGACCTCGAGCGCCTCTTCCAGACCGCCAGCCGCACGAGCCGCGGCGTCAAGAACACCACCGGCCTCATGACGCAGGGGCGATCGATGGTGCGCCTCGCCCTCGACCTCGCCGAGAGCCGCTTCGCCGACTGGTCGGCCGTGCGCGTGCTGCTCGTCGGCACGGGGCGCTACGCCGCCGCCTCGCTTGCCGCGCTGCGCGACCGCGGAGTGACCGACGCCGCCGTCTGGAGCCGCACCGGCCGTGCGCGGTCGTTCGCGCTGAGCCACGGGATCGAGGCGGTGCCCGCCGACGGGCTGACCGCGGCCGTGGCATCCGCCGACCTCGTCATCACCTGCACCGTCTCGCCCGCGCTCGTCGTGACGCGTGACATCGTGAGCGACGCCCTCAGCGGCGCGAGCGACGCGCGGCGCCTGCTCATCGTCGACCTCGGCCTGCCGCGCAACGTCGAGCCCGCCGTCGCCGAGGTCGAGCGCGTCGAGCTGCTCGACCTCGAGACGATCTCGCTGCACGCGCCGCTCGAGGAGCTGCAGGCGACCGATTCGGCTCGCGAGCTGGTCGGGGCGGCTGCCGCCGAGTTCGCCGCGAAGTCGGCCGAGCGCGATGTCGAGCCGGCCCTCGTGGCCCTGCGCCGGCACGTGTTCGAGAAGCTCGACGCCGAGATCGCGCGCGCGGCCTCGCGCGACGCGAACGGCGAGATCGAGCGGGCGCTGCGGCACTTCGCCGGCGTGCTGCTGCACACGCCGAGCGTGAAGGCCCGCGAGCTCGCGCGCGACGGCGACGCGGCGGCCTTCGTCGACGGCGTTGCCGCGGTGTTCGGCGTCGAGGCCGAGGACGCCCTTGGCACAATCGGCGGCACAATAGCCGGTTCCGTTGCGCAGAACAACGTGGCAGAGACGGGCAGGGAAACGGCCTAGGCTGTCACTCGGGTGGGGTGCCCAGGCTCTGCCCGCACGGGAGGGAGTGCCACCATGACCGACACCATCGACCAGCCCGCGCCGGCGACGGTTCCGTTCGACGCCTGCATCATCACCACGGATCGGCTCGTACTGCGGCCCCTGACCATCGACGAGGCGGTGGCCGCCCACAGCGACTTCGCGCTCGCGAAGAAGGTCGTGAAGTACCTGCGCTGGGAAGTGCGCGACCACGACGACGAGAACAACGGCAACGCGTCGAAACGCCTGATCCAGAGCGCCCGCATCAAAGACAAGGGCGACGGCCTCGCCTGGGCCGTCGAGTTCAAGCAGGCCGACGGCTCGCAGGGCGGCGAGATCGGCGACGTGGCGCTCTTCGCCAAGAGCATCCGCAACGCCCAGTTCGAGATCGGCTGGGTCTTCCACCCCGCGATCCACGGTCGCGGGCTCGCGACCGAGGCGACGGCCGCCGTGCTCGACTGCGCGTTCGACCAGATGGGCGCGCACCGCGTCTATGCCGAGTTGGATGCCCGCAACGAGGCATCCGCCCGCCTGTGTGCCATCCACGGCATGCGCCAGGAGGCGCTGCTCAAGGAGCGCGAGATCGTCGACGGCGAGTGGCACGATGTGGCCATCTACGCGATCACGGCCGAGGAGTGGCGCGCACACAAGGCCAAGTAGCCCCGCGCCCTTCGCCGGTCGACTCGGCGCCCTTCGCCGGTCGACTCGGCGAAGCCGAATGGAGACCAGACGCGGCGGCCTCCGCTGGCCTCCATTCGCCGCGGGCGGCGAGTCGATCAGCGGCGGGCGCCCGTCTTTACGCCCCGACGAGGCGCTCGGCCAGGTAGGCCTTGAGGCCGGCGACCGGCACGCGCTCCTGCTGCATCGTGTCGCGATCGCGCACGGTCACGGCATCGTCCTCGAGCGAGTCGAAGTCGACCGTGACGCAGTACGGGGTGCCGATCTCGTCCTGTCGGCGGTAGCGGCGGCCGATCGCCTGCGTCTCGTCGTAGTCGACGTTCCAGTCACCGCGCAGCTCGTCGGCGATCCTCTGCGCGAGGGGCGTCAGCGTCTCCTTCTTCGACAGCGGCAGCACGGCCACCTTGAAGGGCGCGAGGCGCGGGTCGAGGCGCAGCACGGTGCGGGTCTCGGTGCCGCCCTTCGCGGTCGGCACCTCCTCCTCGTCGTAGGCCGACAGCAGGAAGGCCATGAGCGAGCGGGTGAGGCCGAACGACGGCTCGATGACATACGGCGTCCAGCGCTCGTTGGTCGTCGGGTCGAAGTACGACAGGTCGCGCCCGGAGACCGCGGCGTGGCTCTTCAGGTCGAAGTCGGTGCGGTTCGCGATGCCCATGAGCTCGCCCCACGGCTCGCCCTCGAAGCCGAAGTCGTACTCGACGTCGATCGTGCGGTCGCTGTAGTGCGCGCGGTCGCCGTCTGGCACGTCGAAGAGGCGGATGCTGTCGCGCGAGACGCCGAGGTCGACGAACCAGTTCACGCAGTCCTCGACCCACTTCTCGAAGTGCGCGGGCGCCTCGGCCGGCGGCACGAAGTACTCGATCTCCATCTGCTCGAACTCGCGGGTGCGGAAGATGAAGTTCCCGGGCGTGATCTCGTTGCGGAAGGCCTTGCCGATCTGGCCGACGCCGAACGGCGGCTTCTTGCGGCTCGTCTGCAGCAGGTTCAGGAAGTTCGTGAAGATGCCCTGCGCGGTCTCCGGCCGCAGGTAGGCGAGGCCCGACTCGTCTTCGACGACGCCGAGGTAGGTCTTGAGCATGCCGTTGAACTGGCGGATCGGCGTCCACTGCCCGACGACCTTCGGGTTGTCGGGGTCGGGGATGTCGTCGAGGCCGTTCACGGGCGGGTGCCCGTGCTCCTTCTCGTAGGCCTCGAAGAGGTGGTCGGCGCGGTAGCGCTTGTGGGTCACGAGCGACTCGGTGAGCGGGTCGTTGAAGGTCGCCAGGTGACCGGATGCCTCCCACGTCTTCGGGGGCAGGATGACCGACGAGTCGAGGCCGATCATGTCGCCCCGGCCGCGCACGAAGGTCTTCCACCACTGCCGCTTGATGTTCTCTTTGAGCTCGGTGCCGAGGGGGCCGTAGTCCCACGCGCTGCGGGTTCCGCCATAGATCTCGCCCGACTGGAACACGAAGCCGCGGTGCTGCGCGAGGGCGATGACGGACTCGAGACGGGACTGTTCGGCCATGGGCGGTTCTCCTGGAGGGACGGTGCAGATGAACCCCGCGAGGGGAATCCGGTCGATTCTACCGGGGCGCCCTCGCGCGGCCGTCTGGCACGTGATTTGGGGGGGCCCGGAAGCACATATGATCGACACATCAGGGGAGGGGGCCCGGTGTTCCATCGTCCAGAGGGAGATCTGCGCACCATGTCCTCCGCTGCCCAGCAGGCCTCAGGCCGACGCGCCCGCCACACCGCCGTGGCCGTGGGCCGGCACCGCGGCGAGGATCTCTCCGACAGCTTCGAGCGCGGGTTCGCGGCGCTTGCCGAGCTCGCTCTCGCCGGCGTCCAGGTCTCTGCGCGCGCGGTCGACCTCGCCTCTGGCCAGGTGCTCTTCTCGGTGGACGACCACGTCGTCATGCCGACCGCGTCCATCGGCAAGGTACTGCTGCTGATCGAGGTGGCCGCGCAGCTCGAGCAGCGCCAGGTGAGCGGGCTGACCCTGCTCGACCGCGAGGCAAGGGATGCCGTCGGGGACTCGGGCGTGTGGCAGCACCTCGCCGTGCCCTCGCTGCCCCTCGCGGACCTCGCGGCGCTCGTCGGCGCCACGAGCGACAACCTCGCGACGAACGTGCTGCTGCGGCGCATCGGCCTCGAAGCCGTCGGCGCGCGCACCGAGCAGCTCGGCCTCACCCGCACCGCGCTGCTCGACCTCGTGCGCGACCACCGCGGCCCCGACGACGCGCCGCAGCTCTCCATCGGCTCGGCGTCCGAGCTCACCTGGCTGTTCGCGGCGCTCGCGCGCGGCGAGATCGTCGACCAGGCGACGAGCCAGCGGGTCGTGCAGTGGCTCTCGCTCAACTCCGACCTGACCATGGTCGCGGCCTCGTTCGGGCTCGACCCCCTCGCGCACCGCGGCGCCGATCACGGCATCCTGCTCGTCAACAAGACCGGCACCGACAACGGCGTGCGCAGCGAGGTCGGCGTGCTGCGCGGCCCGCGGGCGGGCGTCGCGTATGCCGTCTCGATGTACTTCGACGACTCGGGCCTGCCGGCGCGGCTGCGCGTGCTCGACGGCATGCGCACCTTCGGCCTCGATCTGCTCGAGTACGTGCACTGAGACCACGCTGGTCGAGTAGCAGCCGGCGCCTGCGCCGGCCGCGTATCGAGACCCTCTCCTTGCGAGAAGAGGGTCTCGATACGGTCGCAGAGCGACCTACTCGACCAGCGGAGCGGAGCGGAGCGGGGCGACGTCACCAGATGGTGACGCGCTGCTCCTTCGGCAGGTAGAGGTCGTCGGACTCCTGCACGTCGAACGCCGCGTAGAACTCGTCGATGTTGCGCACGATCTGGTTGCAGCGGAACTCGTTCGGCGAGTGCGGGTCGATCGTGAGCAGCCGGATCACCTCTTCGTCGCGCCCCTTCTGCTGCCACGCCTGCGCCCACGACAGGAAGAAGCGCTGCGCGCCCGTGAGGCCGTCGATGACGGGCGACGGCACACCGCCGAGCGAGCGCACGTATGCCTTCCACGCGATGCCCAGGCCGCCGAGATCGCCGATGTTCTCGCCGATCGTGAGCGCGCCGTTCACGTGCGGCGAGCCCTCAGGCAGCTGCGCGGGCGTGAGCGCGTTGTATTGCTCGATGAGAGCGCCGGTCAGCTTCTCGAACGCCTGGCGGTCGGCATCCGTCCACCACGACTCGAGCTTGCCGTCGCCGTCGAACTTCGAGCCCTGGTCGTCGAAGCCGTGCCCGATCTCGTGGCCGATGACGGCGCCGATCGCGCCGTAGTTCGCGGCCGCGTCGCGGGCGGGGTCGAAGAACGGGAACTGCAGGATCGCGGCGGGGAACACGATCTCGTTGAACCCGGGGTTGTAGTAGGCGTTGATCGTCTGCGGGGTCATGAACCACTCGTCGCGGTCGATCGGCTTGCCGATCTTCGACAGCTCGCGGTGGAACTCGAACGCCGAGATCGCGCGCACGTTGGCGATGAGGTCGGTCGGGTCGACGTGCAGCGCCGAGTAGTCGCGCCACTTCACGGGGTAGCCGATCTTCGGCGTGAACTTGTCGAGCTTCTCGAGCGCGCGCTTCTTCGTGTCGTCACCCATCCAGGACAGCGAGCGGATGCTGTCGCGGTACGCCTCGATGAGGTTGGCGACCAGCTCGTCCATCTGCGCCTTCGACTCTTCGGGGAAGTGGCGCGCGACGTATTCGCGGCCGACCGCTTCGCCCATGCCGCCCTCGACGAACGAGACCCCGCGCTTCCAGCGCTCGCGCAGCTGCGGGGTGCCCGTCAGCGTGCGGCCGTAGAAGTCGAAGTTCGCGTTGACGAAGTCAGAGCTGAGGTAGGGCGCGCGGGCGTGGATGACCTGCCAGGTCTGCCAGTCCTTCCATGCGCCGAGCCGGTCGGCAGTGAGCAGCCCGGCGAGGCCCGCGGTGAACGACGGCTGCCGCAGCACGACCTCGCGCAGCGAGCCGTGCGGCGCCTTCAGGGCGTCGAGCCAGAGCTGCAGGTCGGCGCCCTCGGAGCTCGCGAGGCCCTTCACGTCCTGCCACGCGAACAGGTTGTAGGTCTTCTCGCTGTCGCGGGACTTCACGTTGTCCCAGTGGTGCTTCGCGATCTCGGTCTCGAGAGCGAACACGTTCTCGGCCCGGCGCGCGGCATCCGGCACGCCCGCCAACTCGAACATCGTCTGCACGTGCGTGCAGAACGCCTTGCGGATGCCGGCGAACGTCTCTTCCCGGTAGTACGACTCGTCCGGCAGCGAGAGCCCGGCCTGCTCGAAGAAGACGAGGTAGCGCTCGGGGTCGCCCGGGTCGTTGTCCACGAACAGCTGATAGAGGCCGCCCACGCCGTTGCGCTCGAAGTGCGCGAGCGTCTCGAGGAACTGCCCGATGGAGTGGACGTTGTCGATCATCGCGAGCGAGCTCGCGAGCGGAGCGGCTCCCAGCTGCTCGATGCGCTCGGTGTCCATGAAGCTCGTGAACAGGTCGCCGAACTTGCGCGCCTCGGTGCCGGGCTCGGCGTGCTGGGCCTCGGCGATGATGTCGCGCACGGCCTTCTCGGCCTCCTCCGCGAGGAGGTAGAAGGAGCCCCAGCGTGCCTTGTCTGCGGGGATCTCGGTGCGCTCGAGCCACGTGCCGTTGACGTGCCGGAACAGGTCGTCCTGCGGGCGGATGTCGGGGTCGAGTTCCTCGAGCTTGATGCCGGAGACGGGAGCGTCGGTCATGGTCCCCACCCTAGTGAGAGCCCAGGGCGCGGGCGTGTGACGAAATGTAACGCTCGGCGTCTTCATATACGAACGTATCGGCTGAGAGTGGAGGGATGCGTAGATTCACGACCGCCGCGGCGGCCGCAGCCGTCGCAGCCGCTCTGGTCCTCACCGGCTGCTCCTCCAACGGAAGCTCGAACTCCTCGAAGTCCGGCGGCACCCTGACCCTGCTCACCCCGGCCAGCACCGTTTCGCTCGACCCCGCGTCGAGCCAGAATCTGGCGACCACGACGCTCGGCCTCATCGACCGTCGTCTGACGACGTGGGAGGTGAAGCCCGGCCAGGACGCCAAGGTCGTGCCCGATCTCGCGACGAACACAGGCGACGTGAGCGACGGCGGCAAGACCTGGACCTACCACCTGAAGAGCGGCCTCAAGTTCTCGGACGGCTCCCCCGTCACGAGCGAAGACATCAAGTACGGCATCGAGCGCTCGTTCAGCGACCAGCTGCAGGGCGGCCTGAGCTATCACAAGACCCTCCTGGTGGGCGGCAGCAGCTACAAGGGCCCCTTCGACGGCAAGAGCCTCGACTCGATCGAGACCCCCGACGACAAGACCATCGTGTTCCACCTCGACAAGCCGTTCGGCGACTGGCCCTGGATCGCGTCGATGCCGGCGTTCTCGCCGGTGAAGGAGTCGAACGGCGCCCCCGCCAGCTACTCCAAGGCGCCGATCACGACCGGCCCCTACAAGGTCGAGAGCATCAAGGACGGCACCTCGCTCACGCTCACGCGCAACAAGTACTGGAGCAAGAAGACCGACTCGGTGCGCACCGCGTCGGCCGACAAGGTGGTCTTCCAGGAGAGCCAGAACCAGTCGACCGCCGTGCAGAACCTGATCAACGGCACCGGGCAGTACAAGAACGCGTTCGACGTGCAGTACCTCGGGGCATCCGATCTGGCATCCGTGACCCACAACGCCGCGGCGAAGTCGCGGCTCGCGACGTCCAAGGCGGGCCCGATCCAGTACCTGTCGCTGAACACGCAGAAGGGCGACCTCAAGAACCTCAAGGTGCGCCAGGCGATCGAGTACGCCGTCGACAAGCAGTCCTACCTCGTCGCCTCGGGCGGTGAGCAGGCGGGGGTGCTCGCGAGCACGCTCATCACGCCCGGCATCGCGGGCCGTGTCGACTACGACCTCTACAAGGCGCCCGCCTCGGGCGACGTCAGCAAGGCGAAGGCCCTTCTCGGCGAGGCCGGCGTGAGCTCGCTGAAGCTCACGCTGCTCACGCAGAACGACGCGGCGTCGCTCGCGCAGGCGCAGGCCATTCAGCAGGGGCTGAAGCGGGCGAACATCACCGTGACCCTCAAGACCGAGGACGCCGACTCGTTCTACACCGACGTCGCCGTCAGCCACCCGAGCTTCGACCTGGCGCTGATGAGCTGGCAGCCCGACTTCCCGTCGGCGAACTCGAACATCTCGCCGCTGTTCGACTCGAGCCAGATCGGCAACGGCAACTTCAACGTGTCGCAGTACTCGAACCCCGCTGTCGACGCGGCGATCGCCACGGCGCAGGCCGAGGTCGACCAGAAGAAGGCGCAGGCCGACTGGGCCGCGATCGACAAGCAGATCATGGCCGACGCACCCGTCGTGCCCCTGATCTACGCGAAGCAGTCCTTCCTGCGCGGCGCGGGGGTCGGGAACTTCTTCATCCCGTCCTTCCCCGCCTACCCGGACTACCGGACCGTCACACTGGAGAAGTGAGTCCGACCAGCCCCGCACCGGTTCTCTCCGTTCGGGACCTCTCAGTTTCGTTCTCCGCAGGAGACGCCGCAGGCACTGCCGAAGCCGGCCGAGTCGTCGACTCGGTCGGCTTCGACCTTGCCCCCGGCCGCGTGCTCGCCGTCGTCGGCGAGTCCGGCTCGGGCAAGTCGGTGACGGCCATGAGCGTGCTCGGCCTGCTTCCCGACAGCGCGACGGTCACGGGCAGCGTGCGCCTCGAGGGCCGCGAGCTGATCGGGGCGCCGGCGGCCGAATTGCGGGCGGTGCGCGGCGGCCGCATCGGCACCGTCTTCCAGGAGCCGATGAGCGCCTTCGACCCCGTCTACACCATCGGGCAGCAGATCGCCGAGGCGATCAGGGTGCACCGGCCCGGGGTGCGGGGGCGTGCCCTGCGCGATCGCGTGCACGAGCTGCTGCGCTCGGTCGGCCTGCCTGAGGCGCACCGCATTGCGGCGTCGCACCCGCACGAGCTCTCGGGCGGCCAGCTGCAGCGCTCGATGATCGCGATGGCGATCAGCTGCGACCCCGTCGCGATCATCGCCGATGAGCCGACGACGGCCCTCGACGTGACGGTGCAGGCCGGCATCCTCGACCTGCTGCGCGCGCTGCGCGACGAGCGGGGCACCGCGATCCTGCTCATCACGCACGACATGGGCGTCGTCGCCGACCTCGCCGACGACGTGCTCGTGATGCGCCGCGGCGAGGCACTCGAGTCGGGCCCCGTCGCCGACGTGTTCGACCGGCCGCGCTCCGATTACACGCGCGGCCTGCTGGCCGCCGTGCCCACGCTGACCGAGTTGAGCGAGACGGATGCCCCGGCCGGCCAGCAGCCCGTGCAGAAGACGCCCGCCGCCCCGGTGTCTGCGCCGGTGCCGGCGCCGGCGCCCGCGGCCGAGCCCGAGCCCGAGCCGACGGTCGTGCTCGACGGCGCGAGCGTCGTCTTCCGCCGCCGCGGCGCCGCCGTGCACGCGGTCAGCGAGGTCGGCTTCACGATCGGCCGCGGCGAGGTGGTCGGCCTCGTTGGCGAGTCCGGCTCGGGGAAGTCGACGATCGGCCGCGCCCTCGTCGGCCTCGTGCCGATCTCGGCCGGCCGCGCGACCGTCGGCGGCGTCGAGCTCGGCCGCGCGGGGCGGCGCGAGCGGCGCCGCGTGCGCAGCCGCATCGGCTACGTCTTCCAAGACCCCGCCTCGTCGCTCAACCCGCGCAACACCGTGGGCACGAGCATCGCCGAGCCGCTTGCCCTGCACACGGGCGACTCCCCCGCGGCCCGAGCCGCGCGAGCGCGCGAGCTGCTGGAGCAGGTGCAGCTGCCGCCCGAGTTCGCCGACCGCTACCCCCACGAGCTGTCGGGCGGCCAGCGGCAGCGCGTCGCCATCGCCCGCGCCCTCGCGCTCGAGCCCGAGCTGCTGATCGCCGACGAGCCGACCTCGGCGCTGGACGTGTCGGTGCAGGCATCCGTTCTCGAGCTGCTCGAGCGCCTGCAGGCGCGGCACGGCTTCGCCTGCCTCTTCATCAGCCACGACCTGGCGGTCGTGCGCCGTCTCGCCGACCGGGTCGTCGTGCTGCAGGCCGGCCGCGTCGTCGAGCAGGGGCCGGCGGCCGAGGTGCTCGCCGCGCCCGCGCAGCCGTACACGCGGCGCCTGCTCGCCGCAGCGCCCGTCGCCGACCCGGCCGCGCAGGCGCTGCGGCGCGCGCAGTGGCGCGAGCTCGAGGCGGTGGCCGAGTGAACGGGCTGGGCAGCGTCTGGGGACACATCCGCCGCGACCCGTGGGCGCTCGGCGGCGTGATCGTCGTCGGCGTGTTCGTGCTGGCCGCGATCTTCGCCCCTCTGATCACGGCGATCAACGGGCAGGACCCGTACACGTACCACCTGCACGCCCTCGACGGCTCGGGCGCGCCGAAGGGCTTCGGCGGCGGCATCTCGTGGCAGCACTGGTTCGGCGTCGAGCCGCTGACCGGCCGCGACCTGTTCGCGATCGTCGTCTACGGCAGCAGGCTGTCGCTGACGGTCGGCGTGCTGGCCACCGCGGTCGCCGTCGCGATCGGCGTCGCCGTCGGGCTCACCGCCGGCTACTTCGGCGGCTGGTACGACCGCATCGCGAGCCGCGTCGTCGACGTCATGCTCGGCTTCCCGAGCCTCATCTTCATGATCTCGCTCACCGCGATCGCGGCGGCCGCGTTCCCGAGGCCCGTGCTCATGGTGCTGGTGATCGGATTCTTCGGCTGGCCCGCCGTGGCGCGGGTCGTGCGCGGCCAGACGCTTTCGCTGCGGCAGCGCACCTTCGTCGTGGCGTCCGAGGCGATGGGCGCGGGCGACGGGCATGTGCTCTGGCGCCAGCTGCTGCCGAACGTGGGGGCGACCATCATCGTCTACGCGACGATCCTGGTGCCGGCGATGATCGGCACCGAGGCGGCGCTCTCGTTCCTCGGCGTCGGGGTGCCACCGCCCACGCCGTCGTGGGGCCGCACGATCGGCGACGCCGTCGCGTGGTTCTCGACCGACCCGGCATACCTCGCGTTCCCGGGCGGCGCGCTCTTCCTCGTCACGCTCGCCCTGAACGCGTTCGGCGACGGGCTGCGGGACGCCCTCGACCCGCGGGTGAACCGCAGGCGGGGCATCCGCTCGAAATCGACGACCGCCGAGCCCGGGAAGCCGGGCGCGCATGAGGAGGTGACCGCCTGATGCGCATCGCCCGCCTGATCGGAAGCCGCCTCATCGGCGTCGTCATCGTGCTGCTCGTCGTGACGGCCGTGACGTTCGTGATCTTCTATCTGCTGCCGTCGAACCCGGCGCAGCTGTCGTGCGGCAAGCCGTGCACGCCCGAGAACCTGGCGCGCGCGAAGGACTACCTCGGCCTCAACCTGCCGTGGTACGGCCAGTTCTGGGAGTTCCTGAAGGGCATCGTCGCGGGTCGCACCTTCGGCACGGGCGCCGGCGCGATCGCGTGCGCGGCGCCCTGCTTCGGGTACTCGTTCCAGCTGAACACGCCCGTCACCGAGCTGATCCTGACCCGCTTCCCCGTCACGGCGTCGATCGCGGTCGGCGCGGCGGTGCTGTGGTTCATCGCCGGTGTGGCAGGCGGCGCCGCGGCGGCGGTGTGGCGCCGACGCGCCGCCGACCGGGCCATCATGACGGTCGCGATCGCCGGGGTCTCGGCGCCCGCCTATCTCGTGGGCATGCTGCTGATCCTGCTGTTCGGCTTCGCGCTCGGCTGGCTTCCGACGGGCGGCTACGAGCCGTTCGGCGACGACCCGGTGGGGTGGTTCACGCACCTGCTGCTGCCCTGGACGGCCCTCGCCTTCATCAGCGCCGCCGTCTACGCGCGGCTCACCCGCAGCGAGCTGATCGACCAGCTCGGGCAGGACTACATCCGCACGGTGCGCGCCAAGGGGCTGACCGAGGGACGGGTCATCATGCGGCACGGGCTGCGGAACGCGCTGATTCCGGTCGTGACGCTGTTCGGGCTCGACCTCGGCGCGCTGCTCGGCGGCGCCGTGATCTCCGAGCGGGTGTTCTCGATGCAGGGCATCGGCGCGCTGCTGATCACCTCGATCGGCTCGCGCGACCTGCAGGTGGTCGTCGGCGTGACGCTGTTCGCGGCGTTCCTGATCGCGATCGCGAACGTGCTGGTCGACATCGTCTACGGCCTGATCGACCCGCGGGTGCGCGCCCGGGCCTGAGCGCGCTTTTGCGTCCCGCGCCGACGTTCGCGCCTCCGGCCAGGGGCGCAAACGTCGGCGCGGGGCACTAAACCCGGGGCACTAGCGCTGGTCGCGGCGGCTCGCCAGCCACTCCTCGTAGAGCTCGGGCATCCGCACGCGCATGAACTCGAAGAACTCCTGCATCTCGACGAGGCGCGCGAGCGGGCCTTCAGCGCGGGCCGAGCGCGCCGCCGCGATGCCGTCGGGCAGCGTCGCCGCGATCTCGGAATAGAACGGCGGCTGCCGCAGCGACGCCGTGTACCAGGCCGACTCGGGCAGCTCGTAGAGCTCCTTCCGCGAGCCGCGGTGCGCCCGGCGCCGCACCATGCCGAGCCGCTCGAGGTACGTGATCGCGCCCGACACCGCGGCGGCGCTGATGCCGAGGCGGTCTCGCAGCTCGGCGGCCGTCAGCGCGGCATCCGGCGACAGCATCAGCGTCATCAGCACGCGCGAGGCCATGCGCGGGAACCCGGCGACCGTGAACAGCGCGGCGAGCCGCTCGGCGTACTCCTGCA
The DNA here is from genome assembly GCF_039538245.1 of Gryllotalpicola kribbensis. Lineage (NCBI taxonomy): Bacteria > Bacillati > Actinomycetota > Actinomycetes > Micrococcales > Microbacteriaceae > Gryllotalpicola > Gryllotalpicola kribbensis. Next base: position 41,999 of record NZ_BAABBX010000014.1, read on the forward strand.
GTTCGTCACTCATGCGTCATGCGCCCGGCTTCGTGTCGCGAAGTCTGAAGAGAACAAGGGATGCCACGACCAGCGCGATCGCGATGAGAGCCATCGCCCAGCCGCCGGTGAAATCCGGGTGGGGCAGCGCGATCGCCGGCGTGTGGGCGAACGGCGCCAGGTCGCGAGCCCACTGCGGCAGACCGAACAGCGGCCCGAACAGCCCGAAGATCGCGGCCAGCCCGAAGACGGCCCAGCCGACGGCGATCGTCGCGTTCGGCAGCACCGCGAACACGAGCGCGACGATTCCGAGGAAGACGAGGACCGCAGGCGCCTCCCACACGACCGCCCAGAACCAGGTCGCGAAGCCGCCGCCCTTGTCGCCGGCGACCGCCCCGGCGACGAGTCCGCCGAGCACGAGCGCGAGCACGGCGCCGACGCCCGCCACGACGACGAACGAGAGCATCCACGGCATGCGGCCGGCGGCGGTGCTCAGCACGGCGTCGGTGCCGCCCGCGACCTCCTCCTGCCGCAGGCGCATCGCACCCTGCACACAGATCGCCGATGCGAGCAGCGCAGAGAAGATCGCGCCGACGTTGACGAACGCCTGCAGCAGCGAGCCGCTCGAGCCGTCCCCGCCGCCGATCTCGTCGAGCGCGTTGGTCACGCCGGCGCCCGCCGTTTGCAGCTGATCGACCATGACCCCCGACAGTCCGCCGAGCAATAGAGCACCGGCGACGACGGCCGTGATCCAGCCGATCAGCACCCCGCGCTGCAGCCGCAGCGCGAGCCCGATCGACCCGCGGAGCACCGTCGAGGCCGCAGCCCGGCCCCGCCGCTCGGCGAACACGCCGGCGCCGACGTCGCGCCGATCCTGAATCACCAGAGCGGCCGCGGTCAGCACGACGAACGCCGCGACCCCCAGCAGCAGCGGCCACACCCGCGCGTGCGGTGACCACGGCAGCGTGCGCTGCGCCCACCCGATCGGGCTCGCCCAGATCGGCCACGCCGGCGTGAGTGTCGCGGTGGCGAGGTGCGGGGTGCCGGTCGCGTCGCCGAGGCCCCGCACCACATAGGCCGCGAGAACGAGCGCCGCCGCCCACCCGTTCGCCGAGCGACCCGCCGGGAAGAGCTGCGCGAGCAGGAACGCCACCCCCACGAAGGTCAGCCCGACGGCGCCGAGAGCGGCGCCGAAGAGCCACGACCCGCCCGTGGGGAGGCCGCCGGCGAGACATCCGACCGCCACTGCGATCATCGCGATCACGTTGGCGATGACCCCCAGCGCGATGACCGCGAGGCTCGGCGCCCAGCGCCCTGCGGCCGTCGCCGCGATCGTCTCGGTCTGGCCGAGCGCCTCTTCCGCGCGGGTGTTGCGCACCACGAGGAAGGTCGACTGGAACGCCACGAGCACGGCGATGAAGGTGAGCCCGAGCAGCGCCATGAAGTCGCCCGCGCTCGTGCCCTGCGGAGTGCCGCGGAACAGCAGGATCGCGGGCGTGACCATCATGACCTTCACCGTGTTCGCCCGCTCGACGGCCGTGCCGTAGGTCGTGTGCACGGCGCTCACGACCAGGTAGGCGAGCAGGAAGTGGACGACCGCCCACACGGCGAGCTGCCAGCGGTCGCGCCGCAGGCGGAAGCGCAGCAGCGTGCCGAACATCACGCCGCCTCGGCGGGCGGAACGAGGTCGCCGTAGTGCCTGAGGAAGAGCTCCTCGAGCGATGGCGGCGCGACCTGCAGCCCCTGCACGCCGAGGGCGCCGAGGGCGGGCAGCACGCCCGCGACCGCGTCGGAGTCGACCGTGAACGAGACGCGCCCTTCGGCGAGCGCGAGGTCGTGCACGCCGGGGATGCCGGCGAGCTGGGCATCCGTCAGCATCGCGCCGCCGGCGCCCGCGCGCTCGAAGCTGAACGACGTGCGCGTGAGGTGCCTCAGCTCGGTGAGCGTTCCCGACTCGACCACGCGGCCGGCGCGCACGATCGAGATGCGGGTGCACAGCTTCTCGACCTCGCTCAGGATGTGCGAGCTGAGCAGCACCGTGCCACCGTCGGCGGCGACGCGGCCGACCTGCCGCGTGAAGACCGACTCCATCAGCGGGTCGAGGCCGCTCGTCGGCTCGTCGAAGACATACAGCTCGGCGGGGTGCGCGAACGCCGCGATCAGGGCGACCTTCTGCCGGTTGCCCTTCGAATAGCTGCGCGCCCTCTTGGTCGGGTCGAACTGGAACGCGTCGATGAGCTCGGCGCGCCGGCTCCTGTACGCGGCGGATGTCGCGTCGCCGCCGCGCAGGCGCACCAGCAGGTCGATCGTCTCGCCGCCGCTGAGGTTGGGCCAGAGCGCCACGTCACCGGGGATGGTCGCGATGCGGCGATGAAGGGCGGATGCCTCGCGCCACGGATCCCGGCCGAAGACCCGCGCCTCGCCCGCGGTCGCTCGGGCGAGCCCGAGCAGCACGCGGATCGTCGTCGACTTGCCTGCGCCGTTCGGCCCGAGGAAACCGTGCACCTCGCCGCGGCCGACCGAGAGATCGAGCCCGTCGAGGGCGCGCACCCGGCCGAAGTGCTTGGTGAGACCCCGGGTCTCGATGACCGGTTGCCCGGCGTCTGCTGCATTCACGGGGCACAAGCTACGCCGCGTTCACCATTTTGTGAATAAAGAAAACGCCTCTCACCCCGCGCGTACGGCGCACTCGCTAGCTCGGCGGCGCGTTCGGCGCGAGTACGCCGTACTCGCCGGCCGCAGCAGCGCGCGCGACGTCCCGGCGCTTGAGCGCGCGGCTCACGAGCAGCCACGCGAGGAACGACGCGACGAGGTAGCCGATGATCGTGAGCACCGTGACGCCCGCGCCGAGATAGCGATCGGGCAGGCTGTCGGCGGCGCTCGCGCCGAGGTCGAACAGGCTGTGAGCGACCGCCGACGCGAGCCAGGCGAGCACGGCGCCGACGGCGAGTCGGTAGCGCGGCCGCCCACCGCTGCTCTCGCCCTCGGCCCCCGGCTGCCGCGCCACGGCGAACCACGCCGCCGTGGCGAGCCCCGTCATCACCGGGTGCAGGAACGGCCCGAGCAGCTGCCGCGAGACGGCCGTTCCGAGCGTGCCGACCAGCGCACCCTGATGCGCGAGGCCCACCGACCACGCCGTCTCGAGGTAGCCGAGGTTCTCGACGAACGCGAAGCCGAAGCCGACCGCGGCGCCGACGTACAGCCCGACGCGACCGTTCTTCACCGGCAGCGAGCGCCCGAGCAGCAGCGCGGCGCCGAGCTTCGCCGACTCTTCGACGAAGCCGACCAGCGCGAAGCTGAGCGTGGCCGGGCGGGCCGCGGTGCCCCCGGCGAACGCGTCGATCGTGCCGTTCGCCATAGCCGCCGCGGCGGCGGCGAGGAATCCGGCGAGCAGGCCGCCGCCGATGAGACGCCCCACCGACAGCCGCCAGCGCGGTTGCAGGCGATAGGCCATCGTGTAGAGGAAGCCGGCGATGACGCATCCGCTGCCGATGAGCAGCAGCACAGGGTCGAGCACCTGGTAGTCGCGCGGCGACGGGCGCTGCACGTCGCGCAGCAGCCAGGCCACAAGGAACTCGAGGCCGATGATCGCGACGGCGCCGAGGGCGATCCAGAGGCCACCCCACGCGCCGAGCCACTTCCGTGGCGGCCTCGGCTCCCTCTGCGGCAGCACGCGCGGCTGCGGTGCGGCTGGCGGCTGCGGCGGGTAGAGCCGCCGCCAGTCCTCATGAGGCGAGTGCTGCTGCGGCACCGGCACGCGGTCGGGAGTGTCGGTCATCCCTGCATTCTTCCCGACCCTGAAAAGATCTAGCGATGCCCTTGATAAAGCCGACGCCCGGCGCGAGCACGACCGACCGCGAGATCCTCGCGCTCGCGGTGCCCGCCCTCGGCGCGCTCGTGGCCGAGCCGGTCTTCCTGCTCGTCGACAGTGCGCTCGTCGGCCACCTCGGCCGTGTGCCGCTCGCCGGGCTCGGCCTCGCGAGCGCCGTGCTGCAGACGGTCGTCGGCCTCATGGTGTTCCTCGCCTACGGCACGACTCCCGCCGTCGCGCGCCGGCTCGGCGCGGGCGACCGCGCGGGCGCCATCTCGCTCGGCGTCGACGGCACGTGGCTCGCGACGGCCCTCGGGGTCGCGCTGGGGGCGATCGGATTCCTCGCCGCGCCGTACCTCGTCGGCCTGTTCTCCGCCGCGTCCGAGGTCACGCAGCAGGCATCCGCCTATCTGCGCGTCGCCATGATCGGGCTGCCCGCCATGCTCATCGTGTACGCCGCGACGGGCCTGCTGCGCGGCCTGCAGGACACGCGCACGCCGCTCGCCGTCGCGGTCGCGGGCTTCATCGCCAACGCGGGGCTGAACGGATTCTTCATCTACGGCCTGCACCTCGGGGTCGTCGGCTCGGCCGTCGGCACCGACGTGGCGCAGTGGGGCATGGTGGCGGCGTACGTGGTGGTGATCGTGCGGCGGGCGCGTGCCGAGCACGCGTCGCTCAGGCCGCACGCGCGCGGGGTGCTCGGCGTCGCGGGCGCCGGGTGGTGGCTGCTCATCAGGACCGCCGCCCTGCGCGCGGCGCTGCTGCTCGCGACCTGGGCGGCGACCCGGCTCGGCTCGGTCGAGCTCGCGGGGTGGCAGCTCGTCATGACGGTGTTCAACACGCTCGCCTTCGCGCTCGACGCGCTCGCGATCGCGGCGCAGGCGCTGATCGGGCACGGGCTCGGGGCCTCAGATGTCGACCGTGTGCGGGCGGTGCTTCGGCGCTGCCTGCAATGGGGCATCGGGGCGGGGGTCGTGCTCGGCGCCGTCGTGCTCGTGCTCTCGCCCTGGCTCGGGCGCGCCTTCACGAGCGACCCGCATGTGCTCGCCGTGCTGCCCGTCGGGGTGGCGCTGATCGCGGTCGCCGCACCGCTCGACGGCTTCGTGTTCGTGCTCGACGGGGTGCTGATCGGCGCCGGCGACGCCCGCTACCTCGCGCTCACGGGGCTGCTCAACCTCTCGTGCTTCGTGCCGTGCGCCGTGCTGGTCGCAGTGCTCGTGCCTGGGTCGGGGCTGCCCTCCTGGCTGGGGTTCGCGCTGCTCGCGGCATCCTTCGCCTTCATCTATCTCGGCGCCCGCGCGCTCACCCTCGGCCTGCGCGCCCGCTCGCCGCGCTGGCTGGTCACGGGTGCCTAGCCGGGTCGTCACGAACGCGGCCCATCGGCGCGAATGAGCCGACTCTGTGACGACCGGGGCGCACGCGGGTACCGTCAGCAGCGTGGCCAAAGCTGACACGACCGAATCCGCGACGCTGCTGATCCTGGGCGCGAGTGGCGATCTCGCCTCGCGCCTGCTCATGCCCGGCCTCGGCGGCCTGCTCACGGTGCAGCCCGAGCGGCGCGTGCAGCTCATCGGCGCGGGCGTCGAGACGTATACGGATGCCGAGTGGAAGGGCCGCGTCACGACGGCGATGACGGCGGGCAGCGCGAAGGGCCGCGCGGTCACCGATCTCCTCAAGCGCACGAGCTATCTCACCGCCGACGTCACGAAGCCCGCCGACCTGAAGAGGCTGCTGGCCGCGTGCGAGAACCCGCCCGCCATCTACTTCGCGCTGCCCCCGGCGATCACCGCGAAAGCCTGCGACGCCCTGGTCGGGCTGCTGCCCGAGGGAACCCGGCTGGCGCTGGAGAAGCCGTTCGGCGTCGATGAGGCATCCGCTCACACCCTCAACCAGAAGCTCGCGACCCTCGTGCCCGAGGACCACGTCTTCCGCGTCGACCATTTCCTCGGCACGAGCGGGGTGCTCAACATCCTCGGCACGCGCTTCGCGAACCGCATCATCGAGCCGCTGCTCAACAACACCCACGTCGCGTCGGTCGACATCGTCTTCGACGAGACGCTCGGGCTCGAGGGCCGCGCCCGCTACTACGACCACGCGGGCGCGCTGGTCGACATGATCCAGAGCCACCTGCTGCAGACGCTCGCCGTCGTGGCGATGGAGCCGCCTGCCGCCCTGGAGGCGACCGACGTGCGCGATCTCAAGGCGCTCGCGCTGCGCGCGACCCGGCTGTGGGCGGATGACCCGGCCGCGGCATCCCGTCGCGGGCGCTATACCGCCGGCACCATCGACGGCCGCACACTGCCGTCGTATGTGGACGAAGAGGGGGTCGACCCGAAGAACGAGACCGAGACGCTCGCCGAGCTGACGGTCGAGGTGCGCAGCAACCGCTGGGCCGGCGTGCCGTTCACGCTGCGCAGCGGAAAGGCGCTCGGCGCGCCGCGGCACGAGATCGTCTTCACGTTCCGTCCCCCGGCGCACGTGCCCGAGCGCATCCGCGGCTCCGACCGGCCGAACCGGCTGCGCCTCGACCTCAAGACACTCGAGATGACGCTCGAGCTCGACGTGAACGGGCCGGGCGACCCGTACACGATCGACCACGTCGAACTGCGCGCCGAACTCAACCCCGGCCAGCTGCCGGCCTATGGCGAGGTGCTCGCCGGGGTGCTCGAGGGCGACCCCATGCTCGCCGTGCGCGGTGACACGGCGGAGGAGTGCTGGCGGCTCGTCGACCCGGTGCTCACTGCTTGGAAGAAGGGCAAGGTGCCCCTCGACGAGTACAGGGCCGGGTCGAGCGGGCCATGGAAGACGCCGCTGGTCGAGTAGGTCGCTCACCGTATCCGCCGGGCCGAGTAGCCCGCGCGAATCCGGGCGTATCGCAGCCAGACCCTCTCCTCGCAGGAACGGGTCTCGATACGCGCTTCGCGCTACTCGACCACCGGCACCGGCGCCGTCGTGTTCCCCTCGTGGAACTCGGCCGTGAACAGGCGCGACGCGACGTCGTTGCCGGCGAGCATCGCCTTGACCGCCCGCCCGGCCGCGCGGCCTTTCTCGGCAGCGGGCTGCACCAGCGTCGTCAGGTCGTAGGGCCACAGCCCGTCGACCTTCACCCCGTCGAAGCCGATCACCGAGAGCTGCTCCGGCACGGCGATGCCGAGCTCTTCCGCCGCGCGGATCACGCCGGCGGCGAGCAGGTCGCTCTGCGCGATGATCGCGGTGGGGCGGTCGGATGCCTCGCCCGAAAGCAGCTCGAGAGCGGCCAGTCGCCCCTCCTCGACGTACGAGCCCGCCCCCGTGTACGCCGGCGCATCCGGGAAGACGTCGCGGGCGCCCGCGAGGCGCTCGAGCGTCGTCGCGCTCGTGCCGGCGGCGATCCGCTCAGGGGTCACAAGCGCCCGCCGGTGGTCGCGGTCGAGCGAGAGCGCGACGATCGCGACCCGCGTGTGGCCGAGGGCCTTGAGGTGCTCGGCGCCCCTGCGGGTCGCCTCGCGGTTATCCTGCAGGATCATGACGATGTCGTCGTCGCCCGGGTTGCCCTCGATCGCCACGACGGGAACGCCGCGGGCGCGCAGCGTGGCGATGGACTCCTCGAACCGGGGGCTGCAGCCCATCAGCACGGCGCCGTCGATGGGCGCGTCGCTCAGCGTGACCGGGTTCTTCTCGTCGCCCTCGGCTTCGCCCGCCACCTCGGTGAGCACCAGCAGGCCGGCGTCGATCGACCCCAGCTCTTCCGAGATGCCGTCGAGGGTCGCGATCTTGATGGGGTCACGGAATGCGTCGCGCACCCGCTCTTCGAGCACGACGCCGACGATGCCGCTGCGGCCTCGGCGCAGCGACCGCGCGCGCGGGTCGGGGCCCGCGTAGTTCAACTCGCGGGCGGCCTGCAGCACGCGCTCGCGGGTCGCGTCGGAGACCGGGCCGGTTCCGCTGAACGCCAGCGACGCCGTGGAGGCGCTGACGCCGGCGCGCGCCGCAACCGCGGCGAGCGTGGGGCGATGCTCCACGGAGTTGTCGACAGCGGTCACGCACGCTCCTTCGGCCTTCTCGGGCGGCTGGGCCCTGGCTTCCCTTCGGGCAGGGTTTCAGCTAGGTTAGCCGGACCATGCGCTCGAATCGATTCGAGCGCCGAATTCACAGCAAGTCTTCCGACCGCTTCACATGCGAAGCACCAGCCAAGTGAGCAACACCGTGAGCACCACCGACAGCCCCGCCGACCAGCCCTCCGCACCCCCCGCGCGCCCTCGCCCCGCCCCTGAATTGCGCAGCTGGCGCAACGCGGTCTTCGTGGTCTTCGCACTGAGCGGCGTGCTGCTGGCGAGCTTCGCCGCCCGCCTGCCCGCGGCGCGCGACGCCCTCGACATCGACCCCGGCCAGGTCGGACTCCTCATCATCTGCATCTCCATCGGCGCGATCCTCGGCCTCGTGGTCGCACCCGCCGCGAGCCACGTGCTCGGCGAGCGCTGGGGCATGGCGACGGGGCTCGTCTTCGGCGCGCTCGGGCTCGCACTCGCGGGGCTCGGTGCGACGCTCTGGGGCAACATCCCGGCGACCGTCATCGGGCTCGCGATGCTGGGCCTCGGCAACGGCGCCGTCGACGTGATGATGAACGTCTCGGGCGCCAGCGTCGAGCGGCGTATCGGGCGCACCCTCATGCCGCTCATGCACGCGTGCTTCTCGATCGGCACCGTGCTCGGGGCGCTCGCCGGCGCCGGCGCCGCGGCCGCCGACATTCCGATGTGGCTGCACCTGGCGCTCGTCGCCGTCGTCCTGATCGTCGTCGCGGTGATCGCCGTGCGGTTCGTGCCCGATCGGGTCGAGTCCCCCGACGAGGCGGGTGCGGCCGAGGCATCCGCTCACACCCCCGCGATCAGCACGGGGCAGCGCTTCCGGCGCTCCGTGGTCGCGCGCATCGTGGTGTGGCGCGACGTCACGCTCGTGATGATCGGCGTCGTCATGCTCGGCATGGCGTTCGCGGAAGGGTCGGCCAACGACTGGATCGCCCTCGCCGCCGTCGACGACCACGGCACGACGAAGGCCGCGGGGGCGCTCGTGCTCGACGTGTTCCTCGTCGCGATGACGCTGGGCCGCATCGCCGGCGGCCCGGTCGTCGACCGGCTCGGCCGGGTATGGGCGATCCGCATCACCGCGGGCCTCGGCGTCATCGGCCTGCTGCTGTTCATCATCGGCGGCGAGCCCGCCGTGTTCGTCACAGGCGCCGTGCTGTGGGGCCTCGGTGCCTCGCTCGGCTTCCCGCTCGGCATGTCGGCCGCCGCCGACGACGAGCGGAACGCGACCACCCGCGTGGCGGCCGTCGCGATGATCGGCTACCTCGCGTTCCTCGGCGGGCCGCCCGTCATCGGCTTCCTGGCCGACCACATCGGCATCCTGCACGCGCTCTACGTCGTGCTCGCGCTCGTCGTCGCGGCGTTCCTGTGCGCGCCCGCGCTGCGGCAGCGCAGCTACGAGGCCGGCACGGGCCGGGCGGATGCCTCGACGTCGCCGCTCTCCGCGCCGAACGCCGCCGAGCAGAACGGCTGAGCCGCGGCCTCACGGGGCGCCGATTCGACGAATCGGCCGCTCCGCCGGCGCCGCAGGTCACCGATACGGCGCGGCGAGGCTCGACACGCCGCGCCGGGCGGCCGGCTGCGCCGAATTGGTGACTTACGGCCGGGTACGGAGTGGCCCGGGCCACCGACGCTCAAGCGCTCTCGTAAACTCGACGGGTGCGTTTGGTGATCGCGAAGTGCTCCGTCGACTACGCCGGGCGCCTGTCGGCGCACCTGCCGCTCGCGACGCGCCTGCTCATGGTGAAGGCCGACGGCTCGCTGCTGGTGCACTCCGACGGCGGCTCGTACAAGCCGCTGAACTGGATGAGCCCGCCGTGCACGATCTCCTACGGCGAGCCGACCGAAGAGCAGGCATCCGCCGGCGTCACCCAGGTGTGGACGGTCAGCGCGACCAAGACCGACGACAAGCTGATCGTCGCGATCCACGAGGTGCAGCACGACAGCGCGCATGAGCTCGGCGTCGACCCGGGGCTCGTGAAAGACGGCGTCGAGGCACACCTGCAGAAGCTGCTCGCCGAGCAGATCGAACTGCTGGGCGACGGGCACACGCTGGTGCGTCGCGAGTACATGACGGCGATCGGGCCGGTCGACATCTTGGCGAGGGATGCCTCGGGCCGATCGGTCGCGGTGGAGTTGAAGCGCCGCGGCGACATCGACGGCGTCGAGCAGCTGACCCGCTACCTCGAGCTGATGAACCGCGACCCTCACCTCGCCCCGGTGACGGGCGTGTTCGCCGCGCAGGAGATCAAGCCGCAGGCGCGCACGCTCGCCGAGGACCGCGGCATCCGCTGCGTCGTGCTCGACTACGAGGCGATGAAGGGCGTCGACTCGGGCGTGCCGACCCTGTTCTGAGGACCCCGCTCAGCTCTTTGATAGCTTGGTGGCGGCCGCTTGCGGCCTCCGCCCAGTTCGCGGCCACCTGTTCCCGACAGGTGGGCGTATGGTGTGGCGGCGCGGATGCGGCCCGGATGGCTGTGTCGGTGCGGGCTCCTCGTGGTGCTGTTCCACCCGCTTGAGGTCCCGCCGTGCGCGCCCCGACCCGGACGTGAAACAACGAGAGTCCTTCTCCTGTGTTCTGGTCCTATGTGATCGACCGTCTGCCGCAGATCTCGTTCTCTGCGTGGCAGCATCTCTGGCTCGTCGCCCAGTGCCTCGTGCTCGCCTTGGTGATCGCCCTCGCCATCGCCTTCGCGGTCTACCGCGTTCCCTGGCTGCGCGCGCTGGCGAACGGCGTCTCGGCCGTGGGGCTCACCATCCCGTCGTTCGCGCTCATCGGCCTGCTGATCGCGCCGATGGGCTTCGGCGTCGCGCCGTCGGTCACCGTGGTCACGTTCTTCGCGGCGCTCCCCGTGCTGCGCAATGCGATCGTCGGCCTCGGCGAGGTCGACCGCAGTGTCGTCGAGTCGGCACGCGGCATGGGCATGAGCCGCGCCCGGGTCATGCTGTCCATCGAGCTGCCACTCGCCTGGCCCGTCATTCTCACCGGTCTGCGCGTCTCGGCCCAGATGGTCATGGGCGTCGCGGCCGTCACGGCCTATGCGCTGGGGCCCGGGCTCGGCAGCTTCATCTTCTCGGGCCTGTCGCGCCTCGGCGGCGCGAACTCCCTCGAGTCGGTGGTCGTCGGCGTCGTCGGCGTCATCGTGCTCGCCCTGATTCTCGATCTGCTCCTCGTCGGCCTCGGCCGACTCACCATCTCGCGAGGTATCCGTGTCAACCAGTAACGCTTCCACCACCGAGGTCTCCGGCCGCAGCATCCTGCTCGACCAGGTGACCAAGAGGTACCCCGGGCAGGCGAAGGCGGCCGTCGACGGCCTGACCCTTGAGATCCCGGCCGGCAAGATCGTGATGCTCGTCGGGCCGTCCGGCTGCGGCAAGACGACGACCCTGAAGATGATCAACCGCCTGATCGAGCCGACCGAGGGCCGGATCGTGCTGGGCGACGAGGACGTCACCTCGATCAGCGGCGACGAGCTGCGCCGCCGCATCGGCTACGTCGTGCAGGGCGCTGCGCTGTTCCCGCACCAGACGGTCGCCCAGAACATCGCCACCGTGCCCAAGCTGCTCGGCTGGTCGAAGGAGCGCATCGCCGCCCGCGTCGACGAGCTGCTCGAACTCGTGTCGCTCGACCCGAACACCTACCGGCACCGCTTCCCGCGCGAGCTCTCGGGCGGCCAGCAGCAGCGCATCGGCGTCGCGCGCGCCCTCGCGGCCGACCCGCCTGTGCTGATCATGGACGAGCCCTTCGGAGCCGTCGACCCGATCACCCGCCAGCGACTGCAGGAGGAGCTGCTGCGCATCCAGGAGGAGCTGCAGAAAACGATCGTGATCGTGACCCACGACTTCGACGAGGCGGTCAAGCTCGGCGACTGGATCGTCGTCTTCCGCGAGGGCGGCCGGATCGTGCAGTACGACACCCCCGAGCGCATCCTCGCGGACCCCGCCGACGAGTTCGTCGAGAACTTCATCGGCTCGGGCGCCGGGCTCAAGCAGCTCACGCTCACCCGCGTGCGCGACGTCGAGCTGGCGGATGCCGTCACGGGAGCCGCGGGGACGCCGGCGGCCGAGCTGCTGAAGCGCGCCCGAGAGGCCGGTCACAACCACGCGGTGGTCCTCGACGGCCAGCGTCGCCCGCTGCGCTGGCCCTCGCTGCGACGGCTGTCGCGCATGGACCTCCTGCCTGCCGAGCGCGACGACGAGATGCCCGTGGTCGCGCCGACCGCCTCACTGCAGGACGCGCTCGACACGATGCTCGTCTCGAGCGCGGGCGCGGCGATCGTGACGGGGCGCCGCGGCGAGTTCGCCGGCGTCATCACGGTCGAGGTGATCATGGATGCCATCACGAGGGCCCGCGAGTCGGCGGCGGAAGTCGCCGAGGACGCCCCGATCGGCCTCAACACCGAGGCGATCGCCGTGGTGAGCGGGGACCCGTCGTGACGGCCGTCGCCGCGCCCGCTGACGCACAGACCATCGTCACGACCGAGCAGGTGGGCGGCGCGCGCACCTGGCGCGGACTGCTCATCCAGCCCGCGGCGATCGTCGTCGTGCTGCTCGCCTACGGCGTCTGGCTCGCCACCGCCGACCTCTCCGCGACCGAGCGTGCCACCCTGAACCCCGCCGACCTGCTCGGCTACTCGTGGCAGCACCTCGGCCTGACGTTCATCTCTGCGGCGATCGTCGTCGTCGTGATGATCCCCCTCGCCGTGCTGCTGACCAGGCGGCCGCTCAACAGGGCGAGCGGCGTGATCCTCGCGCTCGCCAACATCGGGCAGGCCGCCCCTGCCATCGGGCTCGTCGTGCTGCTCGCGTTCTGGCTCGGGTTCTCGTTCTGGACGGCGGTCGTCGCGCTCGTCATCTACGCGGCGCTCCCCGTGCTGCGCAACACCATGATCGGCATCCAGAGCGTCGACCGGGGTCTCGTGGAGGCGGCGCGCGGCATGGGCATGAGCAACTTCGGCGCCCTGCTGCGCATCGAGCTGCCGCTCGCGGTGCCCGTCATGCTCGCCGGAGTGCGCACCGCGCTCGTGCTGCTCGCGGGCTCGGCCGCGCTCGCAACGTTCATCGGCGGCGGCGGCCTGGGGCTGCTGATCACGACCGGCGTGAACCTCTTCCTTCCCCGGGTGCTGATCTCCGGCGCCCTGCTGATCGCTCTGCTCGCGCTGCTCGTGGACTGGCTCGGCCGCGTCGTCGAGCACCTGGCACAGCCGAAAGGACTGACCCGATGAACCACCCCCTCCGCCGCGCCGCCGTCGCGGCATCCGTCGCCATTTCGGCTGTGCTCGCCCTGGCGGGCTGCGGCCTGCAGCCGGCCGCCTCATTCGTGCCTGAGGTGCACTCGGGGTCGATCAAGCCCGTCAAGGGGCTGCCCGCCGATGCATCCGTCATCGTGACGTCGAAGAACTTCACCGAGCAGATCCTGCTCGGTAAGATCGCCGTGCTCGCGCTGACCGCCGCCGGGTTCCACGTGACCGATGAGACCAACGTTCCGGGCAGCCAGGCCGTTCGCCAGCTGATGCTGGCGGGCGATGCCGACGTCGAGTACGACTACACCGGCACGGCGTGGCTCACGTACCTCGGCAAGACGACCGGCATCGCGGACCAGAACGAGCAGTACGAGGCGGTGCGCAGGGCGGACGCGGCGAACGGGCTGACGTGGCTGCCGGTCACGCCGATGAACGACACCTACGCGCTCGCGTCGACCTCGGCCGGAGCGACGAAGCTCGGGGTCACCTCGCTCTCCGACATCGCCACGCTTCCCGTCGATGAGCGCACCTTCTGCGTCGAGTCCGAGTTCAACTCGCGGCCCGACGGCTTCCGCCCGATGCTGGAGAAGTACGGTCTCGAACTCGGTGGCTCCGGCGCGAACCGCGTTCCCGCCAAGAACGTGAGCGTCCTCGATACGGGCACCGTCTACACCGCGACCGCACAGGGCAAGTGCAACTTCGGCGAGGTGTTCACGACCGACGGCCGCATCGGCTCGCTGCACCTCAAGGTGCTCACCGACGACAAGCACTTCTTCCCCGCATACAACGGCTCGCCCGTTGTCAACACGCAGACGCTCAAGAAGTACCCGCAGATCGCAACGGTGCTGAACCGGCTCTCGCCGAAGCTCACCAACGACGTGCTGGTCTCGCTGAACCGCAAGGTCGACGTGCTGGGGCAGGACCCTGGCCAGGTCGCCTCCGACTGGCTCGTGAAGGAAGGGTTCCTCACGAAGTGACCCGTCGGGGCCGGCCGCGCGGCGGTCGGCCCCGACGAGCGCCCGTTCGGCTTGCCCCGTTAGCCTGGCACACGTGCGCGCGCCGGCCTTCCCCCAGTCCTACGAGAACCGCGCGGTCGCGCGGGCGCTCGACAAGCTCGTCGAGAGCCCCGGCGAAGACACGCTCGCCGCGCTGCTCGACGCCGCGCTGCGCGGCGGCCTGACCGTCGATGTCACCGGCTCGCCCTCGCCGCAGGACCTGCGCCTGCGCACGCTGCAGACGACGGACGGCCAGCAGGTGCTTCCCCTGTTCTCGTCGATGAAAGAGCTGAAGGCGACCGCGGATGCCGCGGGCCTCGGCGGCACGAAGGTGAACGGCATCATCGTCCCGGGCCGTCAGGCGCTCGGCTTCATCGAGACCGCCGACTTCGTCGCCGTGCAGTTCGACCCGCGCCGGCCCGGCGGCATCGTCGCCCGCGAGCACGTGCTGCGCGCGCTGGCATCCTGAACCCGCGCCGGGCGCACGGGCCGACCCCGGCCGTTCGGAATGCCCCGTCTACACTTGTCGGGCTATGTCAATCCATGAAACCGCGGCCATGGGCTCAGAGGTCACGCGCAGCTGGAGCTGCGTGCTCTTCGACCTCGACGGCACCCTGACCGACTCCGCGCCCGGCATCACGAGCTCGCTGCGGCGAATGTTCGACGCCATCGGCCGCCCCGTCCACAGCGAAGACGAGCTGATGGCATACGTCGGCCCGCCCCTCGTCAGCACGCTGCGCGCCCGTGAGGACTTCACCGAGGCAGAGGCCGAGCACGCCCTCACCGTGTACCGCGCCTTCGCCGAGGAATCCGATCTCACCGACAACGCCGTGTTCCCCGGCATCGCGGGCCTGCTCGCCTCTCTGCACGCCGACGGCATTCCCGTCGCCACCGCGACCAGCAAGCCGACCTCGCGCGCCACGCGCATCCTCGACCACTTCGGCCTCTCGCAGTACCTGACCTTCATCGGCGGCGCGGCAGACGACGACTCGCGCGCCGAGAAGGCCGAGGTGATCGCCTACACCCTCGCCGAGCTCGAGAAGCTCGGCGTCGACACCTCGCGGCCCGTGATGGTCGGCGACCGCTTCTACGACGTCGAGGGCGCCACCGCGAACGACGTGCCTGTGATCCTGGTCGAGTGGGGCTACGGCTCGCCGGCCGAGGCGAAGGGCGCCATGGCGGTCGTGCACTCCGTCGACCAGCTGCGCTCGCTGCTGCTCGGCCAGGCGGTCGCGGCGTAGCATTCCGCACGTGGGCACCCCTCGCTCCGGCCCCGTGGTGGTCGGTCTCGCCGTCGGCACGCCCGATCGCGTGCTCGACGAGGCCGTCTCGATCGCGCACGACCTCGGCGCGCGCCTCATGTGCGTCTACGTCGACGAGAGCCGCGTGCCGATAGGCGAAGCCCCCGACGGGTCGGTCGTCACGGCGCCCGTTGCCGCCTTCGACCACAACGAGCCGCAGGGCGAGAAGCTGCAGCCCGCGCTGACCGAGATCTCGGCCCGCGTCGTGGCACGCGCCGCCGCGGCGAACGTGACGGTCACGCACCACACTCTCGCGGGTGACCCGGTCACGGCGCTCTCGCGCTTCGCGGTCGACCGCGGCGCCCGCCTCATCGTCGTCGGCACCCGTCAGCCCGGGGTGCGCGCGTCGCTCTCGCTGCTGCTCGCCGGCCCGGTCGCCTCACGGCTCGCCCGGCGCCAGCCCGTGCCCGTGCTGGTCGTGCCGCTGCACGACCGCTCGCCGCTGCCCACGGCCGCCGTTGCAGAGTCGGGCGGCGAGATCGATGCGGATGCCGGGGCCGACGTCCCCGACCCCAGCGATGTGCTCTTCGGCGAGGGTCATGCCTAGCTCACCCCTGCACACGCGCCCCCTGCCCGTGCTGCTCGTCTTCGTCGGCGGCGCCCTCGGGACCCTCGCCCGCTATCTGCTCAGCCTGGTCGTCCCCGCTCTCGGGCCGGGATTCCCCCTGCCGACCTTCCTCGTCAACCTCGTCGGCGCCTTCGCGCTCGGCATGCTGCTCGAGGGGCTGCTGCGTGGCGGCAACGACGTCGGCTGGCGGCAGCGCGCGCGCCTCTTCTTCGCGCCCGGCTTCCTGGGCGGGTTCACGACCTACAGCTCCCTCTGCGTCGAGACCGTGCTGCTGACCGAGAACGGCCACTACGTCACGGGCGGCGTCTACGCCGTCGCCACACTGCTGCTCGGCCTCGCCGCCGCCGCGGCCGGGGTGTGGGTGGCCGCGAACGTGTTCGAGGTGCCCGCGGCGGCACCCGGCAGCTCGCACTCGACGGTCACGTCGACGCAGATCCTGCATCTCGCCGAGCCCGAGGACCGCGGCCCGCTCGCCGACGCGCCGCGGGCGCGTACCGACTCGGATGCCACCGAGGGAGACCTCCGGTGATCGTCTCTCTGCTCGTCGCCGTCGCGGGCGGCGTGGGGGCCGTGGCGCGCTTCGTGCTCGACGGCGTGATCCGCTCGCGGGTCGCGTCGCTGGTTCCCGCCGGCACCTTCGTCATCAACGTGTCGGGGTCGCTGCTGCTCGGCTTCCTCACGGGGCTGGTGCTCGTCGGCGCCGAGCCGACCGATGTGCGCGTCGTGCTCGGCACGGGCTTCCTCGGCGGCTACACGACCTTCTCGACGGCCATGATCGAGACGGTGCGCCTGCTGCAGCAGCGGCGCTGGGGCGCGGCCGCGGTGAACGGCATCGCGATGCTGCTGCTCGGGCTGGGTGCCGCGGTGCTCGGCGTCTTCCTGGGGACCCTGTTCTGAGTCGCCGGGCCGGCTGAGCCGCACGGCCTGCGGTCACGCCGTCATGCGGTCACGCGGTCACGCCGTCACGCCGTCGCCCGGGTGCCCGCCTCGCGGGGCAGCGCCAGCGCCTCGAACAGAGGAATGAGCAGCAGCGCGGCGGCACCGACGAAGGCCCAGCGATAGCCGAGCCAGTCGCCGTCGTGAGTGATGGATGCCGCGAGCGCCCCGCCCAGGCGCACGAGCAGCGCCGCGACCGCGATGCCGAGCCCCGCCGCCACCTGCTGCATCGTCGAGGCGAGCGTGTTCGCCCCGTTCGTCGCCGCCGGCGGCACATCGACGAACTGGATGGTGTTGTAGCCGCTGAAGCCGATCGACCGGAAGGCGCCGCTCGCGACGAGCAGCACGACGGTGACCGCGATGGGCGTCGACGGGTCGACGAACGCGAGCAGCACCAGGATCGCGGCGCCGATGATGTTCGACCCGACGATCACGGTGCGGAAGCCGAATCGCTTGATAAGCGGCGTGGTCGCCGGCTTGATGCCGATGTTGCCGACGAATAGCGCGATCACGATGAGCCCGGCCTGCGCCGCCGACCACCCCAAGCCGGACTGGAAGAGCAGGGTCACGAGGAACGGCACCGCCCCGATCATGAGCCGATAGACCCCGCCCCCTGCATTCCCCGCGCGGAATGTGTCGATGCGCAGGGCGGAGAAGTCGAGCACGGGGTGCCGCGCACGGCGCAGCCGCCACCAGAACAGGCATCCGCTCACGGCGGCCACAGCCAGCGCGACGGCGACCGCGAGCCAGTCGGTGCGGGTCTCGCCCACGAGTTCGCCGGCCATGACCAGGCCGGCCAGCGCGAGGGCGATCAGCACGAGGCCCGACCAGTCGAGCGGCACCGGCCGCAGCTCGTCCGCGCGCGGCACCAGCAGCACAGCGGCGATCAGGGTCGCGATGCCGATCGGCACGTTGATGATGAAGATCCAGCGCCAGCCGACCGTGTCGGCGAGCACGCCGCCGACGGCCGGGGCGATCACCGGGGCGAGCAGCGCGGGCCAGGTGAGATACGCCATCGCATCGAGCAGGTCGCGCGGCTCAACCGAGCGCAGGACCGCCAGTCGCCCGACCGGCACCATCATCGCACCGCCGATGCCCTGCAGCACGCGGAAGACGCACAGCCAGAACAGGTCGGGCGAGAGCGCGCACAGGGCGGATGCCGCCCCGAAGACCACGATCGCCGTGAGATACACCCGGCGCGTGCCGAAGCGGTCGGCGAGCCAACCGGTCGCGGGAATGCAGACCGCCAGGGCCAGCAGATAGGCCGTCATCGCGACATTGATGTCGGTCGCGCGCACTCCGAAGTCTCGGGCGATCGCGGGCGCAGCCGTCTGGATCACGGTGCCGTCGAGGAACTCCATGAATGCCGTGACGGCGACGAGCAGCGCCAGGCCGCGGTTGAAGCTCGCACTCGGCGCCATAACGCTCTTCTATGCCTCGGCGGGAATATCAGCGGTGGCCCGGCGCGTTCGCACGGCCCAGCGGCCGTCGTGCCGCGAGATCGTCACCGGGTAGTCGAGCGTCTTCGACACGAGCTCGGTGGTCAGCACCTCGTCCGCCGGCCCCTGGGCCACCACCTTCCCGGCCCGCAGCAGCATGGCGTGCGTCGTCGAGGCGGGCAGCTCTTCGAGGTGGTGCGTGACGAGCACGGATGCCAGGTCGGGGTGCTGCTCGCGCAGCTGGTCGATCCTGTCGAGCAGCTGCTCGCGCGCCGCGATGTCGAGGCCCGTCGACGGCTCGTCGAGCAGCAGCACATGGGGGTCTGCCTGCAGCGCCCGGGCGATGAGGGTGCGGCCGCGCTCCCCCTGTGAGAGGTTCGGCCACCGCGCGTCCGCGAGCGCGCCCATGCCGAGCAGCTCGAGCAGATAGTCGGCGCGCTCGACCTCGGCATCGCTCGGCGCCCAGCGCATCGGCAGCTCGGTGCCGCCCGTGCCGCCGGTGAGCACGACCTCACGCGCGGTCAGCGGGCTGAGCAGCTGATGCCGGGGGTTCACGTGGCCGATGAGGGTGCGCAGCTCGCGCAGGTCGACGCGGCCGAGCCGCTTCCCGAGCACCTCGACGGTGCCGCGGGTGGGGTGCTGGTGGGCGCCGAGCATCGACAGCAGCGTCGACTTCCCCGCACCGTTCGCGCCGATCAAGGCCCAGTGCTGACCCCGCTCGACCTCGAGATCGATGTGGTCGAGAATCGCCCGGCCGTCCCGAACGAAGTCGACACCGACGGCGGAGAGGACAGGGGCGGGGCTCACCCCGCCTACGCTACCGAATCGTTTCGATCGGCACTCTCACGCCGCTGAGGCTGACGCCTTCTCGGCCTCGGCGAGCAGCAGCGCCGTGCAGAACCCCTCGAGACCCGCGTTCAGGTCGTCGATGGTGGGGAAGGTGGGGGCGATGCGGATGACGGCGTCCTCGGGGTCGTCGAGGTACGGGTGCGTCGAGCCGGCCGGTGTGATCGCGATGCCCGCCTCCGCGGCGAGCGCGATCGCGCGCTTGGCGACACCGGGCGAAACGGTCAGTGTGACGAAGTAGCCGCCCTTCGGGTCGGTCCAGCTGCCGACGCCGAACGGCGCGAGCCGGCGCCCGAACACCTCCTGCACGGCGGCGAACTTCGGCGCGATCAGAGCGCGGTGCTTCTCCATGTGCGCGGCGACGCCCTCTGGCGACTGCAGCAGCTCGACGTGGCGCAGCTGGTTGAGCTTGTCGGGGCCGATCGACTGGAACGACGCCCAGTGCGAGAACCACGCGATGTTGTCGGGCGAGGAGCCCAGGAATCCGACGCCCGCACCCGCGTACGTCACCTTCGAGGTCGACGCGAACACGAACACGCGATCCGGATTCCCCGCCTCTGCCGCGAGCCGCAGGACGTCGATCGGTTCGGGTCGCCAGTCGGTGATGTGGTGCACCGCATAGGCGTTGTCCCACATGATGCGGAAGTCGTCGCCGGCCGTGAGCGAGACGAGCTCGCGCGCGACCTCTTCCGAGTACACGGCGCCCGTCGGGTTCGAGTACACCGGCACGCACCAGATGCCCTTGATGGTCGGGTCGAGCTCGAGCGCCGCCTTGACCGCCGCGATGTCGGGGCCGTCGTCGTTCAGCGGCACCGGGATCATGCGCACCCCGAGCGCTTCGGTGATGGCGAAGTGGCGGTCGTAGCCGGGCACGGGGCACAGGAACGAGACCGTCTCCTCACGACCCCACGGCCGTTCTGACCCCGGTACGCCGTGCAGCATCGCGAACGCGAGCACGTCGTGCATGAGCGTCAGTGACGAGTTGCCGAGCGCGAGCAGCTGCGGCACGGGCACCCGCAGCGCGTCGGAGAACAGCGCGCGCAGCTCGGGAAGGCCGGAGGCGCCGCCGTAGTTGCGCAGGTCGGTTCCTGCGGCATCCGTGTATGACCCCGCGCCCGGCAGTGTGAGCAGCGCGTCGGAGAGGGCGAGCTGGTCGGCGGCGGGCTTGCCACGCGTGAGATCGAGCCGCAGGCCGCGTGCTTTCAACTCGTCGTACGCCGACTGGAACTCGGCGAGACGGTCGGGCAGGGTGACGGGCGCGGTGCTCACACGGAGATCGTACCGGCGCGTCGCCTGGCGGATGCCCGTGCGCGGTCCGTGTGGGGGCGGGCCCGCACGGGTACGAGCCGGTCATGACTGATCAGGACGACCCGCGCCCCTACGACCCAGAGGAACTCGACGACGACGCCGACGAACTGGACGAGCTCGACGGCGAGATCGATGAGGCCAAGGACGAGACGACGAAGGATGCCGACGACGACACGCTTCCCGACGAGTTCCCGAGGGGGATGCCACCGGGCAGCGCCGCGGAGCTCGACGAGGACCCCGAGCGGCGCGACCCCGACACCGACACCGACACCGACGAGAGCTGAGGTCGCGGCCTAGGAACCCGAGCGCTCGCGCACCGCGTCCAGCACGGCCGGTGTCGGGCTGTCGATGAGCTCGTCCCATTCGTGGTTCTTGTCGAGGAACTTGGTCACGTAGGGGCAGAAGTTGACGAGCCGCTTCCCCTGCGCCCGCACGTCATCGAGCGCGGCGCGCACGAGCTGCCCGGCGAGGCCGCGACCGCCGAACTCGGGGCTCACCTCTGTATGCAGGAACACACGGCGCGCGCCCTGGTCGAGGTACTCGAGGAAGCCGGCATCCACGTCGTCACTCGTGATCACATACGTCGAGCCGGTGTCGCGCACCGTGACGTTCTCGTCGCTCATGCGGCGAGCCTACGTCTGTGGACAGCGCGCGCGGGCTCGTGGATGCCACCGGTACCGTCTCGGGCCATGAAGAGCGTCTCGTCGAGCTACGTCCGCGACAACTGGGCGCGGGTGATGGACGACGCGCTGCACGAGCCCATCGCGGTCACCTTTCACGGTCGCGCACGCGTCCTCATCGTCGACGCGAAGTTGTCCCAGAAGCTCACGGGCATCCTCGCCGAGGCGGCAGCCGAGGCCGCCGCCCCGCCGCGATACCCGTGGCTGGACCACTCACTGCCCGTCTGGGAGCGCGTCGACGCACTGAGGCAGCGCAAGAAGCAGATCTTCCTCAAGCCGATGGAGGAGTGGACCGAGGAAGAGGACGAGATTCTCGGCGAGTCGTACCGCGCCATCGAAGACGGTCTCAGGTGAGCGCGAGCTCGAGGCAGCGGTGTGTTCCCGCGCCGGCGCGCACGGCGCTGCCCCCACACGTCTCTCAGATCACGCTTGTGCGAAATGCCGCGAGTTGGACATCTTGGACAATTCGGACAGACACGAAAAGAGCCATGTGCAACCCCCGTGCGTCGCACGCGTTTAGTGCGTCGCGGCCTGCGGCGGCTCGGTGAGCGACTCGATCGCGTCGAGCTCGGCGACGGCATCCGCCGGCAGCTCGAGCGCGGCGGCCGCGATGTTCTCGGCGAGATGCACGCGACGGGATGTGCCCGGGATCAGCGCGATGTTCGGCGAGCGCTGCAGCAGCCACGCGAGCGCGACCTGCTGGGGCGACGCCTCGAGCCGCTCGGCCACCTCGGCGAGCACACCCGACTGCAGCGGAGTGAAGCCGCCGAGCGGGAAGTAGGGAACGTAGGCGATGCCGAGTTCGGCGGTGCGCCGCAGAATCGGCTCGTCGCCGCGCCGCACCAGGTTGTAGAGCGACTGCACGGTCACGATCGGCGCGATCGACAGCGCCTCGCTGAGCTGCGCGTCGGTCACCTGGCTCAGCCCGAGGTGACGGATCTTGCCCTGCTGCTGCAGTTCGACGAGTGCGCCGACCTGGTCGGCGATGGACTCTTCGACGGTGGCCTCGGGCGAGCCCATGCGCAGGTTCACGACGTCGATCGTCTCGAGCCCCAGGTGCTCGAGATTGTCGTGCACCTGGGCGACGAGGCTCTCGGGGCTGCGGTCCATGTTCCAGGCGCCGTCCGGCCCGCGGGAGGCGCCGACCTTCGTGACGATGTGCAAGCCCGCGGGGTACGGGTGGAGCGCCTCGCGGATGAGGTCGTTCGACACGTTGTACCCGTAGAAGGCGGCCGTGTCGATGTGCGTGACTCCGGCGTCGACGGCGGCGCGCAGCACCGCGATCGCCTCGTCGCGGTCGCGTGGTGGGCCCCAGACGCCGGGGCCCGGAAGCTGCATGGCGCCGTAGCCCATGCGCGTGATGGTGAGGTCAGGGGCGAGGGTGAGGGTTCCGCCAGCGATGCTCATGTGTTTCCTAACTATCCGGTTAGTCAGAGACTAGATCGGGACTAACCATTTAGTCAAGAAATACGATGAGCTGAGAAGAGAGGTGAACGGATGCCTGAACCCGAGCAATCGCCCGCGGCCGCCGGCCGCGCAGAAGCGACCCGTCAGCGCATCCTCGAGTCCGCGTTCGCCGAGTTCTCGACCTACGGCTTCGCCGGCGCCCGCGTCGACCGCATCGCGAAGGCCGCCGGCTGCAACAAGAACCTGATCTACATCTACTTCGACAGCAAAGAGGGCCTCTTCGACGAGACGCTGCGCCGGCGGCTGCGCATCGTCTCGGAGCAGAACCCGCTGACCCCCGCCGACCTCGCGGAGTTCGCGGGGCGCACCTTCGACTTCGTGATGGCCAACCCCGAGGTCATCCGGCTCACGGCGTGGACCAAGCTCGACCCCGACACGCCAGACCCTGCGGCCCACGGCGAGGGCGCCGGAGCGAAGGCGGCCGCCCTGCGCGCGGCCCAGCAGGCGGGCGAACTGACGGATGCCTGGGATGCCGAGTTCCTCATCACCTTCGTCATGTCACTTGCGACCGCGTGGGTGCCGGCCTTCCCCTACGGCGCGCCCGGTCTCGACCACGCGCGCATCCGCGCGCAGATCGTCCGCGCGGTGGCTGCGGTGCTCGCGGCGCCAGCGACCTCCTCGGGTGCCGAGTAGCGGAAGCCCTCACTACGCTCACCCTCATGGCCTACGAGTTCACGTCCGAGCTCTACGAGTGGTCGGCCCGCGACAACTGGTTCTTCGTCGATCTGCCGCCCGCGGTGAGCGACGAGATCACGGCGTTGCCTCTGATTCCGGGCGGCTTCGGCTCGGTGAAGGTCGAGGCGACGGTCGGCCACGTGACCTGGCGTACGTCGGTGTTCCCCGACGACAAGCGGGGCACCTTCGTGCTGCCGATCAAGAAAGAGGTGCGAGCCCGCAACTCGCTCGTTGCGGGCTCGCCGGTCGAGGTCACCCTCGTGGTCGTGCGATAGACGCCGGCGGGGCGACGAACCCCGACCGAGCACCCCTGGCACCGGCATCCGGATCGCCTGCGCCGAATGCGTGCGCGACCCGCTCGGCAACCTGATGCCAGTGTTCGTTGGCGTGCTTCTGCTTTTCGTATTTCGCCCGCTCGCGCAGCTCGAGGATCACATCGGCGTACTCGAGCTCTTCGGCGGGCGATATGATGTTGTGCGACATCGGCCCCTCCAAACCTTGACCGAACGTGGCGCTCTGCCCACCATTCGAGGCTAGGAGCGACCACTGACATTCGTGGCGGCCGCGCTGCCGAGCTGCTGGCTGCCTACGTCAGAGGGTCGAGGCCAGCGCGTCGATCACGACGTCTGAGAGGCGCGAGATGTGGGCGAGTCCGCTCTTCCGCGGCAGGATCACGCTGTTCAGCCAGACCATCACCGTATCGGTCTGCGGGTCTGCCCACGCGTTGCAGACGGCGCTGCCGTTGTGCCCGAACATGCTCTCGTTCGCGTGCGTCCCCATCGGCCGCACCTGGCCGGGGAAGCCGAGCTGGAATCCTGTCCCCCAGCGCATGGTGTGGCCGATGACACGGTCGATCTCGCCTTCGGCCGACACGGCCCGCGCGTCGGCGATCGTCTCGGGCGGCAGCACGCCGTCTCCGCCCCGCAGCAGCGCGCGGTAGAAGTGCGCGAGGTCGCGCGCGGTCGTCTGGACTCCTGCGGCCGGGATCACCGCCTCGCGCACGGTGCGCCGGTTGAATGCCGCTTCACGTATATATTCCACGGGATGCCCCGCCCGAAGCGGCACATGGCGTTCCCACGCCTCTCGCGCCAGGGCGAGGTGAGTGTCGCCGAGGCCGAGCGGCCGCACGAGCTCGTCGTCGATGAACCGGTCGACGACGCGCCCGTCGACGCGCCGCACGAGCTCGCCCAGCGTGAAGCCGAAGCTCAGCACTTCATAGGCGACGACGCGGCCAGGCGGGTAGCGCAGCGCCGCCTCCTCGGCCGCCTGAACGGATGCCCGCCAGTCGGCCATGCGCAGCGCATCGCCGAGCATCCCGCCGGCCGAATAGGGCGCTCCACTGCGATGGGTGAGCACGTGCCGCACCGTGACGGCTGACTTTCCGTTGCTGGCATATTCCGGCCAGTAGTCGGCCACCGGTGCGTCCAGCTCGAGCCGGCCGCGCTGCGCCAGCAGGTGCACGGCGAGCGCGGTGAAGGGCTTGCTGACGCTGAAGGTGTAGAAGAGGTCGCTCGGCTGCGCACCGACCAGCTGCTCGAAGACGACCTCGTCGCCGCGCATGACGATGATCGACGAGGCACCACCACGCTCGGCGGCGACACGAGCCACGTCATCCCAACCCACGCGGGAAGGCTAGCGCCGGACTCCTCTTGCCCAGCACAGCCGGCCAAGCATCCGATCTCTCCCCAATTCGGCCATCGGCGCGGTTCGTGCGCCGCGGCGCGTCCCTAACGTCGCCTGCCATGACGACGCGAATGGATGCCCCGACGGTCGCCGGCCTGGTGAGCCGGCTGCGGTCGGCAGCGGCTGCGGCGAGTGAGGCCGAGCAGGCCGCCGTGCTGGCGTTCGACGAGCTGCTTGCCCGGGCGGCGCGCTACCCCGACGTGCACGCGGCACTCGCGCAGTACTGGTCCGCGCGCACGGGCAGTGGGGCGGCGATCTGCGGTCACATCGGCCAGGTCGCCGACGCGCTCGACGAGGCGGCGGACGAGCTCGAGCACGACGATCTGCTCGTCGCCGGGGCGCTCTCGTGAGCACGCTCGTCGACGTCGGCCCGCTTGCTGCCGCAGCGGCCGACTACCGGCTGGCGGTCGGGCGACTCGAGGATGCCGCGGCCGACGCCGAGGCGGCGTGGAAGCTGCTGCCGGCGGCGCTCGACTCCCCCGGCACGCAGCTGGCCGTCGGGCGCTATGTCGGCCCGGCGCATCAGCTCTCAAGCGGCCTGCTCGCGGCGGCCGATGCCTTGCACGCGGCGCTGCTCGCCGAGGTGCAGCCGCTGCGCGAGCTGTCGTATCAGGCGGCGGCGAACCCCGACGACCCGAGCTGGGCGGTCGGCGTCGACGCCGCGTCGGCGTCGCTTGCCGCGACGATCGCAGCGATCCGCGGCGGCGAGGCCGGTTCGGTGGACCTGCCGTGCCCGGCGCCCCAGGGGTGGACGGAGCCGAGCCGGCTGAGTGCCGCAAGCCTCGTCGCACCGATCGCCCCCACGGCCAGCCTGCCCGCTTTCAGCGCGCTCGTCGAGGGGGCGGGCGCGGCAGCCGCCGCAGGTGCGGCCGGCCTGCTCGGCGTGCTCTCGCTGGTGCTGTCGATGGGCGGCTCGACCGACGAAGTCGCCTCCCGTCCGCACGACCAGAGCAACCGGAAGCCTCGCAGAGGCATCGACAAAGTGCGCATCACGCCGTGGACGCCCTGCAATCCGTGGGAGCACGGGCCCGGCTGCCAACAACACCTGTCTGGGGATAAACCAGGCGACCAGCCGTTCACCGGTGACAAGGTGAGGGGCGACGAAGAGCCGGGCGACATGCTCGGAACCAAGCCGGACTGGACGAAAGAACGGGCGTGGAACGATGAGGGTTGGGTCTACAAGGAGCCGGGCAGCGAGCGCTCACAGCGCGTCGCAGAGCCGGGTCATGACGATCGATACCCGAACGGCTACGTGCAGTTCACAAACAAGAACGGGCAAGTCATCGACCTCAGCGGGCGCACAGTGAAACCCACGTCCGACGCGGCACACGTCGTGCGCAATGCAGACGGAAGTTTCCCTACTCCTAAGGGGTGGGCCAAGTGACGACCAAGAATCTCGGCTTTGACGGAGCGGATGTCTGGACGATCGCATTTCAGCCCGGCAGCATCCGGCTCTGGTTCGGGGAAGGCGGGACCTACCTGGAAGTGTCCGGCGTCTGGGATCTGGCCTGGCCGGATGGCTCGACGTCGGAGTACGACACCGACTCAGCAGGTCGCCATCCGGACACGGCCAGGCTGATCGAATCTCTCGCGGAGGCCCATGTCGTCACGGCCGTCGCCGACACCGAGACGTCGGTGCTCGATGTCGAGTTCGACAGCGGCTTGAAGCTGCACTATGAGCCGACTGATTCGCCGTACGAAGAGTGGCAGGCGCGCAACCGCGACGACCGCACGTACGTCTGCCTCACCACCAACAGGCTTACATGGTTCCCTGCGGACAGCGAGTCGAGCGCGGCTGACGAAGCTGCCCCCGAAGAGGTCGCCTGGTACGAGGGCAGCGCCCCCCGCGTCGTCGATCTCGAAATATCCGACCGCGTCTACGGCGTGACGGTGCACGCCGAGAGTGTGCAGCTTGAGACCTGGACAGGAACCATCTTCCTCGCCGGCCCGTTCACCATCACCGATGAGACGGGTGAGCCCCATCGTTTCGATCCGAAGCTCACGGCATCCGACCCGCACACCGGCGAAGTGCTCGAGCTACTCATCGACAGTCAGATCGAGACCGCCGCGCTTACTGCCGAGACGAGCGAACTCGACGTCTCGTTCACCGACGGCAAGCGACTCACGTGGGCCGCGGCCGCAAAGGGCCAGGGGCACTTCATGGCCCGCCACAAGAACGGACGCCAGTACTGGAGCGCGTCCGACGGCGGCGTCTTCTGGTACGGGGGCCCGAAGGGCACATACCCGACGTTTCTCGTCGGCGGGCCGAAGAAGACCGACCGCACCGACTGAGCGGCGGTGGCGACTTGCCCGAGGCGGCGAAACGCCCGCTCCGCGCCGAAGGATGTCGGTGGTCCGCTGGAGAATGGCCGCACAGCAGGGGGCAGTCAGGCACCTGTCCCCCGTGGGAGGGGTCCTCATGTTGGGACTGATGGGTGCGAACCCCGCGACGTAGGACAGTAGCGTGACCGATTTGCGAGGTGCCAAGAGCGCAACGGCCGCAGCGGCCACGCTGCGGGCGCACCCCGCCGCGGCATCTGCCATCGCATCGTGTCTCAACGCCCAGGCCGAGTCGCGCCCTCGCTCGACGTTCGGCAAAGCATTCGGAGTCAGCCCGCTGTCCGAGGCATCCCGAGGCCCCTACGTCGCGGCACTCGGCGCGCTGCATGTCGCCGACGAGCTCGCAAAGCTCGGTCCTGACTGGGAAATCTTGCACGGCGTTCCCGCCGGCGAGCGCGGCGGTGTCATCGATCACCTCGCCATCGGCCCGGCCGGGGTCTTCGCGCTCGACGTCCTTCACCAGCAGGCCGACACCGTCACGGTGCGGGGCGACCTGCTTGCAATCAACGGCGTCCCGCGCCCACACCTCGCGCTGGCGCGCGACCTCGCGACCGACGCGGCCGTGAACCTCACCCGCGTGACCGGGCTCAACGTTCCAGTGCGGGGCCTCATCGTCTACGTCGCGCCGCAGTCCGTTTCGGTGCGCGACGAGCCAGACGACGTCGGCGTCACAAGCGACCGCACGCTGTGCAAGTGGCTCGCCACTCGTGAGCACGTGCTCGACGCGGCGACCGTGGCAGCGATCGCGGATGCCGCGGCCGAGCCGTCCACCTGGCGAGGCGCCGCCCCGCACCGCACTCCCGGTTTCGATGGCACCGCATTCGATGCGCTGCGCGTAGAGGTGCAGCGCGCCTGGCTCGCCCGCGGTTTCTGGGGCACGGCCCTCATCGCGGCGGCGGCCATCGCTGCGGTGCAGTTGTTCGGCGCCTGAGCCCTCAACCCGGCCTCGCATACCGAACACTTACAGCCGAGTAATTCTCGAAGCGGCGTTCTACCTCGGCCCCCCCACTACGGGGGCAATTTCGGCCCAGCCGGGGCATCTTGGACAATTCGCGGCCACCCGATGTCGGTGGTGCCCGGAAACGTGCTCGCTCGCCTCGAGCACCTCCGCTCGCGGCATCCGTTCGAAAGAAAGCCGCACGAAATGTCCGACGCAACCACGCAGCCCTACTCGCCCGAGCCCTACCCGGCGCCGCCGCAGCCCGGCGCGAGCACCAGCGGCACCGGCCCGAACCCCACTGGCACCGGCCCCGGCGCAGTCCCCGGCCGCCCCGGCAAGTCCTTCCTCGCGACCTGGATCCTCGCCCTGCTGCTCGGCGGGCTCGGCGTCGACCGCTTCTATCTCGGCAAGGTCGGCACCGGCATCCTCAAGCTCGTCACCCTGGGCGGCCTCGGGGTCTGGAGCCTGATCGACCTGATCATCACCCTCGCCGGCGCCCAGCGCGACAAGCTCGGCCGCCCGCTCGCCGGCGCCGAGAACAGGAACACCCGCACGATGGCATGGATCGTGAGCGCCGCCGTCGTCGTGCTCGGCATCGTGCTGGGCGCGGTCGCGGGCGGCTCTGGCCCCGCGAGCACCACCGGCGGCGCAGGCGGCGCGAACGTCGGCGCCGGCACCGCAACGGCTGCCTCGCCCGCCGCGAGCTGCGCGCGCTACACCGACAGCATCGCCGCGTCCGACTGTGCGAACGGCCAGAATGCCCTCGCCGACCGGGTGCAGGCGAAGGCCGACTGCTCGGTGAAGTACGCCGACGCGATCGCACTCGACAAGTGCATCGCCGGGGATGACGCCGCCGCACAGACCGCGCAGACTGCCGCGGATGCGGCCGCGAAGAAGGCCGCCACGATCGGCCAGTCCTTCGACAACCCCAACCCCGCGGGCACGCACAGCCAGATGCAGTCGACCAACCGCCTCGACGGCTCGCAGACCACCTATGAGGAGTGGTTCGACGGCTACACCGACAACTGGGGCGGCTACGACGAGTTCGAGGCGCCCAAGGCCGGCGACAAGTACATCGCGGCCACCGTTCATGTGAAGGCCAACGATGCAGGCGTGGATGCCTCCACCGTCGCGTACGACGCCGACCTCACGGGCCCCGACGGCACCGCCTATGACCAGGCCGACGTCTACGGCTACGCCGGCGCGATGCCCGACGTCACGCTCGGCGCCGGTCAGCAGGCCGCGGGTGTCGTCGTCTTCGAGGTTCCTGCCGCCTTCACCGGTGGTCGCGTGAGCTTCGGCGACGGCTCGGTGTTCACCGCGCTGCGGTAGCGTCCGTCGGCGTCGCGGGCGCCCCGCTTCTCGGCCCCGCGCCGAGTCGGGGCGCCCACGATCTGCCTTCCCGACCAGGCTGAAAGTGTTCCCTCGTGCAAGTGCTGCTGCCGGAGCGACGCAGAACGACCGCAGAGCGAGCTACTCAGCGAGCTACTCAGCGACCGGCGCGCCGACCGCCCGCCGCACCAGCGCCTCGAGCTCGGCGGCGCCGAACGCCCGGAACTCGTCCCCAGGCCAGCCATGCAGCACCGCGACCCACTCCGCGGGAAGCGCCGCCGCCCCATACACGGCCCCCGCCAGCGACCCCGCGATCGCCGCGACCGTGTCGGTGTCGTTCCCCGCCCGCACCGCCAGCTCGAGCACCTCGCGCAGCGACGACCCGTGCACCAGAGCCGACCACGCCGCCTGCAGGGCGCCGACCACCCAGCCGTTGTTGGCGGGAAGCTCCCACGGCAGCACCGCCTCGGCCGCGTCCAGCCGCGCATGCCAGACGGCGGCACGCGCACCCGGCAGCGCGCCCACCGCGGCCCGCAGTTCCGCGGTCCCGCCGAGCACCGCCGATCGGATGGCGAGCGACCACACCACGCAGGCATCCCCCGCGTCGACCTCGAAGTGCGTCAGCTCGCTCACGCGGCGAGCAGCCGCAGCCAGGGCATCCGCCTGGCCCTCGCCCAGATAGCCGAGCGCCACCGGCCCCGTGCGCATCAGCGACCCGTTGCCGGCCGACCGCCCGGCCTGGTCGTGAACAGCTCGCGCCGACGCGCGCGCATCGTCTTCAGTGACGTGGCGGATGCCTGCGAGCACCGCCTTCGTCTGAAGGCCGACGTCCTTCGCGCTGCGGCACCAGCCGATCCACTCGCCGACGATGCTCGCAAGCACCGCGCTGTCGTCGAGCGATCGACCGCGGGCCAGCGCCTGCAGGATGGGCACGGCCATGCTCGTGTCGTCGGTCCACTCGCCGAGCCCCCACGGCGGGGCGGCGTGAAGGGTGATTGGCGTCGGCGGCAGGACAGGCGCACGGAATTCGTATGCTGCTCCCAGTGCGTCCCCTGCCGCCGACGCAGTGACGGCGCCGACAGCCCGGTCCAGTTGCTGTGGTGTCAGCATCCGTCCCCCAACCCCTTAAGAGTTGACAGTATTGGGCACCGCGCCCGCACTTCTGCCCCCATTTCGCGGTGCCGTGAGCCCCCGGTGCCACACGGCGCGAGTCAGGACGGTACTTGAGACCGTTGTGGCGGCCCCGGCCCGGCGCGAGCCTTTCGGTGGAAAGGAACACCACCATGACCACCACACCCGCCGCCCCCGGCGGCTACGTCCCGCCCGCTGCGCCACCGGCGCCCGAGCCGAAGTCGTTCACCGCGACCTGGCTGTTCTCGCTCGTGCTCGGGTGGCTCGGCGTCGACCGCTTCTACCTCGGGAAGATCGGCACCGGCATCCTCAAACTCATCACCCTCGGCGGGCTCGGCATCTGGTGGGCGATCGACGTCATCCTCGTGCTCACCGGGCTCACGACCGACAACCTGCGCCGCCCGCTGCTCGGCGTCGACAGCGACAGAGACCGGAAGCTGGCCTGGATCGGCACCGGCGTGCTCGTCGTCGCGAGCTCGATCGGCTCGGCGTTCGGGCACTGGAACGGCCCGATGCACTGACCGCTCGCCACCCTGACCGCACAGCGGCTCGGCCCCTAGGCTGACCGCATGCCCGACGTCGCCGACGACCGCGAGGCGGATGCCCCGCCCGCACGCCCCGGAATCGAAGACCGCCTCAGCCGGCTGCTGCAGCTCGACACCGTCTCGGCGACGGTCGTCGCCGAGGGCACAACCGCGTTCGAAGAGCTGCTGGCCGAGCTCTACCCGCTCGTGCACGAGCACCTGACCAAGGAGCGTATCGGCGAGCGCGGCTTCCTGTTCAGCTGGGGGCTCGCTTCACCTGCAGCGAGTCGGCCCCCGGGGGGCGACGGTGACCCCGTCGTGCTCATGGCCCACTTCGACACGGTGCCCGCGGTCGCCGCCGAGTGGAGCTTCAACCCCTTCTCGGGCCATGTCGCCGACGGCGCGGTGCACGGCCGCGGAGCCGTCGACGACAAGGGCGCCCTCGTGACCGTGCTCGAGGCGGTCGAGAACCTGCTGGCCGCGGGGCGGACGCCCGCCCGCCCGGTGCTCGTCAGCCTGGGCGGCGACGAAGAGACCCTCGGCGCCTCGGCGAACGCCATCGCCGAGGCGCTGCACGCGCGGGGCATCCGCCCCTGGCTCATCATCGACGAGGGCGGCGCCGTCATCGACGCGCCGCTTCCGACGCTCGATCATCAGAGCGCGATGGTCGGCGTCGCCGAGAAGGGCGCGATGACGGTGCGGCTCACGGCGACGGCTCCGCCGAGCCACGCCGCCACCCCGAGCCGCACGCCCACCGCGCCCGAGCGCCTCGCGAAGGCGCTCACCCGGCTGCGCCGGAATCCGTTCCCGAAGCGCCTGAGCCGCACCGCTCGCGACATGTTCGCCGCGTTCGACGGCGTCGCCACGGGCGCGGGAAAGGCGCTCGTCACCGTCGCCCCGCGGCTCGGCCCGGTCACGGCACGGCTGCTCGCGGCGCTCGGCGGCGAGCCCGCTGCCATGGTGCAGACGACGCTGGCGGTCACGATGCTCGACGCCGGCACCGCCCACAACGTGATCCCCAACACGGCGAGCGCGATCCTCAACCTGCGGCTCGCCGTGGGCGATTCGGTCGAGCAGGTCCTCGCGACGCTGACGCGCGCGGTCAAAGACCCGTCGATCACGGTCGAGCTGCTCGACGGTCACGCCGCGAGCCCCGAGTCGCGCACCGACAACGCCCAGTGGCAGGCGATCAGGGATGCCGTCGCCGCGGCCTACCCCGAGGCGGTGGTCGCTCCCTATGTCATGCTGCAGGCCTCCGACGCCCGGCACTTCCACCGCTTCACTCCGGACGCGACGTACCGCTTCGCCCCGCTCGCCATGTCGGCGGCGGAGCGCGCCGCGATCCACGGCCTCGACGAGCGCGTCACGATCGACGCTCTCGTGCGCGGCGAGCGCTTCTATCGTCAGCTGCTGTTGCACCTGCCGACGTAAGCTCGGAACATGGCCACCGCTGAGACGTTCGACAAGATCACCATGTTCGGCGCTGCCTGGTGCAGCGACTGCCGCCGCTCGAAGGCGCTGCTCGACCGACTCGAGGTCGACTACGACTACGTCGACGTCGAGGCCGTCGAAGACGGCGCGGCGCGCGCCGAGGCGATCAGCGGGCGCAAGAACATCCCGGTCATCGTGTTCCCGGATGCCACGCACGTCGTCGAGCCGACGGATGCCGAGCTCGAGGCGAAGCTGCAGGAAGCGGCGGCGTAACCCGCTACCCCAGCTGCGACGCCGGGATGCCGAAGGTCTGGCAGCTCGCGGGCGAGCCGGCGAGGCCGGTGTTGAACCACTTCTGACGCTCTGCGCTCGTGCCGTGCGTGAACCCTTCCGGGTTCACCTGGCCCTGCGTCGTCTGCTGAATGTGGTCGTCCCCCACGGCGGCGGCTGCGTTCAGGGCATCCGTGATCTGGTCCTTCGTGATCGGCTTCAGGTAGTGCTCGCCGTTCTCGTCGGTCTCGGTCGTCGCGTCGCCGAGCCAGGCTCCGGCGTAGCAGTCGGCCTGCAGTTCGAGCCGCACGGAATCCGACGCCGGGCCTGTCGCCGACAGGTTCTTGCCGCGCATCGTGCCCGTGATGTTCTGAACGTGGTGGCCCCACTCGTGGCCGATCACGTAGAGCTGCGCGAGCGCCCCGGCGTCATCGCCGAACTGCTGCGCGAGCTCGTCGTAGAACGCGGGGTCGATGTAGATCGTCTGGTCATTGGGGCAGTAGAAGGGACCCATGTCGGTGGATGCCGCACCGCACCCGGTGTTCGTCGACTGGTCGAAGATGACGATGCCCTGCGGGTCGGTGTAGCCCCGCACCTCGCCGGCCCAGTAGTCCTGCAGCAGCGCGGCCGCCCCCTGGATGCGGCAGTTGGCGTCCGTGTTCGCCTCGGCGGCGGTGCAGCTCAGCGCCTCATCGCCGCTCGTGTCGATCTGCTGGCCCTGCAGCCCGGTCAGGCCGCCGGCCACGCCGCTTACGTCGACGCCGGTGAAGTGCTGCACCAGCAGCACGACGATCGCGATCAGAACGGCCCCGCCACCCGCGCCGCCGCCGATCTTCATTCCCCGGCCGCCGCCGCGACGACTGGCCTTGCCGCCCGAGATGTCGGCGTTCTCGTTGAACGTCATGCCGCAAAGGTACCGCTGAGCGTGTGCAAAGAAACCCGCCGGCGGGGCCGTGCGGCGCGTTACACCGCCGGCAGGTACGGCCGCGCCTTCAGCAGCGACGCCAGGTGGAAGGCGTTGCGGGCGACCACGGTGTTCTGAGCGGCCACGGCGGCGGGCTGCTGGTCGAGCATCCGATAGTCCACGGTCTGCATCGCCTCGCCGTTCCAATACGTCGAGCCCTGCGCCGGAATCGTGTAGCCGACGTCGTTCAGCGCCTGCCCGACGTCGGCGATGATCGCGTGCGCGCCGTCCTCGTTGCCGACGACGACGGGCACGGCGATCTTGCCCGTGAGCGCCTTGACGCCGTTGTCGTCGGAGACCGAGAGCTCGGCGTCGAGCCGCTCGAGCACGCGCTGTGCGACCGACGAGAGGTGTCCCATCCAGGTCGGGGTCGCGAACACCAGGATGTCGGCCGCGACCACCCGACCGCGGATCTTCGGCCATTCGTCGCCGTCGCCTTCATCGGCCGTGACGCCCGGGCGCACGTCGTAGTCGACGACGCGCAGCTGCTCGGTCGCGACCCCGAGCGCTTCGAGCTCGGCCAGCACCTCGCCCGCGAGCTTCTCGGTGCTCGAGGGCTGCGGCGAGGGCTTGAGGGTGCAGTTCAGTGCGAGTGCGGTGAGCGTGCCTGCCATGACCGGCAGGTACCCGCCGCTCGTGCAGACTGAACGCATGGATTCCCCGCTGCGCCTCTTCCGCGCGGGCGTCGCCTGGGTGTCCCGCACGCCGTGGTTCCGCCGCGTCGGCCCGCGGTTCATGCCTGGCTTCGAGCGCCTGATGCGGCGCCTCACGGGCGGGCGCGTGACGGCGTCAGGCATCCTCATGCCCGCCCTCGTGCTGCACACGACGGGCGCGAAGTCCTGGCAGCCGCGCAGCACCGAGCTCATGTGCGTCCCCGACGGCGACACCTGGCTGATCACCGGCTCGAACTACGCCCGCGAGAACCACCCGGCCTGGACCGCCAACCTGCTCGCGCACCCCGACGCCGAGATCGAGTACAAGGGGCGGCGGATTCCCGTGCGCGCCGGCCTCGTGCCCGAGGCGGAGCGCGAGGAGGTCTGGGCGACGATCGAGCGGCAGTGGCCCGGCTACCGGAAGTACGAGGTCGCCTCTGGGCGCACGCTGCGCATCTTCCGCCTGAGGCGGCGCTGACGCCTTCCGGCAGTTTTGTGCCCCGCGCGGCCGGCGCAACTGTCGGCCGGGGGCGCAAAACACGCGCCGACTCAGCGCACAATGAAGCCATGCCCGACCTCGACGAGCTGAAGCGCCTGCGGCGAGCGCGCGATCGCATGGACCGCGAGTTCGCGCAGCCGCTCGACGTGCCGGCCCTCGCCCGCACGGCACTGATGTCGCCGGCGCACTTCAGCCGCCGCTTCCGCGATGCCTACGGCGAGACGCCCTACGCGTACCTCATGACCCGGCGCATCGAGCGCGCGAAGGCGCTGCTGCGGCGCGGCGACATGAGCGTGACGGATGCCTGTTTCGCGGTCGGCTGTACAAGCCTCGGCTCGTTCTCCGCCCGGTTCACCGAGATCGTGGGCGAGACTCCGAGCGCGTATCGCGCGCGCGACCACAGCGCCCTTCGCCCGCTCGGCCTGTGCGAGGTCATGGTGATCACGCGGCCGCGGAAGGCCGGGTGGTCGAGCAGGCCGCGCGACGCCGGGCCTCGAGAGCAGGCGGGGCCGTCTCTTCAGCAGAGCGGCCTTCAACACAGCGGGCTTTAGCAGAGCGGCCTTCGACAGAGCAGTTCTGAAGAAGCATCCGCCCCCGCACCTGCGTAGCGTCAGCCGCATGACCGTTTCACTCAGCGCCGTGCACATCATCGTCGACGACCCCGACGCCGCGCTCGCCTTCTACCAGGACACCCTCGGCTTCACGAAGCTGTTCGAGGCCGAGAACGGCGGCTACCGCTGGATCGCCCTCAGCACCCCGACGCAGCCCGAGATCCAGATCGTGCTCGAGCAGCCCCATGGCGGCCGCTCACAGGAGAACGGCGACGCGATCGCCGCGCTCCTCGCGAAGGGTGAGCTGCAGATGGTGAACTTCACGACCGACGACCTCGACGAGACGTTCGAGAAGATCGCCGCCGCGCCCGGTGCCGAGGTGCTGCAGGAGCCCACCGACCAGCCCTGGGGCCAGCGCGACGCGGCGTTCCGCGACCCAGCGGGCAACATGGTGCGCATCGCGCAGCGCTGACCGACGCCGGCGGCGCGCCCCGTACCCTGGGACGCATGCCCGCCGCCACTCGCCGCCGCCGCGCGCCCTGGGTCGTCGCGGCGATCGCCGTCGCCATCGCTGTGGTCGCCGCAGCGGTCATCGGCTGGGCGCAGCTGCAGCGCCCCGCCGACCCGGCGCAGACGGCGACCCGCTTCTGGCGCCTGCTCGCCGACGGCAAGGCGCAGGAAGCACTGGCACTCACCAGCACTGCCGCCGACAGCGTGCCCAACGGGCTGCTGCTCGGCGACGCCGTCTACGGCAAGGCCGACCGCGGCATCGCTCAGGTCGAGGCGCGCTCCTTCCGGCGCACGGGCGATGAGGCATCCGGCACCATCGCCTACACCCAGCACGGCACGCGGCGCACCGCACGCGTCGAGCTCGCGCTCGTCCGCCGCGGATTCCTCACCGCGCCGAGCTGGCAGATCACGAACGCGCCGCTCGCGCGCGTCGACGTGACGGTCGCGAGCGACGGCCAGGCCGACGCGCTGTCGGTGAACGGGTCGTCGTTGCCGCTGCCGAGCGGCGGCGGGAAGCTCGCGGTTCCGGCGCTGCCGGGCAGCTACACCTTCGCGCTCGGCGACACGAGCGGCCTGTTCGGCCCGGTGCCGCGCACGGTCGCCGTCACCGGCGCGACTGCGGCGGTGACGCTCGGCATGAAGCCGACGAGCAAGCTGGGCGAGCAGTCTGTCGCGCAGGCGACGAAGACGGTGAGCGGATGCTTCGCCCAGCCGAGCCTGAGCGGGTGCCCCATCGCCGACGGCGTCCGCAACGTCTTCAACCTCACGGCCGAGACGTCGGTGACGTACCGGCTGACCCGGGCGCCCCGGTTCTCCTTCGATGCCACGACGATGCGCGTGACCTCGAGCGCCGATGGCGAGGTGGTCGCGACCGGCAGCGACCCGAACCTCGGGCAGTTCCAGAACACGGCGCAGGTCTCCTTCGCGTTCGACGTCGCGGTGACGGGCGGCAAGATCGCCCTCACGCCGCACGACGGCGGGGTCAGCAACACCAACAAGGTGCTGAGTTCGCGCGACTGACACCGTCGCCGGGGTGCCGCCCGGTGCCGCCCGAGCGCGCCGCGCGTGCGGCCTGCGCGCCGCCCGGCCACCTCACACGCTTCGAGCGCGCCGGACGCACACGTCCCCCGAGGCCGATCGTCCAATTCGTCCGACTCGCGGAGTTTTGTACGAAGCGCCTCGGGGTGACGTGCAGACCCCCGGCTCACGCCGCGTCGAGGAACTCCACCTCCACCTCGTGGCGCGGCGCGGGCGCGGCATCCGGCTGCTCGATCACGGCCGCGCGCCGCGGCACCAGCAGCGCGGCGCCGACCGCGACCAGAGCGAAGATCGCGACGAGCAGGAACCCGCCGATGTAGCCGCCCTCGACCGGAAGCCCGGTCTGGGTGGCGTGCGCGGTGACGACGCTCGTGACGGCCGCCGTGCCGACCGCGCCGCCGATGACGCGGATGTTGGCGTTCATGCCGGTGGCAACGCCGGTCTGGTGGTGCGGCACGCTCTGCACGACGAGGCTCGACAGCGCGGCGTAGGCGAAGCCGAGGCCCACGCCGTAGAGCAGGCCCCATGCGGCGATCACCAGGGCCGAGTCGTGCAGGAAGGCGATGCCGGCCGTCGCCACGGTGCTGATCGCCGAGGTCCACACGAGCTGCATGCGGAAGGTGATGCGGTGCGAGATCCGCGCGCTGAGCGGCCCGGTCACGCCCATGCCGACGACCATGGGCAGCAGCACGAGACCCGCTCCGGTCACGGTGAGGCCGAGGCCGTAGCCCGACGAGATCGGGGTCTGCACCAGCTGGGGCAGGAAGGTGAGGATGCCGAACATGGTGGCGCCGAAGAGCAGCGCGACGAGGTTGGTGGCCCAGACGGCAGGGGTCCGCATCAGCCGCATGTCGATGATGGGGTGCGCGGCGCGGGTCTCGACGACGACCCAGAGCACGAGCAGAACGGCGGCCACGACGAACAGGCCCTGCGTGGCGGGGTTGGTCCAGCCCCAGGCGCGGCCCTCAGACAGCGGCAGCAGCAGCGCGACGAGCCACCCGGCCATGAGCACGGCGGCCCGGCCGTTGAAGCGGCCCTCAGTGCGCGTGCCCGACTCGGGCAGCAGGAACACGGCGGCGACGCCGAGCAGCACGACGAGGATCATCGGCAGCCAGAACAGCCAGCGCCAGTCGAGCGCCGACTCGATCGGCCCCGCGAGCACCACGCCGATGCCGCTGCCGATCGCGAGGATCGACGAGAGCAGCCCGATGGCACCGGGCACTCGGCGGGCGGGGTAGATCTCGCGGATCATGCCGAAGGCGAGCGGCGTGACGGCGTAGCCGAAGCCCTGCAGCACCCGGCCGACGAGAACGACGGCGAGGTTCGGCGCGAGCGCCGAGACGAGGGTGCCGACGGCGATGGCACCGAGCACCGCGACGATCGCGCGCTTGCGGCCGAACAGGTCGCCGGCCTTTCCGATCAGCGGTGTCGCGACGGCCGCCGACAGCAGCCAGGCGGACATGATCCACGTGGCGCCGGTCTGGGTCGTGTGCAGGTCGGCCTGCATCGCGGGCAGCACGGGCGCCATGAGCGACTGCAGCGCGGTCAGTGCGGCGACCGCGAGCGCGAGGATCGTGAAGGCGATGGTGGGATTCGTGGCCTTGGTTTCAGGCACAGCGGTACCGCCTTTCGTGAGAAGAGGGGGTGTACGATAGGTCAGAACCGGAGAGCTCTCCGGTGACATTGACCACAGTAACGGAGAGTTCTCCGTTTCGCAAGCGACACCTTTTGAGTTGACGGATGCCTGAAGCACAGCCCGAAGTGAAGAAGCGCGCCGACGCGCAGGCCAACTACGCGCGCATCCTCGAAGTGGCGCTCGCGGCGCTCACCGCCGACCCCGACGCCTCGCTCAACTCGATCGCCAAGACGGCGGGCGTCGGCGCGGGCACCCTGTATCGGCACTTCCCCACGCGCGACCACCTGGTCGTCGCCGCCTATCGCCACGAGGTGGAAGAGCTCGTCGATGCGGCGTACTCGCCGTGGATCGCCGAGCTCAACCCGGTCGCCGCGCTGCGCACCTGGTTCGACCGCATGGCGCAGTACGGCATGACGAAGGCCGGGCTCATGAGCGCCCTCGACGCCGCGACCAAGAGCGTGCCGTTCGAGAGGGCCGAGATCCACGGGCTGCTCACCGCGGCCATCGCGCATCTGCTCGAGCGGGGGCAGCAGGCCGGCGAGCTGCGCGCCGATCTCACGGCGGAAGACGTGCTGCTGGCTGTCGGGTTCCTGTGGCGACTCGACCCGGCATCCGATTGGCGCCCGCAGGCCGCGCGCCTGCTCGATCTCGTCGTCGACGGCTTGCGCGCGCAGTAGCGCCGTCCCCTTCCCTGGGGCCAAGCTGTTCTGACAGGCAGGGAGAGGGGACCGATGTCTTCAGCACCGCAAGACCCGCGACGAGCCGAAGCGGCCGACACGACGCCGGCGGAATACGACATCGCCGACACGAAGGAGAACCGGCTCGAGCTGCTCGGCGACCGCCTGTCGGCCGTTGAGGACTTCAGCCACGAGCAGGCCGGCTATCACAAGGGCCTCGGCGCCCGGCAGCTGCAGATGATCGCCATCGGCGGCGCGATCGGCACGGGCCTCTTCCTCGGTGCCGGCGGCCGCCTACACGACGCCGGGCCGGCCCTGATCTTCGTCTACGCGATCTGCGGCTTCTTCGCGTTCCTCATCCTGCGCGCCCTCGGCGAGCTCGTGCTGCACCGGCCGTCGTCCGGGTCCTTCGTGAGCTACGCGCGCGAGTTCTACGGCGAGAAGGCCGCCTACGTCGCCGGGTGGATGTACTTCCTCAACTGGGCGATGACCGGAATCGTCGACTCGACGGCCATCGCGGTGTACGTGAAGTTCTGGTCGGCGTTCTCGGCGGCCCCGCAGTGGCTGATCGCGCTGATCGCGCTCGTGGTGGTCCTCGGCGCGAACCTGATCTCGGTCAAGGTCTTCGGCGAGATGGAGTTCTGGTTCGCCCTGATCAAGGTGACCGCTCTCATCGCGTTCCTCATCATCGGCGCGGTCTTCCTCGCCTTCCGCTTCCCGACGTCGTCTGGCGCAACCGGCTTCGGCATGCTCGCCGAGCACGGCGGGTTGCTGCCGCACGGCGTCGGAACGATCGTGGCGGCGGTCATCGTCGTGCAGGGCGTGGTGTTCGCCTACGCCGGCGTCGAGCTCGTCGGCACGGCGGCCGGCGAGACCCCCGACCCTCACAAGGTGATGCCGCGCGCGGTCAACTCGGTGATCTTCCGCATCGCCGTCTTCTACTGCGGCTCGGTGTTCCTGCTCGCACTGCTGCTGCCCTACACGGTCTACAGCGGCGACGAGAGCCCGTTCGTCACCTTCTTCTCGCACATCGGGAACCCCGAGGCGGGCGCCATCGCCGGCAACCTGATGAACTTCGTGGTGCTCACCGCGGCGCTGTCGTCGCTCAACGCGGGGCTGTACTCGACGGGGCGCATTCTGCACTCGATGGCGCAGGCCGGGGCATCCCCCGCCTTCACCGGCCGCATGAACGCGCGCGGCGTGCCGTGGGGCGGCATCGTGCTCACGTTCTGCGTCGCTCTGCTCGGCGTCGTGCTCAACTTCGTCGTGCCCGCGCAGGCGTTCGAGATCGTGCTCAACGTCTCAGCGCTCGGCATCGTCTCGAGCTGGGGCACGATCATCCTGTGCCAGATGAAGCTGAAGAGCATGGCGGATGCCGGCCAGCTGCAGCGCCCCGCCTTCCGGCTGTTCGGAGCGCCGTTCACCTCATGGCTCACCCTCGCGTTCCTCGTCGCGGTGCTGGTGCTGATGGCCTTCGACTACCCGACGGGCACCTACACGATCGCGGGGCTGGTGGTGATTATTCCGCTGCTGATCCTGGGGTGGTTCCTGCAGCGCGACCGCATCCTGGCCATCGCCGAGGAGCGCCTCGGGCACACGGGCATGTTCCCGACGATCCCGGGCAGGCGGCCGCCCATCACTCCGCCGGAGGAGTAGCGGGCCGCTCGAGCAGCTCCTTCAGGTCCTCTTCGATGAAGTGCGCGAGGCGTTCGTCGCGGAAGGCGGCGTAGTCGGGGTCGTCGTCCACGCGGGGGGCTGAGAGGCGGGCGGCGAGCGTTCCGCCGATCTCGTCCCATGCGGCGGCCTTCGCCTCGTCGACGAGCTTCTTGAGGGCGTCGTGCTCGACCGCGCGCGTGTCGTAGGCATCCGCCACGGCGCGCAACGCGAGCGGCTTGCGGCGATGCTCGGGTTCGATGACGACGGGCTTTCCGCCCGGGTAGATGCGGCCGCCGGTCGTGGTCTCGTCGCGGTCGAGGTCGCGCTGCGCGCGCACCGCCGCATCGCGATTCGTCTGGGCGAGCGCGTGGTACTCGCCGCGCGCGAACTCCTCGAGCTCTGCCTCGTCGAACGGCTTGCCGTCGCGCAGGGCGTTGACGATGAGGTGGTTCTTCACCGCCATGCGCACGCCGTGGTACGCGATCTTCAAGGCGTCCTCGACCAGCTCCTCGAGGGGCGCGAGAGGCTCGGGCTCGGGCGGAACGAACCGCCCGAGATCCCGTCGCTTCTTCCGGAACAGTGCCACCCTTCCATCGTGCCTCACGATGGGCATCCGCTCTGCCCCGCTCGCGCGCCCCTCAGCCCTTCACCGCGCCTCCGAGCCCGCCGCCGCGCAGGAAGGTGCGCTGGAAACAGAGGAAGATCACGACCGGAATGAGCGAGGCGATCGCGAGCGCCGCGAGGTAGACCCCGAGGTCGGTCTGCGACGCGATCGCGGGCAGGCGCACCGACAGCGGCTGGATCTGCTGATTCGGCAGCACGAGCATCGGCCACAGGAAGTCGGCCCACGCCGCCGAGATCGCGAACACCGACACGACGCCGAGGATCGGCCGCGACATCGGCAGCACGATCGACCAGAACAGCCGGAACGGACCGGCGCCGTCGGTCTCTGCCGCCTCGAACACCTCGGTCGGCAGCCCCTGGAAGAACCGCATGACGAGCAGCACGTTGAAGGCGGATGCCCCCGCGGGCAGCCACACCGCCCAGTAGGTGTTGAGCAGCGAGGTGCCGATGACCGGCGGGTGCAGGATCGTCAGGTAGAGCGGCACGAGCAGCACGACGGCCGGCACGAACAGCGTCGCGAGCACGAGTCCAGAGACGACCTTGGCGTAGGCCGGCTTGAGCACGGCGAGCGCGAAGCCGCCCGTTGTCGCGACGACCAGCTGCACGACCCACTCGCCGAGGGTCACCCAGATCGTGTTCACGAAGTAGCTGCCGATGTGCACGTCGTTCCACGCGTGCGCGAGGTTCGACCAGGCGAAGCCGTTCGGGAACAGCGACATCGGATGCTGCAGGGTGTCCTGCGTCGGCGTGATCGCCGACTTCGCGAGCCAGAGCAGCGGCAGCAAGCCGACCGCGATCAGCAGCAGAAGCAGCACGACGTGCAGCACCGTCGTCGGAATCCGCACGCCAGGGCGCTTCCAGTCGGCGGACGAGATGATCGTGCGGTCGCTCATGCGTCGCTCCAGCGCTTGGTCAGACGGAAATACAGGATCGACATCAGGGCCAGGAACACCGCGAGCATCAGGCTGAGCGCGGTCGCGGCGCCGTAGTTCCCGCCGAGACTGTTGGTGAAGGCGTAGCGGTACACGAGCAGCAGGATCGTGGTCGTCGAGTCGACCGGGCCGCCGCCCGTGAACAGGAACGGCTGCAGGAACACCTGCGCGGTGCCGATGATCTGCAGGATCAGCGTGATGAACAGGATGCCGCGCAGCTGCGGCAGCGTGACGTGCCAGATCTTCCCCCAGATGCCGGCGCCGTCGACCTCGGCCGCGTCGTACAGCTCGGGCGCGACGCTCGTGAGTGCCGCGAGGTAGATCACGATGGTGCCGCCGGCCGCGGCCCAGGTCGCCTGCAGCACGAGCGACGGCATGGCGGCCACCGTGCTCTGGATCCAGGGCTGGGGCGAGATCCCCACCCAGCCGAGGATCGTGTTGAACACGCCCTCGGCGCGCGCATCGTAGAAGAACTTCCACAGCAGCACCGAGACGACCGGCGGCATCACCACCGGCAGATAGGCGAGCACGCTGTACAGCCCTTTGAGCCGGCGCACCTCGCTCATGATCACGGCGACCACGAGCGGCAGCGGGTAGCCGAAGACGAGCGCGAGCAGAGCGAACCAGCCCGTGTTGCGCACCGCGACCCAGAAGGTCGGGTCATGGAAGACGTAGGCGAAGTTCTGCCAGCCGACGAACACCGGCGCGGTGACCAGGTTCGTGTGTTGGAAGCTCATGGCGACGGCCCGCACGATGGGCCACCACGAGAAGACCCCGAAGACGACGAGCAGGGGAAGCGTGAAGACGAGCTTCGACAGCCCGCCGCGCCGCACCCAGGTGATCGGGGTGCAGCGGGGGCGGACCCGCTCGGTGGGGCGGCGCACCGCCGCCCCACCGAGCCCGGTCGCCTGCTCGGCCGCCTCAGCCCTGGTCAGCATCGACGAGGGCCTGGATCTTCTTGTCCACGGCCTTCAGCTGGGCGTCGACGTCGACGTTCTTCTTCGTGAGCACGGCCTGCACGACGCTGTCGAGCGCCCCGTAGAGGTCCTGCGTGTGCGCGGAGGGCTCCGGCACGATCTGCTGGTCGAAGATGCCGTCGGTGAACGGCTTGATGTTCGCCGCAGGGATGTTGGCGTACGGCTCGATCCACTGCTGGTTCTGCTGCCAGGTGGACTTGTCGAACACGGGCAGGGTCGGCGCGTTGACCGCCTGCTTGCCCGCCTTCAGCGTCTGCGCGTTCTTCACCGCCGCCGCCTTGTCGACGGTCGGCTGAGTGCGGTAGAAGTCGATCCACTTCACGGCCGC
Organism: Gryllotalpicola kribbensis; assembly: GCF_039538245.1. NCBI lineage: Bacteria > Bacillati > Actinomycetota > Actinomycetes > Micrococcales > Microbacteriaceae > Gryllotalpicola > Gryllotalpicola kribbensis. Next base: position 86,004 of record NZ_BAABBX010000014.1, read on the forward strand.
CGCGATCTGCGCGGGCGAGTCCTTGACGTTGACGACGTCGACATTCCCACCAGAGAGGATGCCCGCGTCGGGGCTGTCCGCCAGCGGGAAGGTGGTCACCCCGTACTTCGTCTGGTCGAAGCCGTTGGCCTGCATCAGCGAGCCGATGACGTCGGAGCCGCTCATGTACATCGCGATCTGCCCCGACGCGAACGCCTGGTTGATGCCCGCCCAGTCGAACAGGAAGTTGCTGCCCATGGCGTTGTCGTCCCAGCGCAGCTTCTGCAGCCACGCGAGCGCCTGCTTGGTCTCGTCGTTGTCGGTCGTGACGGTCACCTTGCCGTCGCTGCCGACCGTCTCGAGCCGCCCGCCGAGCGAGTTGGTCAGGGTGGCGAGCTCCCAGCCGCCGGTGTTGCCCGAGGTCATCTGCATGTATCCCGCGGTCCCCGGCACCTTCTCGGCGATGGCCTTCGCGTCGGCCTCGATCTCATCGAGCGTCGTCGGCGGCTTGTCGGGGTCGAGGCCCGCCTTCGTGAAGATCTCGCGGTTGTACGACAGCGCCATTGCGTACGGCCCCCAGGGAATGCCGTAGATCTTGCCGTCCTTGCCGGTGGCGACATCGAGCACGTTCTTGTTCCACTTGTCGGCTGTCGACGTCTTCTTGAACTCAGCCGTGATGTCGGCGAGCTGCCCGTTGTTCGCGAGCGTCTTCGAGTCGGTGAATGGCACATTGAACACGTCGGGCAGGGTGCCGCCCGCGAGCTCTGCCGCGAACGTGGTGCCGGTCCACTGGTACTCGATCGGCTTCACGATGATGTTCGGGTTCGCCTTCTCGAATTCCTTGACGCGGTCGCCGAGCGCCTTGAGGGCGTCAGCGGTCGCGCCGGGCAGCACCGGTGCGACGGTGAGATAGACCTTCCCGTTCTTGGCGCCCGCGCTGTCCGACGACGAGCAGCCCGCGAGCAGGCCGACGCCGACGGCGGCGATCGCGAGCGCCGCGATGGCCTTCCGTGACTTCATTGTCATTTCCTTTGTTCTGTGGTGAGTGCAGGTGTTCTGCGGTGATTACAGGGAGCGGCCGGCGATGCGCAGCCAGGTGGTGGAGTCAGGGGGCAGCTTCCCGCCCACGAGCGGACTGCTGGTGAGCAGCACCTCGCCGTGCGGGGGCAGGGCGAGCGGATGCCTGCTCAGATTGGTGACGTTGAGGAATCCCCCGCCCCTGCGGAAGGCGAGCGCACCGGCCGGCTGCCCGTCGACCCAGGCGAATGTGCCCGCGCGGAGATCGGCGTCGCGGCGCCGCAGCACGAGCGCCGCGCGATACAGGTTCAGCATCGAGCCCGGGTCGCGCTCCTGCGCGGCCACGGTGAGCGACGCCCAGCTGGCCGGCTGCGGCAGCCAGGGCTCTGCAGAGCCCTCTGGGCCGAAGCCGAACGGGGCGCAGTCGCCTGCCCAGGGCAACGGCACGCGGCATCCGTCACGCCCGGGGTCGACGCCGCCCGACCGGAAGTGCATCGGGTCCTCGAGCCGGTCGAGCGGCAGGTCCTCGACCTCGGGCAGGCCCAATTCGTCGCCCTGGTAGATGTACAGCGAGCCGGGCAGCGCGGCGGTGAGCAGCGCGGCGGCGCGCGCCCGCCGCAGCCCGAGCTCGAGGTCGACCGGGGTGCCGAAGCGTTTCTTCACGAAGGCGAACGACGTGTCCTCGCGGCCGTACCGCGTCACGGGGCGCGTCACGTCGTGGTTCGAGAGCACCCAGGTCGAGGGCGCGCCCACGGGGGCGTGCGCGCTCAGAGTCTGGTCGATCGAGGCGCGCAGCTCGGCGGCGTCCCACGGGCGCGCCATGAAGTCGAAGTTGAACGCCGTGTGCATCTCGTCCGAGCGCAGGTACTTGGTGAACCGATCGATGTCCGGCAGCCAGATCTCACCGACGAGCACGCGCGTTCCGGGGTACGAGTCGGCGAGCTCCCGCCACGAGCGGTACACGTCGTGCAGCTCGTCGCGATCCGTGTTCGGGTGCTCGCCTGGCCCCGGATTCTCCGGGACCTCGGGCAGCGCGGGGTCCTTGATGAGCAGCGCGGCCGAGTCGATGCGGATGCCGCCGACGCCGCGGTCGAACCAGAATGCGAGCACGTCGAGGAACTCCTGCGGCACGTCGGGGTTCGACCAGTTCACATCGGGCTGCTCGGGGGTGAAGAGGTGCAGGTACCACTCGCCGGGAGTGCCGTCGGGGTTCGTCGTGCGCGTCCACGTGTCGCCCGCGAAGTTGTTCGGCCAGTGCGTCGGCGGCTCGTCGCCGTGCTCGCCCTTCCCCGGGTGGAACCAGAAGCGGGCGCGCTCGGGGCTTCCGGGGGGCGCGGCGAGCGCGGCCCGGAACCATTCGTGCTGGGCCGAGATGTGATTGGGAACGACGTCGATGATGGTGCGGATGCCGCGCTCGAGCGCTTCCGCGATGAGCTGCTCGGCCTCTTCGAGCGTGCCGAAGGCGGGGTGGATGCGCCGGTAGTCCGCCACGTCGTAGCCGCCGTCAGCGAGCGGCGAGTCGTACCACGGGGTGAACCAGATCGCGTCGATGCCGAGGCGCTGCAGGTAGTCGAGGTGGGCCCGCACACCGGCGAGATCGCCGATGCCGTCGCCGTTGCCGTCCGCGAAGCTGCGCGGATAGATCTGGTAGATGACTGCGCTGCGCCACCAGTCGGGGTCCAGCGACAGGGGCGCCGGCGCAAGGGTCTGCGCGAGCGGGCTGCTCTGCTCGTTCACGGCTCTCAACGTAGAGAACGTGACAAGATGATGCAAGAACGTAACTTTTTGGCGCACGCTTGCGTGCGTCTTGCGCCGCTTACCGCACGGCGGATGCCTTCCGCGCCGCCTTCGGCGCGGGTCCCGTCGACGACCGCACCACGAGCTCCGGCTCGAACAGGAACTCGTCGACGTCGCTCTCGACGCCCTTCATCTGGCCGAGCAGCAGCTCGAGCGCCATGCGCCCCATCAGGTCGATCGGCTGGCGCACGGTCGTGAGCGGCGGCTCGACGCTGCCCATGAGCGCCGAGTCGTCGTAGCCGATGACCGACAGGTCGCGCGGAACCGACATCCCGGCCTTGCGCGCCGCCCGAATCACGCCGAGCGCGATCGGGTCGCTCGCGCACACGACGGCGGTCGCTCCGGAGCGGATGAGCCGCGCGCCGGCCGCCTGCCCTGCCTCCACCGAGTACAGCGACCGGATCATGAAGTCGTCGGCCAACTCGAGCCCGGCATCCGCCATCGCCCGCCGCGCGGCCTCCGCCTTGCGCCGCGACGGCATGTGGTCGCTCGGCCCGAACGCGAAGCCGATGCGCGTGTGGCCGAGCTGGACGAGGTGGTTGACCGCCATATCGGTCGCCGCCCAGTCGTCGCACGAGACGGTCGGGAAGCCGAGCCCGTCGACCGGCGCAGACACGAGCACCGTCGGCAGTGCCACTTCGCGCAGCTTGTCGTAGTGCGCATGACTGGCGGCGGCCTGGGTATAGAGGCCACCCGCGAACACGACGCCAGAGACCTGCTGCTGCAGCAGCAGGTCGACGTAGTCCGCCTCGCTCACGCCGCCCGCTGTCTGGGTGCACAGGACCGGGGTGTAGCCGTTCTGGGCGAGCGCGCCGCCCATGATGTCGGCGAAGGCCGGGAAGATCGGGTTCTGCAGCTCGGGCAGCACCAGCCCGACGAGGCGGGCGCGCTGACCCCGCAGCTTCGTCGGCCGCTCATAGCCGAGCACATCGAGCGCTGTGAGCACCTGCTGCCTGGTGGCCTCGCTCACTCCGGGCTTCCCGTTCAGCACACGGCTGACCGTGGCCTCGGAGACACCGACCTTCTTCGCGACCTCCGCGAGCCTCTTCGACATGCAAGAACTGTGCAAGTTCTTGCGAGCATGTGCAAGCCGAGCGGACTGCCCACAGATCCGTCAGGCCGCGCGGTTCGATGGCGCCGCGTCACGATTCGCCCGAGCCGGGGTCGTAAAGGGCATGAGCATTCTGAGCGTGCCGCTCGAGGCACTCCCCCTGATGCCGGCGTCGACGGCTCCTGCGAACCGGCCCGATGCCGACACCGCATCTCGCGCCGTCGCCGAGAACGACCGCAGGGCGCTGCACCTGACCGCCCCGTGGCACGCCGAGACCTTCCGCCACGCGCGCACCGGCGAGGTGCTGTTCGCGGCCTGCGATTGCATGCTCGAGCGCGACCACAGCTACGCCGAGCGGATGCTGTGGCCGGCCGGCCTCATGAGCCGCGACTCCTGAGGCATCCGCTCGCCCCGCCGCCGCGCCCGCCGCGCCTCCCTTGCGCTGCTCGGATCCGCTTCACGCTGCTCGGATCCGGGCAGCGTCGAGAGGATCCGAGCAGCGCGACCGGAATCTGCCGCCGCGCTCAGCCCCAGTGCCGGTCGCGCCGCGGCACCAGCGGGATCGACAGCAGGGGCGCGACCGCGACCAGCGCGAACGCGAGCGGATAGCCCACGGCGGTGATGAGCGCCCCGATGCCGGGCCCGACGGCCGACGCGGCGAGGAACTGCCCCGTGTTCTGCAGCCCGAGGGCGCGGCCCGACCACGCGGGGCCGGCCGCCTCGGCGACCGAGGTGAACGAGAGTCCGTTGTCGGCGACGCTCACGGTCGTCGCCACGATCAGCACGACCGCAGCCGCGGCCGACCACTCCACGGTGCCCGTCGCCGCCAGGGCCGCCATCACCACGACCCCCGAGATCGCCACCCAGCGCAGCACGCGGGTGCGCGAGCCCACCCTGTCCGACCACGAGCCGATCACGATGCGGCCGATGGCTCCGACGAACTGCGAGAGGCCGATGACGACGCCGGCGGCGGTCGCGCTCCAGTGCAGCTGCGTGATGAGCCACACCAGCCCGAAGATCGACAGGGTGAACTGCGGCACGACGAGCAGCACAGAGACGAGGTGGATGCGCCACAGGAACCCGCTCGCGCGATATGGGTTCGCGGGCGCGTCGGCCGACGCCGGCCGGGCGGCCGGCCGCGGCGGGTTCACGATGCCGAGCGCGCACAGCACGGCGAGCACCGCCAGCACGACGCCGGCGAGCAGCAAGGGCCCCGTCGGCCCGAAGCGGTCGGCGAGCGGCGGCACGGCAATGGCGGCGGCTGCTACGCCGAGCGGCTGCGACATCTGGCGGATGCCCATGGCGAGACCGCGCCGCGACCGTGGGAACCAGCCGACGACCACCCGCCCGCTCGCCGCGTTCGTGCTCGCCGACGCCGCCCCGCCGAGCAGCAGCAGGGCCCCGAGGGCCACGGCGCCGCCCGCACCGCCGCCGCCCGCGAACGCCGCGGCGAGCGCGAAGAGCGCCGTCAGCAGCAGGCCGCCGGCGATCACCCAGCGCTCCCCGTAGCGATCGGCGAGCGCGCCCCACGCGACGAGGGTCAGCACCATGCCGAACGTCGGCGCCGACGCGAGCAGCCCGGCCTGCGCGAGAGGGACCCCGCGCTGCAGATGCAGCAGCGGGATGAGGTAGGCCGGGGTCGAGACCAGCAGGGTGCCGGCCGCCTGCGCAAGCACGCCGAGCGCCAGCATCCGCCACGCTGCCGCCGGTACACGCTCGCTGTCGCCCATGCCGCGCCTCTCCGCTCAGGTCAGATTCGGGATACCATTTCGGTATACCAATGCTCGCATGGCCGACGGGGAAGCGCGAAATGGACGACAGCATCGACAGCATCGACAGCAGCGGCGCCGACGGCAGCCGCCGGTCCACGCGCGACGGCGGCGCCTACGCGGCGCTGCGCGCCGCGATCCTCTCGTTCGAGCTGGCTCCCGGCGAGCGCCTCAGCGAGCGCGGTCTCGAGGCCGTCGCGGGGGGCTCGCGCACCCCGGTGCGCGCGGCGCTCATGCGCCTCGCCGCAGACGGGCTCGTGCAGCGCGCGGGCCGCGGCTGGCAGGTCGCACCCATCGACCTCGCCGAGGTGCGCGCCGTGATGGAGTACCGCGAGGCGCTCGAGACCGCGGCCGTGCGCCTCGCCGTCGAGCGCGCGAGCCGAGACGAGCTCGAGGCGCTGCGCCTGATCGCCGACGCGCACCGCGATGCACCCCCCGAGGCGGCCCGCGACGCCGACGAGGGGGCGGATGCCGCAAGCGGCGCCGCCTCGGGGCGAGAGACGTCTCTGCAAGACGGCACGGACTTCCACGTGGCGCTCGCGGGCCTGTCGGGTAACCCGTTCCTCACCGATGGAATGAGCCAGGTGCTCACTCGGCTGCTGCGCGTGCGCTGGCTCTCCGCAAGCACCGCGGCGTCGCGCGACCGCGCCCGGGCGGAGCACCTCGAGATCGTGGCATCCGTCGCCGCCCGCGACGCCGACCGGGCGGTCGCACTCGTCACGGCGCACAGCCATGGCACCCGCGACCGGCTGCTCGGGTTCCTCGCCGACGAGCGCCGCCGGCTGCGCGGCAGCGGGATCGCGATCGTCGAGTCGGTGCCTGAAGAGGTCGCTACAGGGCCTTCAGCGCGTCGCGCCCGAAGGTGAACGCGCGCATCAGACCGAGCAGCCCCAGGATGATCAGGATGACGGCGGCGACCATCAGCAGCCAGAATCCGGACCACCCGGGAACAGCCAGCACGGCCACCCCGCCGAGGATGCTGATGATGCCGTAGGCGACCGACCAGCCCTGCTTCCGCGACGCCCCGGACTCGGTGATCGCCATGATGCCTTCGACGATCCACGCGACCCCGACCACGATCGCGACGATGAGCAACAGCGTCGCCGAGGCGACCGCGACATCGCGCAGCGCGATGACCCCACCGACGACGAGCAGCGTGCCGAGCAGCACGTTGAGCACGCGGTGACCCGTGCCCAGACTGCGGCCGAAGATGCCGAGCACGAGCCGCACACCACCCGTGATCACGAGATAGATGCCGAACAGGAACGCCAGCACGGGAATGGTGTGGTTGGGCCAGATCAGCAGCAGCGCGCCCACGATCACGGCGACCGCACCGGCGATCCCGAAGGTGAGGCGCACCCCGTTGATGGCTCTCTTCGCGAGGCCGGCGGCCTCGAGCCGCAGCGCGTCGCGGAATTCGTCTGGCGAAGACGGGATGCTCATGAGCGCAAAGCTATCCGCCCGCCGCCGCGGCGACCAGGGGGAATCACGGCCGCACCACGTGGTCCGCGCGGCCGCGCGTCATGCCAGAGCCGCCGCGACGGACGCGCGCAGCTCGGGCACGAGCTCGTCGACGAACCACGGGTTGCGCGCCTGCCACCGGAAGTTGAGCGGCGAGGGATGCACCAGCGGGAAGTACTCGGGCAGGTAGCTGCGCCACGCGCGCACGGTGTCGGTGAGCGTCGCGCCGCGGCGCGCGCCGAGATAGAACCGCTGCGCGTACGCGCCGATCAGGATCGTGAGCCGCACGTCGGGTAGCTCGCCGAGAATCAGGGGATGCCACTTCGCGGCGAACCCCGCGCGGGGCGGCAGATCGCCCGACCCGCTCGCGGCCTTGCCGGGGTAGTAGAAGTCCATCGGCACGATCGCGAAGGCTTCGGGGTCGTGGAACAACCCGTCGCTCACGCCGAGCCAGTCGCAGAGCTTGGCGCCGCTCGCGTCGCGCCACGGCACCCCGCGCTCCTGCGCCCTGCGGCCGGGCGCCTGCCCCACGACGACCACGCGGGCGCGCGGCCCCGCGGTGAAGAGCGGCTCCCAGCCGGAATCCGTCATCGCCGCGTTCTCAGGGTCCGCCATGATCGCCGCGCGCACTTCGTCGAGCGTCATGACTCCATCCTGACGCGGCGCGCGCCGCACGCCGCACGGGCGCGGGCAGGCCCGCGCCTACGGCGCCGCCGGCGCGCCCGCCCGCTTGAGGTACTCGGCGGCCTGCGCCTCGTCCATCGCGACCATCCCGCGGATGCCGTGAGCCGACCGCGAGAGCGCGTCGAGCCAATGCCGATTCAGGTCTGGCACCTTCGAGCCGTTGAAGCGGAAGGCCATCGGGATTCCGGGAGCGATCCAGAGGCTGATCCGCCCTGAGCCCTCCTCGGCGGGGATCTGCCAGTTGAGCAGGAAGGTCTCGCCGACCCGCAGTTTCGCGGTGATCGCGATCTTCAGGTGCGCCAGCAGGCGATCCTCGATCCGGTAGTCGACACCGGCGTACGTCAGTGTTCCCATTGCCTTCTCTCTTGTCCCCACCGACGCTACGGGCAAGGGGCGGGTTCCCGCCTCACCCCTAGGGGTGTATCGACCCACCCCTACGCTGGAAGGCGTGCCACTCATTCGCATCACGCTGGTCAACGACTACGACGTCGTGGTTCGCGGCCTGGCCGCGATGCTCGACGCCTACCGCGACACCTTCGAGGTCGTCGAGCTCGACGCGGGTACCGAGCCGCGGCGGCAGGCCGACATCGCCCTGTACGACACCTTCGCGGCGACGGCCGGCGATCGCGAGGACGCGAGGAATCTCGCGCGCGACCCGCGCGTCGGCAAGGCCGTCGTCTACTCGTGGGACCTTGACGAGCAGCTGGTCGAGCAGGCGCTCGCGAACGGTGCAGCCGGCTACATCTCCAAGGGGCTCCCGGCCCGCGACCTCGTGGCCGCCCTGCTCGCCATTCACAAGGGCGACGGCCGCGTGCACCCCGTCCCCGCCGGCGCGCTCACGGCGGTCGTCGGCGACTGGCCCGGGCGCAACGAGGGGCTCACGCAGCGCGAATCCGAGATGCTGGCGCTCATCACGCAGGGCCTGAACAACGCGCAGATCGCCGAGCGCACGCGCCTGTCGATCAACTCGGTGAAGTCCTATATCCGCACCTGCTACCGCCGCATCGGCGCCACGAACCGCTCGCAGGCAATCCTGTGGGGCATCGAGCACGGCTTCCGCCCCGACCACATCCGCAGGCGCCGCGACTGACGACCGCGCGCTGCTGCGCGAACGACGAGGGCGGATGCCGCGGGCCGCACAAGCCGAGAGAATGGTCGGCATGGTGCACGATCACGACCACGGGGCCGCCGGCGCGACGAACCGCGTGCGGCTCACGGTCGCGCTCGCGATCACCTGCGCGATCCTGCTGGCCGAGGCGGTGGGGGCCGCCCTGACGGGCTCGCTGGCGCTGATCGTCGACGCCGGCCACGTGCTGACCGACGCGGGCGGCCTCGCCATGGCGCTCTTCGCGGCGCGGCTCGCCGGCCGGCCCGCGACAAGCCGCCGCACGTGGGGCTACGCGCGTGCCGAGGTGCTCGCCGCGACCGCGCAGGCCGCCGTGCTGCTCGCCGTCGGGCTCTTCGTGCTCGTCGAGGCGATCCAGCGCCTCATCACGCCGCCCCAGCTGCAGAGCGAGGGTCTGCTGATCTTCGGCGTCATCGGCCTCGTCGGCAACCTGGTGTCGATCGCCGTGTTGAGCGGCGGCCGCGCGGCGAACTTCAACCTGCGGGCCGCGTTCCTCGAGGTCGTGAACGACGCGCTCGGGTCCGTCGGCGTCATCCTCGCCGCCATCGTGATCCTGACCACGGGCTGGCAGGGGGCGGATGCCGTCGCGGCGATCCTCATCGGAGTGCTCATCCTGCCCCGGGCCTTCCGCCTGCTGCGCGAGACGGTCGACGTGCTGCTCGAATCGGCCCCCGCCGGCCTCGACCTCGACCAGGTGCGCACCCACCTGCTCGGCATCGATCACGTCAGCGAGGTGCACGATCTGCACGTGACTCAGATCGCGACCGGCCTGCCGGTGCTGACCGCGCACATCACGGTCGACGCCGACTGCTTCCGCGACGGCCACGCCCCCGGCATCCTCGACCAGCTGCAGGCCTGCGTCGCCGACCACTTCCCGATCAGCGTCGAGCACTCGACCTTCCAGCTCGAGCCGGCCGCGCATCAGACGCACGAGCACACGCCGCACGCCTGACCTGCCGCAGCGCTCCGAAACGAGAAAGCGAGAACGGGCCGGAACGAGAGCAGGCCCCGATCTCTCGGGGCCTGTCGTCTTGGTGCGCGAGGGGGGAGTTGAACCCCCACGCCCTCACGGGCACACGGACCTGAACCGTGCGCGTCTGCCTATTCCGCCACTCGCGCAGTGCTGTCGTTCCTGCGAACGCCAACCTCACGACGATAACACGCAGCCCCTGGGAGTTCCTATTCGGGCAGCCCTTCAGAGCCGAAGGTCCGAGACCGCCCGCTAGCATGCAACGAAGACAGACGCCGGGCCCGCCCCGGCGCGCAAGACAGGCAACTGTGCGACCGGAGTGAATCGTGGGCTTCCTGGAAAGCATCGAGAAGGGGCTGGAGCGCGCCGTCAACGGCGCCTTCGCACGCACCTTCCGCTCCGGCCTGCAGCCCGTCGAGCTCACGAGCGCGCTGCGCCGCGAGATGGACACGAAGGCGGCCGTCGTGGCCCGTGACCGCATCCTCGCCCCGAACTCGTTCCGGCTGCACCTGGCGCCCGCCGACTACAAGCGCATGAGCGGCATGGGCGACACCCTCACCGACGAGCTCACGAGCTTCGTGACCAAGCATGCGAACGCCCAGCGCTACCAGTTCGCGGGCGCCGTCTCGATCGAGCTCGCGAGCGACGACCAGCTCACGACCGGCGTTCTCGAGATCGAGTCGGGCAACGTCAAGCAGGATGTCGCGTGGACGCCCATCGTCGACGTGAACGGCGTCCGGCACCAACTCCACCACGCGCGCACCGTGATCGGCCGCGGCAGCGAGGCCGACATCACGGTCGACGACACCGGCATCAGCCGGCGACACCTCGAGATCGCGTGGGACGGCCGCCGCGGCGAGGCGCGCGACCTCGGCTCGACCAACGGCAGCAAGCTGAACGGCCAGCCCCTCTCCCGCTCGGTCCTCGAGCCGGGCGACGTCATCACCGCCGGTCGCACGCGCATCGTCTTCAACGTGGTGCCGCGCGCAGAGGCGCACCGGGCGGGGGGTCGCTGGTGAACCCGAGCTCCCTCACCCTGCTCCTGCTGCGCATCGCATTCCTGATCGTGCTGTGGGTGTTCGTCTTCGTCATCGTCTACACGCTGCGCAGCGACCTGTTCGGCACGCGCGCGAAGCGGCTGCCCGACAGCGGTGCCCCGGCGCAGGCATCCCATGCCCCCTCTGCTCCACCGGCGGCCGCGCCCGCCACCCCGCCGTCGCCCTCGCCGGCAGCCGCGTTCCCGCCGCAGCCGCCACCCGAGCCCGAAGAGCTCGGCTCGGGCGCCGACAGCCCGCTGGCCGGCCTGGCGATCGACCGCACCGGCTCGGTGCCCGTCGTGCCGCAGGCGAACGGCAAGCGCACCCACGCGACGGTGTTCAACGCGTCGAAGCTCGTCATCACGGGCGGCCCGCGCGCCGGCGTCGAGTACGAACTGACCGCCGAGCCGCTGACGATCGGCCGCTCGAGCGAGTCAGGCCTCGTGATCCGCGACGACTACACGAGCACGCACCACGCGCGGCTCATGCTGTGGAACAACGAGTGGATGCTGCAGGACCTCGACTCGACCAACGGCACCTTCCTCGACGGCGAGCGCGTGACCGCGCCGACCCAGGTTCCCCTCGACACGCCGATCAAGGTCGGCATGACGACCTTCGAGTTGCGGCGGTGACGCTGGTGGCGTCCAACACCCGCGGCGCCGCGGTCAGCAATGTCGGCCGGGTGCGCAGCAACAACCAGGACTCCGGCTATGCGGGCCACGACCTCTTCCTGGTGGCCGACGGCATGGGCGGCCACGCCGGCGGCGATGTCGCCAGCGCGATCGCGACGAACCACATCAAGAAGGTCGACCGCGAGTACGACGACCCCGAGGTCGCCCGCGAGGCGCTGAAGGCGGCACTGCTCGAGGCGAACGCGGCGCTGGCCGACACCGTCTACGACCACCCCGAGCTGACCGGCATGGGCACGACCGTCAGCGCGTTCATCCGCGTCGGCGACTACGTCGCGCTCGCGCACATCGGCGACAGCCGCATCTACCTGTGGCGCGACGGCGAGCTCACGCAGATCTCGACCGACCACACCTTCGTGCAGCGGCTGGTCGACACCGGCCGCATCACGGTCGAAGAGGCCGCGGTGCACCCGCGCCGCAGCGTGCTCATGCGCGTGCTCGGCGACGTCGACGCGAACCCCGACGTGGATTCCTGGATTCTCGAGACGAAGCCGGGCGATCGGTGGATGCTGTGCAGCGACGGCCTCTCGGGGGTGGTCAAGCCCGAGCTGATGGCGCGCATGCTCGCGAGCCCGGCGTCGCCCAAGACCGTGGCCGACCGTCTGCTCAAGGCGAGCCTCGACGCCGGCGCTCCCGACAACGTCACCGTCATCGTGGTCGACATCGACCGCGGCGATCAGCCGCACGAGCCGGTCACGGTCGGCTCGGCGGCCGCACCGATCTCCCACGTGGCCGAGTCCACACGGCCGCGCGCCGCCCGCCTGCCGCTGCCCGCCCTGCTGCTGCACCCGACGCGCCCGGTGCAGGTGCCCACCCACTTCGAGCCGCAGACCGAGGACTATCTCGGCGAGCTCATCGAAGAGGACGAGCGGCGCCACCGCCGCCGCCGCGCGTTCTGGATCAGCTTCGCGCTCATCGCCGCGGCCGTGCTCGCCCTCATCGGCGTGCTCGGCTACCGCTGGACCCAGACGCACTTCTACGTCGGCATCGCCCCCGACGGCAACGTCGCGATCTTCCGCGGCGTGCAGCAGTCCGTCGGCCCCTGGCACCTCTCGCACGTCTACCGCGAGACGCAGCTGGCCGCCGACGAGCTCACCGATTTCGAGCAGCAGCAGCTGCGCCAGACCACCAACCCGAGCAGCCTCGAGCAGGCGCAGCGCATCGTGGAGCAGTTGAGCCATGGCGGCTGAGTCGAACGCGCGCAGCGAAGCGAGAACCGGCATCGTCACGGCGATGACGAGCGTCGTGCCGCGCATCCGGATGCCGCGCCGGCTGCGCAATCTCGAGCTGTGGCTCCTCATCTTCGCGTTCGGCATCGTCGTCGCCGCCGAGGTGCTCGTGCAGCTGGGCGCGAACGGCCGCATCGACGGCTCCCTCGCGTTCTTCGGCGTCGCGCTCGGCATCCTGGTCTTCGGCGTGCACATCGCGCTGCGCCTGACAGCGCCCGGTGCCGACCCGTTCATCCTGCCCATCGCGACGCTGCTGAACGGCCTCGGCATCGCGATGATCTACCGCCTCGACATCCACGAGGGCACGAGCGGCTGGGCCGCGGCATCCGTTCGCCAGATCGTGTGGGCCGCGTTCGCGATCGTCTGCGCGATCCTCGTGCTCGTCTTCGTGCGCAACCACCGCTCGCTGCAGCGGTACACGTACCTCAGCGGGCTCATCTCGATCGTGCTCGTGTTCATTCCACTGCTGCCGGTGATCGGCACGGCGAACGAGAGCGCGAAGGTGTGGATCCAGATCGGTCCCCTCAACTTCCAGCCGGGTGAGATCGCGAAGATCACCCTCGCGATCTTCTTCGCCGGCTACCTCGTGCAGCGCCGTGACTCGCTCGCCGCCGTCGGCACGCGCATCCTCGGTGTCACGTTCCCGCGCGTGCGCGACCTCGGGCCGATCGCGGTGCTGTGGGTGCTCACGCTGCTCGTCATCCTGTTCGAGCGAGACCTCGGCACCGGTCTGCTCTACTTCGGGCTGTTCGTGGCGATGATCTATGTCGCGACGGGGCGCACGAGCTGGGCTCTGCTCGGCGTCGTCGCCCTGGTCGGCGGCGCGTGGGCGGTCAACGGGCTCTCGAGCGTGATCCCCAAGCTCGGCTATGTGCACGGCCGCTTCGAGAACTGGCTGCACCCGTTCGCGAACGCGCAGTTCGGCTCCACTGGCGGCAGCTATCAGCTCGTGCAGGGCCTGTTCGGGCTCGCCCACGGCGGCCTCATCGGCTCCGGTCTCGGCCAGGGGCAGCCCTACGTGACGCCCGTCGCCGACAGCGACTACATCTTCGCGAGCCTCGGCGAAGAGCTCGGCCTCATCGGCGTCTTCGCGCTGCTGTGCCTCTACATGCTGTTCGTCGCCCGCGCGTTCCGCATCGGCTTCGCCAGCGAGGACGACTTCGGCAAGCTGCTCGCCATCGGCCTCGGCTTCGTCGTGGCCCTGCAGACCTTCGTGGTGATCGGCGGCATCACCCGGGTCATCCCGGTCACGGGCCTGACCGCTCCGTTCCTCGCTGCCGGCGGATCGTCGCTCGTCGCCAACTGGATCATCGTCGCGCTGCTGCTGCGCCTGTCGGACACCGTCCGCAATCAACCGAGGGCGGTGTCGTAAGTGAATCGTGAACTGAAGCGACTGAGCCTCGTCGTGCTCCTGATGTTCCTCGCCCTGTTCGTGGCATCCAGCACGATCCAGGTGGGCTACGCCGACCAGCTGAACGCCGACAGCCGCAACACGCGCGCCGTGAACGACAGCTACAACGTGCAGCGCGGAGCGATCATCGTGGGCGGCAAGCCGATCGCCCAGTCCGTGCGCAGCGACGACCGCTACCAGTGGCAGCGGCAGTACAGCGACGGGCCGCTGTACTCGGCCGTCACCGGCTACCTCGCCGTCAACGGCTCGGCGACGGGCATCGAGGGCGCCATGAACCAGCAGCTCTCGGGCACCTCGAACGCCGACTTCTTCCAGCGGGTGAAGAACATCATCACGGGCAAGCACCCGCAGGGGAACTCGGTCGAGCTCACGATCGACCCCGTCGCGCAGAAGGCGGCCTATGAGGCGCTCGGCGACAAGCGCGGCGCCGTGGTCGTCGAAGAGGTCGGAACCGGCAAGATCCTCGCGATGGTCTCGAAGCCCGACTTCGACCCGAACAAGCTCGCGACGCACGACAGCGCCGCCTACACGCAGACCTACGACGCGTTGCAGGATGCCGATGGCGAGCCTCTCGTCAACAAGGCGATCACCGACCTCAATCCGCCCGGCTCCACGTTCAAGCCGGTCGTGAGCACCGCCGCCTTCGAGACGGGCCGCTTCACCCCGAGCTCGCAGCTGCCGAACCCCTCGGCCCTGCAGCTGCCGGGCAGCTCGACCGTCATCCACAACGACACGGGCGCCAAGTGCCAGGGCGACACCGGGGGCAATGTCTCGATCCAGAACGCGCAGGTCTGGAGCTGCAACATCCCGTTCGCCGAGCTGGGCGCGAAGCTCGGCAGCAGCACCATCAAGAGCCAGGCTGAGGCCTTCGGCTTCAACCACCAGTTCTCGATCCCCATGCGCGTCTCTGTGAGCAAGTACCCGGGCTATGACGACCAGGCCGAGCTGATGCAGAGCGCCTTCGGCCAGCAGAGCGACACCGCGACGGCGCTGCAGATCTGCATGGATTCCGCGGCGATCGCCAACGACGGGGTCGTCATGGAGCCGAACCTCGTTCAGTCGGTCATCACCCCCGACCTCGATCGCCAGCAGGAGTTCGACCCGCAGCAGTTCGGCCGGGCTATGAGCGCCGACACCGCGAAGACCGTTACCGGGATGATGGTCAAGGGCGTCGATCAGGGCACCGGAACCAATGCGAAGATTAGTGGGGTCAGTGTGGCGGGGAAGACCGGAACCGCTCAGAACGGCGATGACAAGCCGTACACGCTCTGGTTCACAGGGTTCGCCCCGGCTGACGATCCGAAGTTCGCTGTCTCGGTTGTCGTGGAAGACGGCGGAGGACTGGGGCAGAGCGGCAGTGGCAATTCCGTCGCGGCTCCGATCGCGCGACAGGTACTTGAGGCGGTGCTGAACAAATGAGACCTTCCGCGGGGCTCACCTTCGGTGGGCGATACCAGCTGCAGTCGCGAATCGCGATCGGCGGCATGGGCGAGGTCTGGCAGGCGACCGACCAGGTCATCGGCCGCACCGTCGCGATCAAGATCCTGAAGGACGAGTACCTGGGCGACCCGGCCTTCCTCGAGCGCTTCCGCACCGAGGCACGGCACGCCGCCCTGGTGAACCACGAGGGCATCGCCAATGTCTTCGACTACGGCGAGGAGGACGGCAGCGCCTTCCTCGTGATGGAGCTTGTCCCCGGCGAGGCGCTCTCGTCGATCCTCGAGCGCGAGGGGCAGCTCTCCGCCGACAAGACGCTCGACATCGTCGCCCAGACCGCCTCCGCCCTGCAGGCCGCCCACGCGGCCGGGCTCGTGCACCGCGACATCAAGCCGGGCAACCTGCTGATCACCCCAGAGGGCCGCGTCAAGATCACCGACTTCGGCATCGCTCGCGTCGCCGACCAGGTCCCCCTGACGGCCACGGGCCAGGTCATGGGCACCGTGCAGTACCTCTCCCCAGAGCAGGCGAGCGGCCACCCGGCATCCCCCGCCACCGACATCTACTCGCTCGGCATCGTCGCCTACGAGTGCGTCGCCGGCCGCCGGCCGTTCACGGGCGAGTCGCAGGTCGCGATCGCGATGGCGCAGATCAACGAGGCGCCGCCCGAGCTGCCGACCACGGTCCCCGAGCCCGTGCGCAACCTCATCATGGCGTCGATCGCCAAGAACCCGAGCGACCGCCCGGCCTCGGCCGCGCACCTCGCGCGGGCTGCGCAGTCGCTGCGCCGGGGGGATGTCGCATCGGCGGCCGCCGCAGTGCCGGCGGTTCTCGGCACGACGCCGCTGACCGTGGCGACTCAGCTGATGCCCTCGGGCGAGGGAGCGCCCACGGCCGCCACCACCGTCTATCCGGCCGCTGGCGCGCTCGCGACATCGGCCACGCCCGCGAATCGGGCGGAGGCCGCGCGCCAGACGAAGAAGCGCAGCCCCTGGACCATCCCGCTGATCGTGCTCATCGCCCTGCTCGTCGGCGCGCTGGTGTGGTCGCTCGTGAACTTCCTCGGCGGCGGCAACTCGGCGGCCCCGCACACCACCTCGCCCGCGGCGACGCACACGACGCCGGCCGAGACGCCGACCGAGACCTCGACGCCGACCACTGACAGCGGCCTCATCGACCGCAACGACTACATCGGCCTCACGCAGGACCAGGCGACCCAGCGGCTCAACAGCCAGGGCTGGGCCAACGTCCACGCCGACACGAGCAAGCACGCCACCGACCCCGACCAGGTCGGCCACGTCTACGACATCGACCCGACCCAGCAGGTGCCGTTCAACCTGCCCATCACGCTGTACGTCTGGGGCGACCTCGTCGCTCCCAGCGCACCGGCGGGCGCGCCGACGCTGCAGAGCCCGACCGACACGCCGATCCCGCCGGCGACGCAGATCACCTTCGCCTTCGGCAACGACTCGTGCCCCTCCGGCCAGACCCTCACGGGCCGCAGGCTGTACGTCAACGGCACGCAGGTGCAACAGGTCGACGGCTCGACCCCGACCGCGCAGTGGACGCCGACCAACGACAACGCCGGCTCCAGCGTGACGGTGACCTACGCGATCCAGTGCGCCGACACGAACTGGTCGACGCAGTCGCCGGCGCTCTCGGTGCCGATCTCGTCGCGCGACCAGTCGTCGCCCACGAGCACGCCGACCGACGGCGCCTCCGGCGACGACGACTCGTCCGCTGACCCGAACGAATGAGGCTCAGCCGAGCCTCAAGGACCGATTGCTAACCTGATCGCCAAATGAGCACCGAGGAACTGGCCGTGAGCCCCGACACCAGGCGAGTGATCGCCGGCCGCTACCAGGTCGGCGAGCTCCTCGGGCGCGGCGGCATGTCCGACGTGCACAAGGGCGTCGACAGCCGCCTCGGCCGCACGGTGGCCATCAAGCTGCTCAAGCCTCAGCTCGCCACCGACCCCGCGTTCCGCACGCGCTTCCGGCAAGAGGCGCAGGCCGCCGCCCGCATGGCGCACCCCACCATCGTGCGCGTCTTCGACGCCGGGGAAGACACGGTGCGCGACGCGAACGGCAACGAGGTGCAGGCCCCCTTCATCATCATGGAGTACGTCGACGGCGCGCCCCTCGACGAGCTGGTCTCGCGCGGGCAGATCGATCCCGTGCACGCGATCCGCATCACCGAAGGCATCCTCACCGCCCTCGAGTACTCGCATCGCGCCGGCGTCGTCCACCGCGACATCAAGCCCGCCAACGTCATGATCACGCGGCAGGGCCAGGTCAAGGTCATGGACTTCGGCATCGCCCGCGCGATCACCGAGACGTCGGCCTCGCTGTCGGCGACCACGGCGATCCTCGGCACGGCCAACTACTTCTCGCCTGAGCAGGCCAAGGGCGAGCAGGTGGATGCCCGCACCGATCTGTACTCGACGGGTGTCGTCCTCTTCGAGATGCTCACGGGCCGCACCCCCTTCCAGGGCGAGACGCCCGTCGCCGTCGCGTACCAGCACATCAGCGAGATCCCCGCGAAGCCCTCGAGCATCAACCCCCGCGTCTCGCCCGCACTCGACGTGGTGATGCGCAAGGCGCTCCAGAAGGACCGCTTCGAGCGCTACCAGACCGCGGCGGAGTTCCGCGCCGACCTCGAAACGGCGGCGCAGGGCAAGGTGCCCCGCGCGCCGAAGCACCCCGAGCGCTCGGACGCGCTCTTCGGCCCCTCGCCCGTACAGGTCTCGAAGGCCGAGGCGACCATCCGCCAGCTCGCCGACGACACGGCCCTGCCCCGCACGCAGAGCCGGCCCCCGGCGCTGTGGATCATCGCGGGGGTCATCCTCGTCATGTCGGTGCTCGCCGGTCTGCTCATCTGGGTGTTCGAGCACAACCCGAGCGACGTGATCAGCGCCTCGTCGACGAAGGTCCCCTCGGTCGAGAACGACAGCCTCTCCCAGGCGCAGCACGCCATCACGGCGGCGCACCTCAAGATCGTCGTCGAGTACGAGGCCTCCGCCGACGTGCCCAAGGGCGCCGTCACGCGCACCGACCCCTCCGCCGGGTTCGTGACGAACCGGAACACCCAGGTCACCGTCTGGGTCTCGACCGGGGCGCCGACGATCAAGGTGCCCGACGTGGTCGGCATGAGCGACAAGGATGCCCAGCAGAAGCTGACCGACGCCGGCTTCACCGTGGGCTACGTCCATCAGCAGGACGATCAGGACAACCCCGCCGGCACCGTGCTGTCGACCGACCCCGCCGGCGATGCCGACGCTCACAAGGGCGACACCGTCAATCTCATCGAGTCGAACGGCCTGGTGCAGGTGCCCGATGTCACGACGAAGCCCGTGCAGGAAGCGCAGACGATCCTGACCGGGCTCGGCCTCGACGTGCAGCCGCCCCAGGGCGACCAGAGCTGCGCCGTGCAGCCCGGCACTCCCGTGTCGAAGCAGTCGATCGTCGGCGATCAGCCGCAGGGCGCGAAGATCACGATCTCGTACTGCCTCGGAAACGGCTGACGACTCGTCGGCCCGGCTCGCGTCGGCGCGCGGCGCCGCTACTCAGGCCGACGCTTTGAGCAGCGGGTCGAGCCGCTCGGCGCGCTCGCGAGCGCCCTCGAGCCCGGCCGCCTCGAGCCAGTTGCCGAGCATCCGGTAGCCGTCCTCGGTGAGCACGGATTCGGGGTGGAACTGGACTCCCCAGATCGGCGCGCTCGCGTGCTTCAGCCCCATGATGACGCCGCCCTGTGCGCGCTCGGTCGCCTCGGTGCGCGCCGTCACGACGAGCTCGGGCGGAACGGTGCCGTCGACGACCGCCAGCGAGTGGTAGCGCGTGGCCGTGAACGGCTGCCGCACCCCCGCCCAGAACGGGTCGTCGTCGTGGCTGACGAGGGACGTCTTGCCGTGCATCAGCTCCTCGGCGTTCGTGACGACGGCACCGAACGCCTCGGCGATGGCCTGGTGTCCGAGGCACACCCCGAGCAGCGGCGTGCCGGTGGCGAGTGCGGCGCGCACCATCGCGATCGACACCCCCGCGTCGGCCGGAGCGCCGGGGCCGGGCGAGACGAGCACGGCGTCGAAGCCGGCCAGCTCGGACGCGGCATCCGCCGCATCGAACACGTCATTGCGCACGACGACCGTCTCGGCGCCGAGCTCCTGCAGGTAGCCGTTCAGCGTGTAGACGAAGCTGTCGTAGTTGTCGATGACGAGCACCCGGGTCACGTGCCCACCGTACCCTGCTGGTTCTGGTCGACGATGCCGTCGACCCAGGGGAACACCCACTCGAAGAGCACGAACAGCACGGCCGCGAG
The DNA here is from genome assembly GCF_039538245.1 of Gryllotalpicola kribbensis. NCBI lineage: Bacteria > Bacillati > Actinomycetota > Actinomycetes > Micrococcales > Microbacteriaceae > Gryllotalpicola > Gryllotalpicola kribbensis. Next base: position 105,975 of record NZ_BAABBX010000014.1, read on the forward strand.
CAGCACGAGCACGATCAGCAGCCGCACCCACCAGGGGCCCGGAAGCACCCGCCACAGCGCCGCGTACACCGCTACCCCACCACCGAGGCGATTGCGGCGGGCGGCGTCTTCGAGAACGACTCGAGCACGGCGTACGAGATGAGCCGCTCGACGGTGTGATACGGCGGGTTGCAGGTCGTCATGGTGAGGATGCGATCGGATGCCTGGGCGCTCTGCTCGCGGGGAACCGGGTCGAGCACCGCGACCTCGTTCGGCTGCACGTACTGGTAGTTGCGGAACGCGTAGGTGTAGAAGCCGTCCTTGGTCTGCACGTAGATCTTGTCGCCGAGCCGCAGGTTCTGCATGTGCAGGAAGGTGCTGCCATAGCCGGTGTCGTGCGCGGCCACCGCGAAGTTGCCGACGGCGCCCGGCATGGCCGTCGACGCGTAGTGCCCGACCCCTGCGGTCGAGCTGTTCAGCACATCGAGGCCGGTGCCCTCGCGCACCGTGCGCTTCCAGTCCGTTCCGAAGCGCGGCACGTACATCACGGCGATCGGCTGCTGGTTGGCGGGCGCGCTCTTTTCCACAGGGATGTTCGCAGCAGGCCCGACGGATGTCTGGGTGGCGCTGCCGCCGCCGGAGCTCGAGCCGCCCCCCGACGGTGACGCCGACTCGTCGAGCCACTGCCTGCCGAGTTGGGCCGCCGCGCCGTTCTGCTGCCCGTTCAGCACCCAGCTGTTGAACACGTTCTGCCACCCGATGAAGAGCAGCACCAGAACCCCGGCCGTGAGCAGAAGCTCGCCGGCCACGCCGATCAGCGAGACGCGATGCCGCCGATTCCGCGGCTCCGCATTCTCGGCATCGGCTCGGCTCACGCGGGTGAGTCTAACCGCGCGGCCCAGTAAACTCTCTGGCTATGGCCTCAAAGACCCGTAGCAAGCTCACGCCCGAAGAGCGAGCTGCCGCACGCGAACACGCGGGGAACCCCGTCTGGTACAAGCCGCTGATGATCGGATTCATGATCGTCGGCCTGCTGTGGATCATCGTGTTCTACCTGAGCGGCGCGACTCTGCCGATCCCGGGCCTGAACTCGTGGAACATCCTGATCGGCTTCGCGATCGCCTTCGTTGGGTTCCTGATGACGACGAGGTGGAAGTAGCTCGATCCGTCCACACACACATCACACTGGGGATAATTACAGGGCTGTAATTATCCCCAGTGTTATTAAGACTGTGGATAACTCGACGCTTCTCCACAGCTGTGGAGAGCGTCTTAATAACTGCCGCGGCTAGTAGCGGAAGACCGGGCTGATGCCCGCGAGCACGACCAGCGCGGCCAGCACGATGAGCAGGATCACCTGAAGCGGGAACTGCGAGCGCTTCCGGGTCTCGGTCAGCACGAGCCCCGTGAGCAGACCGCCGACAAGGCCGCCGACGTGTGCCTGCCAGGCGATGTTGGAGCCGAAGATCGGCACGATGCCGATCGCCAGGTTGATGATGATCAGCACGATCAGCTGCCGGATCGGACCGCCTAGCTTCCGCTGAATCACCACGAGCGCGCCGAACATGCCGAAGATCGCACCGGAGGCGCCGACGGCGCCCTGGTTCGGCGCGAGGTACAGCATGCCCACCGAGCCGGCGACACCGCTGATCAGGAAGAGCGTGAGGTAGCGCCACCTGCCGATCATCGGCTCGAGGATCTGGCCGAACACCCACAGCGTGTACATGTTCAGCGCGATGTGCAGCAGGCCGCCGTGGGCGAAGACGCTCGTCAGCAGCCGCCACGGCTGGAAGCTGCCGCCCGCGCTCGCGGGGTACGAGTAGCCGCCCGCATAGAGCAGCGCCTGGGTGACGTGCGCGCCGATGCCCGGAATCGACTGGAAGATGAAGACCAGCACGCACAGCGCCATCAGGGCGTAGGTCATCACCGGCTGGCCGCTGCGGCTGAGGAATCCGATGCGCCTGATCGCCTCAGGGCGCGTGCGCGGCATGCTCGCCCGCGCCTCGCGCATGCACTCGGGGCAGATGACGCCGACGGGCGCCGGCGTCTGGCACTCACCGCAGATGGTGCGCCCGCAGCGCTGGCAGAGCACGTAGCTCTGGCGATCCGGATGCCGGTAGCAGACGCCCGCGCCCGGGGAACCGTCGTAGCTCACTGCTGATTCCCCCTCGTGATCGAGCCGGTGCTAGACGTTCGCGATGTCGATCGACTCGATGACGACGTCATCGAGCGGGCGGTCGCGGCCGTCGGTCGGCACCGCCGAGATCTTGTCGACCACGGCGCGCGAGGCGTCGTCGGCGACCTCGCCGAAGATGGTGTGCTTGCCCGTGAGCCAGGTGGTCTGGTCGGTCGTGATGAAGAACTGCGAGCCGTTGGTGCCGCGGCCCATCTGCTTGCCGGCGTTGGCCATCGCCAGCAGGTAGGGCTTCGTGAAGGCGAGCTCGGGGTGGATCTCGTCGTCGAACTGGTAGCCGGGGCCGCCGGTGCCGGTGCCGAGCGGGTCGCCGCCCTGGATCATGAAGCCGGGGATGACGCGGTGGAACACCACGCCCTTGTAGAGCGGCTCGTTCGAGCGCTCGCCGGTGGCCGGGTTCGCCCACTCCTGCTCACCAGTCGCAAGGCCGACGAAGTTCTTCACGGTCTTCGGCGCGTGGTTCCCGAACAGGTTGACGACGATGTCGCCGTAATTGGTGTGAATGGTGGCCACGGCGGTGTGAATCGACATGCCAGCAATTCTTCCACAGGGTGTGTCATCGATCGGTTTGGGTCAATGCCCTGGTGGTCATATACAAGGCAGGTGGCAAGATGGGTTGCAGCTTCGCGCACCCCGTAACCAACCCCGTGGGAGGTAAGCCCGGTGAGTACGTCTCTTTCGCTTTCGAAGAAGCGCCTCAAGGAACTCGACAAGCTCAAGGCGGAGGCGCAGCAGTTGCTCGCGCACCAGCAGGACGTGCTGGCGCACGCCTCGTCCGTCGCGCAGGAGGCGGGCAAGCAGGCCCAGCACCTGACGCGTGAGCAGCTCTACCCGCGAGTGCGCGAGGGCTACACCAACTACGTCGTGCCCGCCGCAGCCAAGGCGGAAGACGTGGTCAACCACACGATCGTCCCCGTGCTCGGCTCGGCGCTCGGCACCGTGCTCTCGGTCGCCGACGTCGCGAACGACAAGCGCGTCAAAGCGGCGGTGAGCCGCCTGAAGGACACCACCTCGAAGGTGACCGGCAAGGCGCCCCTGCCCAAGAAGAGGAAGAGCGGCATCGGCACCTACATCGGCATCGCCGTCGGCGTCGCGGCTCTCGCAGGCGTCGCCTACGCCGTCTGGCAGACCTTCCGCACCGACGACGAGCTGTGGGTCGCCGATGACCCCGACGCGACCACCGAGTCCTAGAGCTCGATCCCCGCGAACCGCAGTCCGACCTCGACGAGACCGACGCGCTTCAGCGCTCGCACCTCGTCGAGGTCGAACCATGCCGCCTCGTCGGTCGACCCGTCGAGCTCATTGGTGAGCTCGCCCCCGACTACCCGAGCGCGATAGACGATGCGCAACGCCTGCAGCGGCTCGGTGGCTCCGCTGAACCGCTGCTCGGCCGGCACGATGTGCGAGTCGATGCCGAGCAGCTCGCCGAGCTCTGCGCGGTAGCCCGTCTCTTCGAAGACCTCGCGGACGGCAGCATCCCTCGGGTCCTCATAGGGGTCGAGGCCGCCGCCTGGAAGGGTCCAGCCGTTGCTCCCGCCCTCGTTCCAGTGCGAGAGCAGCACCTTCCCGTCGTCGACGATGATGCAGTACGCAGCGACCCTGAGTGCCATGCTGTCGAGCCTAACGGCGGCTACCGTACGGGCTATGACGGATGCCTCGACCAGCCGCCCCTCGGCCCTGATGCGCCTCACCTCGCTCGCCCTGCCGGCACTGCGCTACAAGCCGATCCTGGTCGACGAAGAGCGCACTCGGCTGAACCTCGCGGCAAGCGCAGGCTCCCGGTTCGCCGTTCCCCCTGCGCGCTATCGTCGCGAATTCCGAATGCGGTGGGAGCAGCTCGGCGCACTGCGCGCGCTTGTCGTCGAGCCGCGCGCCGGTGCGACATCCGCCCGCTCACTGGTCTGGGTGCATGGCGGCGCCTACGTCCACCAGTTCGAGACCGCGCACTGGTGGCTCGTCGCCTCGCTCGTGCGCGAGTGGGGCGTGCGCGTCATCGCGCCTGACTATCTGCTGGCGCCGCTCGGAACGGCGCACCGAGGCGTTGCCGACGTCACCGCGGTGGTGCGCGCGGTCGGCGAACGAGACGGCGCCCCGCCGATCCTCGCAGGCGACTCGGCCGGCGGCGGCCTCGCGCTGTCCGTCGCCCTCGGCCTGCGCGGGGACCCGGCCGCACCGGCGCACCTCGTGCTCGCCGCGCCGTGGCTCGACGTCACGCTGCAGCACCGCGAGGTGCCGGCGCTCGAGCGGCGCGACCCGAGCCTCGCTGCGACCGGGCTGCGCATCGCGGGCGGGGTCTGGGCCGGCCGACTCGACCCCGCCGAGCCCCTCGTCAGCCCCGCGTTCGCCCGCGATTTCAGCGGCTTGCCGCCGACCTCGCTCGTGCTCGGCACGCGCGATCTGCTCTTCGCCGACGCCCGCGACTTCCACGCATCCGCCCGCCGCGACGGCGTCGACATCGCGGCCTTCACCGCCGCGGGCGGGTTCCACGTGTTCCTCGCCGCGAGCCGCCTGCCGGAAGCGCGCGCGGCCCGCGCGTGGCTCCGGCGGCGCCTCGCGCCCTACTGGGTCGTGTAGCGCTCGATCGACATGACGAGGATGACGCGATCGGCGCTGTCCGGCGGGGCCTCCTGCCCGGCGTTTCCGTAGCGCTTCCCCAGGTGGATGTAGAACTCGCCCGTCGGGTCGGGCACGACCTCGATCAGCTTGCCGCGCACCTCGAGATAGTTGAACGGGTTCTCGGGGTTGAGCACGGCGAAGCTCATCGCCGGGTTGTGCTGCAGGTTGCGGAACTTCTGCCGCTTCGTGGTGTGGGTGAACCGCAGAGTCTCGCCGTCGAAGTCGAACCACATCGGGTTGACCTGCACGGTGTCGTCGGGGCGGATCGTGCCGAGGAATCCGTAGTTCGGATTCTCGAGCAGGTGAATGAGGTGGGCAGGAATGACGTCGGCTGCGCTCATGCCCTCATTCAATCAAGGGATGCCTCATCGACGGCATCCCGCGCGCCCGGAAGCGCCTCCCTCGATCGTAGTCAGGCTCTGACCAGCGCGAAGACGGCGCTCGCGAGTACGAGCACCGAGCCCACCGCGATGACCAAGCTCGTGATCCATCTCTGTCTCACGGGACTCCCCTCAGACCATGTCGAAGCGTTCGCTGCTGATGCGGCTGGGCGGGACGCCCACCTCGACGAGGGCGTCCTCCATGGCATCCATCATCTGCGTCGACCCGCAGATCAGGTGCTCATAGCGGCGGAACTGCGGCGGCAGGTGCCGGCGCAGCAGTTCGGCGGTGATGCGGCCCGACTCGCCGGCCCAGCCCGGGTCGGGCCTGCTGAGCACGTGGACGACCGTGAGATTCGGCAGCGCAGCATCCAACTCGGCGAGCTGATCGCGCAGGATGACCTCGTCCCACCGCGGGCTCGCGTAGAAGAGCGTCACGGGTCGCACGTCTCCGCGCTCCTTCATCGTCGTGAGCATGCTGACGAACGGTGTGACCCCGACGCCGCCGGCGATGAACACGTAGCCGGGAGCCTGCCGGCGGTCCATCGAGAACACGCCGTGCGGGCCGTCGAGATACACGCGGGTTCCCGGTCGCACGGACGGGATCGTGCGGGTGTAGTCCCCTGCCGCCTTGATGGTGATGCTGATCGTTCCGCCTTCCGGAGTGTCCGCCGCGGAGGAGAACGAGAACGGGTGCTGCGTCATGCTGAACGGCGAGCGGCCGACGGCGATCCAGCCGAACTGCCCCGGGTCGAAGCGGAAGCCGGGGTGCCCCACCGGTTCGACGACCAGCGTGCTCGCGTTCCCGTATTCGGGGCGCACCTCGACGACCGACCATGGTCGCCGATAGCGCCCGATCGGGCTGAGCACGCGAATCCAGAGCAGCAGGAAGATCAGCCCGCCGATATAGGCGTCGTAGACGACATGTCGCACGATGCCGACGACGTAGAAGCCGACGAGGCTCGCGTGCAGCAGGGCGAACAGCACGACGGCGACGGCCAGGATGCTGTGTGAGATATGCCACACCTCGTAGCTGACGCGCAGGCGGCGGCGCCAGAGCGAGATCACGACGAGCACCAGCAGGGCGATGACGCTCGTGAAGGCGAACCGGGCGCGCCACGGCGCGGTTGCGAGATTGAGCAGCGGCAGGTACTTCGGGTCGGCAAGGAACAGCAGGATCGGATGCACGAGGGCGAAGCCGAGCCCGAAGAACGTGATCTGCACGTGGAACTTGAGCAGCGCGTCGATGCCGAACGGGGCGGCCACGGTCTGGAAACGCGCGATGAGTGCGAACTGCAGCGCGAGGACGGACAGCCCGACGAATCCGAGCGCCACGGAGAACTCCACGAGGAAGGGGCGCCCGGGCGGATTGTCCTGGCCGATGATCAGGGCCAGCGGAGCGAGGCAGAACGCCAGGTAGAGGAAGATCCAGACCAGCCCGCTCAGCAGATTCCTCAACCGGGCCCTCCTCCTGATCGCGGGATGGCTCCCACCCTAGCCACGGGCATGGCCGATCACGAGCAGCGCCCGTGCGGACGCCGTCGCCCGGGCCAAGGTCCGAGCTGAAGCCGGCATACGAAAAACGCCCGGCGAGATGGCCGGGCGTTGCGACGGAGTGGAGCCTAGGAGAATCGAACTCCTGACATCCTGCTTGCAAAGCAGGCGCTCTACCAACTGAGCTAAGGCCCCCAGAAGGGGAACGTGGTGGGGCTACCAGGACTTGAACCTGGGACCTCTTCATTATCAGTGAAGCGCTCTAACCGCCTGAGCTATAGCCCCGTGAAACGAACCTGTTAGAGATTACCGGACGATTGCCGCTGCGACGAAATCGGGCCGGGAAAACCCTGGGACAGGCATCCGCTCGTCTGGAATCAGTTGTTGGTGAAGCCGACGAGCAGGCCGCCGGTGATCTTCACCGACAGGTTGTAGAGCAGCGCCACCACGGCGCCGAGCGCAGTCACGACGATGAGATCGAGGATGCCGACGATGATGGCGAAGCTCATGACGTTGCCCAGGCCGACCGCGTCGAGCAGGCCGCTCTGGCTCTGACCGCCGATGGACTGGAACAGCTCGGCGATCTGCTTGAAGACGCCGGTCTGGGTGAGCACGGTCCACAGCAGGAACGTCGCCACTATGCCGATGATCGCGAGCGCGAGGCCCGCGAGGAACGACACCTTCACGGCCGACCAGAAGTCGACATAGACCAGCTTGAGGCGAACCTGCTTCGACGTGGGGCGCTTCGCCGTCTTGCGGGCGAGTCGCTCGGCGACGCTACTGCTCATCTGTCGGTTCACCCTCCACCGGGCCCGCCGCTGCGGGCTCTGTCGTTTCTACGAGTACTGCCTCTTCGGTACCCTCGCTCGCCTCGCTCACCACGTCCTCGCCGCCGAGCTTCCGCTCGACGTTGCGCGCAAGGGCGATGATGCGGTCGTTGTCCGCGAAGCGGGCGAAGACGACGCCCATAGTATCCCGGCCCTTGGCAGGAACCTCTGAGACGGCCGTGCGCACCACCTTGCCGCTCTGCAGCACGACGAGAACCTCGTCGTCCTCGTCCACGATGAGCGCCCCGGCGAGGTCGCCGCGGTCCTCGACGAGCTTGGCCACCTTGATGCCGAGGCCGCCGCGGCCCTGCAGGCGGTACTGATCGACCGAGGTGCGCTTGGCGTAGCCGCCCTCGGTGACCGCGAACACGAAGCCCTCGTCGGTGACGACGGATGCCGCGAGCAGGCTGTCACCGTCGCGGAAGCTCATGCCCTTCACACCGCTCGTCGAGCGGCCCATCGGCCGCAGCGACTCGTCGGTCGCCGTGAACCTCAGCGACATGCCCTTGCGCGAGACGAGCAGGATGTCGTCGGTGTTCTCGACGAGCAGGGCAGAGATCAGCTCGTCGCCCTCGCGCAGCTTGATGGCGATGATGCCGCCCGTGCGGTTGGTGTCGTACTCCTCGAGCGGGGTCTTCTTCACCAGCCCGTCGCGGGTCGCGAGCACGAGGTGGGTCGCCACCTCGTAGTCGCGGATGTCGAGCACTGCGGCGATCTGCTCGTCGGGCTGCATCGCCAGCAGGTTGGCGACGTGCTGGCCCTTCGCGTCGCGCCCGCCCTCCGGCACCTCGTACGCCTTCGCCCGGTACACCCGGCCCATGTTGGTGAAGAACAGCAGCCAGTGGTGGGTGGTCGTGACGAAGAAGTGGTCGACGAGATCCTCGCCGCGCAGCTGCGCGCCGCGGACGCCCTTGCCGCCGCGGTGCTGCGAGCGGTAGTTGTCGCTACGGGTGCGCTTGATGTACCCGCCGCGGGTGACGGTGATGACCATCTCCTCTTCGGGGATCAGGTCCTCGATCGACATGTCGGCGTCGTAGCCGAGCAGGATGTCGGTGCGGCGCTCGTCGCCGTACTTGTCGACGATCTCGGTGAGCTCGTCGCTGACGATGCCGCGCTGGCGCTCGGGCGACGCGATGATCTCCTTGTATTCGGCGATCTCGCGCTCGAGGGCCTCGAGGTCGTCGATGATCTTCTGCCGCTCGAGTGCGGCGAGGCGGCGCAGCTGCATCGCGAGGATCGCGTTGGCCTGCAGCTCGTCGATGTCGAGAAGCTCGATGAGGCCCGTGCGCGCCTGGTCGACGTCGGGCGAACGGCGGATCAGGGCGATGACCTCGTCGAGCGCGTCGAGCGCCTTCACGAGGCCGCGCTGGATGTGCGCCTTCTCCTCCGCCTGCCGCAGCCGGAACTGCGTGCGGCGCACGATGACGTCGATCTGGTGATCGATCCACGCGGTGAGGAACCCGTCGAGGGGCAGCGTGCGCGGAACGCCGTCGACGATGGCGAGCATGTTCGCGCCGAAGTTCTCCTGCAGCTGGGTGTGCTTGTACAGGTTGTTAAGCACGACCTTCGCCACCGCGTCGCGCTTCAGCGTGATGACGAGTCGCTGGCCGGTGCGGCCCGAGGTCTCGTCGCGGATGTCGGCGATGCCGGCGAGCTTGCCGTCGTTGACGAGGTCGGCGATCTTGATCGCGAGGTTGTCGGGGTTGACCTGGTAGGGCAGCTCGGTGACGACGAGGGCCGTGCGGCCGTGGATCTCCTCGACGCCCACGACGGCGCGCATCGTGATCGAGCCGCGGCCGGTGCGGTAGGCGTCGTGGATTCCCTTGACGCCGAGGATCTGGGCGCCGGTCGGGAAGTCGGGCCCCTTGATCCGCTGCATGGCGGCTTCGAGAAGCTCCTCGCGGGTCGCATCCGGGTGCGCGAGCGCCCAGAGCGCGGCATCCGCCACCTCGCGCAGGTTGTGGGGCGGGATGTTGGTGGCCATGCCCACGGCGATGCCGACAGAGCCGTTGACGAGCAGGTTCGGGAAGCGGCTCGGCAGCACGAGCGGCTCATCGGTCGACCCGTCGTAGTTGGGCTGGAAGTCGACCGTCTCCTGGTCGATGTCGCGAACCATCTCGAGGGCGAGCGGCGCCATCTTGGTCTCGGTGTATCGCGGGGCGGCCGCGCCGTCGTTGCCCGGCGAGCCGAAGTTCCCCTGGCCGAGGGCCAGCGGGTAACGCAGCGCCCAGGGCTGCACCAGGCGCACGAGGGTGTCGTAGATCGCCGAGTCGCCGTGGGGGTGGTACTGGCCCATGACGTCGCCGACGACGCGCGCGCACTTCGAGAAGGGGCGGTCGGGGCGGTAGCCGCCGTCGTACATCGCGTAGATGACGCGGCGGTGCACGGGCTTCAGACCGTCGCGCACCTCGGGCAGCGCACGGCCGACGATGACGGCCATGGCGTAGTCGAGGTACGACCGCTGCATTTCCAGCTGCAGGTCGACCTGGTCGATCTTGCCGTGGATGTTGGGCTCGTCGATACCGGGGGTCTCGTCAGACATGTCTTCTTTTCTTTACGGATGCCGGCAGGCTCTAGACGTCGAGGAAGCGAACGTTCTTGGCGTTCTTCTGGATGAAGTGACGACGCGAGTCGACGTCGTCGCCCATGAGTGTCGCGAAGACCTCGTCGGCCGCCGCCGCGTCCTCCATCGTGACCTGGCGCAGCGTGCGCGTCTCGGGGTTCATCGTGGTGTCCCAGAGCTCTTCGTAGTTCATCTCGCCGAGGCCCTTGTAGCGCTGAACGCCGTTGTCCTTGGGAATCCGCTTGCCCGCGGCCTGGCCCGCCTTGAGCAGTGCGTCGCGCTCCTGGTCGGAGTAGACGTACTCGTGCTCGGCGTTGGTCCACTTGAGGCGGTAGAGCGGGGGCTGCGCGAGGTACACGTAGCCGAGCTCGATGAGCGGCCGCATGTAGCGGAAGATGAGCGTCAGCAGCAGCGTGGTGATGTGCTGGCCGTCGACGTCGGCATCGGCCATCAGCACGATCTTGTGATAGCGCACCTTCTCGGCGTCGAACTCCTCGCCGAGGCCGGCGCCGAACGCCTTGATCATCGCCTGGATCTCGGCGTTCGCGAGGGCGCGGTCGAGGCGGGCCTTCTCGACGTTCAGGATCTTGCCGCGCAGCGGCAGGATCGCCTGGGTCGAGGGGTTGCGCCCCTGTGTCGCCGAGCCGCCGGCCGAGTCGCCCTCGACCAGGAAGATCTCGGAGATCGACGGGTCCTTCGACGAGCAGTCCTTGAGCTTGCCCGGCATGCCGCTGCCCTCGAGCAGCCCCTTGCGGCGCACCGTCTCGCGCGCCTTGCGCGCCGCGATGCGTGCCGTGGCGGCCTGGATGCCCTTGCGGATGATGTCGCGTGCCGCGTTCGGGTTGCGGTCGAACCAGTCGCCGAGCTGATCGCCCACGACCCGCTGCACATACGCCTTCGCCTCGGTGTTGCCGAGCTTCGTCTTGGTCTGGCCCTCGAACTGCGGCTCGGCCAGCTTGACAGAGATGACCGCGGTCAGACCCTCGCGGATGTCCTCGCCGGAGAGGTTGTCGTCCTTCTCCTTGAGGATGCCCTTCTCGCGGGCATACCGGTTCACCAGTGTCGTGAGCGCCGCGCGGAACCCTTCCTCGTGGGTGCCGCCCTCGTGCGTGTTGATCGTGTTCGCGTAGGTGTGGACGCTCTCGCTGTAGGCGCTGGTCCACTGCATCGCCACCTCGAGGGCGATCTTGCGCTCGGTGTCCTCTGACTCGAAGTGGATGATCTCGTCGTTGACGATCTCGTTCTTCTTGATCGAGTTGAGGTACTCGACGTAGTCCTCGAGGCCGCGCTCGTAGTGGAAGACGTCGCTGCGTGCCTGAATCGGCTCGCCCTCTTCGTCCAGCTGGTCGATCGCCCGCTCGTCGTGCAGCTCGATCGAGAGGCCCTTGTTGAGGAAGGCGTACTGCTGGAAGCGCGATCGCAACGTCTCGTAGTCGAACTCGACGGTCTCGAAGATCTCGTCGTTCGGCCAGAACGTGATGGTCGTTCCCGTGCTCTCGGTGGCCTCACCCTGGGCGAGGGGCGCGTCGGGCTTGCCGTCGTGGTAGCTCTGGGTCCAGACGTGCCCCTGCCGCTTCACCTCGACGTCGAGTCGCTTCGAGAGCGCGTTGACGACCGACGAGCCGACGCCGTGCAGACCACCCGAGACCGCGTAGCCGCCGCCGCCGAACTTGCCGCCGGCGTGCAGCACGGTGAGCACGAGCTCGACCGTCGAGATGCCCTCCGGCTGATGGATGTCGACCGGGATGCCGCGTGCGTTGTCGACGACCCGCACCCCGCCGTCGGGAAGAAGCGTGACGACCACCCGATCACCGCTGCCGGCGAGGTACTCGTCAACCGCGTTGTCCACGATCTCCCACACGAGATGGTGCAGACCGCGGGGCCCGGTCGAGCCGATGTACATTCCGGGCCGCTTCCGAACCGCCTCGAGGCCTTCGAGCACCTGGATCTGGTTCGCGCCGTAGCTCTGGTCGTCAGAGCCGTCGCCGGCCTGGTTCGTCGGTTCGGTCGTCATATGAAATTGAGCTCCTGACCCCACAAATCGTGACGTTCCATCGTATCAGGAGGGCTTGCGATTCCCGGGGCTAGACGCCGCTCTGACGCGTTTTTTACGCGTTCGTCATGAGATTTGCCTTCTCAGCCGTAAGTATCGCGAGGGCCACGCCATTGCGTCGACCTGCGACCGTATTTCCAGCTCGGTACGTCCGGCCCGTTGAAACGGATCGACTGGATGCCCGCCCGCGGGTACCGCTGAGCGATTGCAGTCAGCAACTCGACGCGCATGATGCGCAGCTGCGTCGCCCACGCCGTCGACTCGCACTGCACGGTCAGCACGCCGTCCTCGATTCCGAGCGGCTGCGACTTCGAGGCCGTGCTCTCGCCCACGAGCTCCGACCAGGCGCCGATGAGCTCGGCCTTGTCGAGCTCGGAGTCCCAGCCGAGCTCCGTCGTGAGCGCGTCCATGACCGACGACAGGCCGCGTGGGTCTCGCCCAGCACCGAACGGCTCAGATCCCGGTTCTCCACTTTCGGCCCGTCGCCGCGTCTTCGAGCTGCGGGCCGACGGTCCGCCGAACAGCTTCTTGAGGCGCAGATAGACGGCGGATGCCTCACTGCGCGGCTCGTCACCGGAGTCGTTCACTCGGCCAGCACCTCCCCCGCACGGATCTTCACGAGCCGGGCGCCGAGCTCGGCAGGCACGTCTTCGAGGACTGCGGCGGTGATGAGCACCTGTTCGAAGTCGCCGATCGCCTGCGCGAGTGCGCGCCGCCGCGCGGCATCCAACTCCGCGAACACGTCGTCGAGGACGAGCACCGGGTCGCCGATCGCGGACTCGGCTCGCAGCAGCTGTGCCGCGGCGAGTCGGAGCCCCAATGCGAACGACCATGATTCGCCGTGGCTCGCGTAGCCCTTGGCGGGGAGTCCGTTGAGCTCGAAGAGCAGGTCGTCGCGGTGTGGGCCGACGAGGGTCAGCCCGCGCTCGAGCTCCTTGCGCCGAACCCCGGCAAGGGCCGCGCGGAACACGTCGGCAGTCGCCCCGTCGCCGGTCGACTCGCGCGCAGCGCGCATGGAGACAGAACCGCTCCCGGCATCCCCGTCGTCGTCATCGCCCGCAGCTCCGTGGATGCTGAGCCGCTGCGTGACGCGCGGCTGCTGATCGACGCCCGCGACGGCCTGATATGCGTCGCGCAGCGGCGCCGCCAACTCGGCGACCAGTTCCTCGCGCCGGTCGATGAGCTCGCTGCCGAGCTCAACGAGGCGCTCGTCCCAGATCTCGAGCGTCGACAGCTGCGACTCCTTGATGCGCTGGGCGCGCGCGGACTTGAGCAGGGAGTTGCGCTGCGTCACGATCCGCGCGTAGTCGGCCTGGACTCCGGCGAGTCGGGGCGATCGCTGCACGAGGAGCTCGTCGATGAAGCGGCGGCGCGTCGACGGCTCGCCGCGCACGAGGGCGAGGTCCTCCGGGGCGAACAGCACGCTCGAGAAGTAGCGGGGCAGCTCGCGCGTGCGCACCGCCGAGCGGTTCACCTGGGCGCGGTTCGCCGCACCGCGATTGAGCTGCACCTCGACGAGCAACTCGCGGTCGATGTGTCGCAGCAGAGCACGGACGACCGCGGCATCCGCCCCCGCCCTGATCATCGCCGCGTCGACGGAGGTGCGGTGCGAGCCGAGCGTCGCGAGATAGCCGAGCGACTCCACGAGATTCGTCTTCCCCTGGCCGTTCGGGCCGACGAAGACCGTGACCCCCGGCGCGAGGTCGAGCTCGGCCGAGCGGTAGTTGCGGAAGTCGGTGAGGGTGAGCCGTTTCACGTGCAACGGTGCTCTCCTCCTCTCCGGCCGGCGGTTGCCTTAACCGCGAGCGCTGGGCGAGCAGCAGAACTGCTCGCCCAGCGACAGACGTTCCTTAGTCGACGGCCTTGACCGCGTGACCGCCGAACTGGTTGCGCAGCGCCGCGACGGCCTTCATCGCCGGCGAGTCCTCCTGGCGGGAGACGAAGCGCGCGAAGATCGAGGCCGAGATCGTGGGCAGCGGCACCGCGTTGTTGATGCCTTCCTCGACGGTCCAGCGGCCTTCGCCGGAATCCTGCACGTAGCCCTCGATGTTCTGGAACTCGGGGTCGGCCTCGAGGGCGCGCACCAGCAGCTCGAGCAGCCACGAGCGCACCACGGTGCCGCGCTGCCACGCCTTGAAGGTGCCGGTGACGTCCTTGATGATGTCCTTGCGGGTGTCGAGCAGCTCGTAGCCCTCGGCGTAGGCCTGCATCAGCGCGTACTCGATGCCGTTGTGCACCATCTTCGCGTAGTGGCCGGCGCCGACCTCGCCCACGTGGACGAAGCCTTCCTCGCGCGGCCCCTCGGGGCGGAGTGCGTCGAACACCGGCATCACGCGCTCGACCTGGGCCTGCGAGCCGCCGACCATGAGCCCGTAGCCGTTCTCGAGTCCCCACACGCCGCCGGAGACGCCGGCATCCATGTAGTCGATGCCCTTCGCGGCGAGCTGCTCGGCGTGGCGGAAGTCGTCGGTGAACTTGGAGTTGCCGCCGTCGATGACGAGGTCGCCCGGCTCGAGCAGCCCCTCGAGGTCGTTCACGACGGCGTCGGTGATCTTGCCGGCGGGCACCATGACCCACACCGTGCGCGGCGCGGGCAGCGCCTTGACCAGGTCGGCGAGCGCGGCGACGTCGCTGACGGCGGGGTTGGTGTCGTAGCCGGTGACCTCGACGCCGTTCTTCTCGAGGCGGGCACGCATGTTGTTGCCCATCTTGCCGAGACCGACGAGACCGATGTGCATGGGGGTCCTTCTTCCTTGACGCGTTGGCGGGGTGGTTCCCACTAACGCAGCAGCAGATTCGGCTGCAGCAGGTACTTGTATGTGTCGCTCCCGGCCTGTTCCCTGCTGGTCTGGCTCGTGATGAGCACGGGGCCGGGCTTGTTGGGGTTCTCGGTCTTGGTGAACGAGATGCGCACGAATTCCGAGTGCACCGAGCTCAGACCGTCCAGCAGGAACTGCGGCTTGAGCGAGACGACGGTGTCCTGCCCAGTCAGAAGAGCGTCGATGCTCTCCGAGGCCTGCGCCTGCTCGGAGCCGATGGCTTCGAGCGTCAGGCCTTCTGACGTGAAGGTGTAGCGCAGCGCTGCCTCGCGCTCGAGGACGATCTGCACGCGGCGGGTCGCCTCGATCAGCTCAGCCGTGTTGAGCACTGCGTAGTTGTCGACGGATTCCGGGAAGAGACGCTTCACCGGGGGGAAATTACCCTTGATGAGCAGCGACGTCACCGTCTTCTTCTCGGCGGAGAAGGCGATGAGCTCGCGCTCGTCGTTGTTCTGGATGGCGACCGAGATGTTGCCGGTGTGGCCGAGCGTCTTGCCGATCTCCTGCAGGGTGCGCGCCGGCACGAGGGCGCTCGCTTGCTCGACGCCGCCGGCCCCGCCGTCCCAGTCGATCTCGCGCACGGCGACGCGGTAGCGGTCGGTCGCGACGAGGCTCAGCGCGTTCTCGGCGATCTCGAGCTGCACGCCGGTGATGACAGGGGTCACATCGTCGCGCGAAGCAGCGACACCGACCTGGGCCACGGCCTCGGCAAAGGCATCCGCCGGCACGACGCCGCTGAACTGCTCGATCTGCGGAAGCGTCGGGTACTCCTCGACGGGCATCGACAGCAGGGTGAAGTGCGAAGAGCCACAGCTGACGGCGATCTTGCCGTCATCGGTGGAGAACTGCACGGGTGCGTTGGGTAGGCGCGAAACGATGTCGGCCAGCAGCCGGCCCGAGACGAGGATCGTGCCAGGCTCGGTGACCTCGGCGTCGATCTCGGTCTGCGACGAGACCTCGTAGTCGAACGATGACAGCGAGATGCCCGCGTCGGTCGTGCGGATCAGGATGCCCGACAGGATCGGCAGCGTCGTGCGCTGCGGCAGGAGTTTGACAGCGAAAGAGACGGCATCGCTCAGAACGTCGCGATTGGCCTGATATCGCAAGAGACACCCCTGGAGAGTCGGCGGACGGAAGTCGTCACAATGCTAGCGCCGCGTTCAGGGTGAGCCGACAAACGTGTGATTCCGCACCGCCGCCCGACGTGAGGTTGTGGAATCGCTGGCTTACAAATATTTCGGTTAACGGTCTTAACGGATGTGGAGAGTGTGGATAACTCGGCCGATGCCAGTCGGGGCGCGGGAACTACATTCCTGTCAGTTGTGAATGTCATGTGGTGAGCCCGTCTGCCGCGGAATGACACGGAAGCGCGCAAAAACGTGTGATTCACAAGAATCAGCGTCTCGCCCACACCGGCGAGCGTGTTATGCCTTAACACTCCACAAGTTATCCACAGTGTGAACTGGGGGCTCAGGAGGGGCCGCAATCGCGCCGCAGGCAGCCCCGGACGCACGAAAAGCCCCCGGGCGGGCCGGGGGCTTTTTCTGACACGCGCGTCAGCGGCGCGTCTGCTTGATGCGACTCGTGAGCTCGGTGACCTGGTTGTAGATCGAGCGGCGCTCCTTCATGAGCTCGCTGATCTTCTTGTTCGCGTACATCACTGTCGTATGGTCGCGGTTGCCGAACAGCTGCCCGATCTTCGGCAGGGACAGATTCGTCAGCTCGCGGCACAGGTACATGGCGATCTGCCGGGCGGTGGCGATCGCCTGCGACCGGGATGAGCCGTAGAGGTCGTCGACCGAGAGCTTGAAGTAGTCGGCCGTCGCCGTGATGATGTCGACCGGCGCGATGACGTTGTCATCGTCGAGGGTGATGAGGTCTTTCAGCACCGTCTGCACGAGGGACATGTCCACCGGCGTGCGGTTGAGGCTCGCGAAGGCCGTGACGCGGATCAGCGTTCCCTCGAGCTCTCGGATGTTGCTCGACACCTTCGTCGCCATGAACTCGAGGATGTCGTCGGGCACCATGACCTTCTCGCTCTGCGCTTTCTTGCGCAGAATCGCGATGCGGGTCTCGAGGTCGGGCGCCTGAACGTCGGTGATGAGGCCCCACTCGAACCGAGACCGCATGCGGTCCTCGAAGCCCGTGAGCATCTTCGGCGGCAGATCTGAGGTGATCACGACCTGCTTGTTGTGGTCGTGCAGCGTATTGAAGGTGTGGAAGAAGGCCTCCTGCGTCTCCACCGCGCGCTGCAGGAACTGGATGTCGTCGATCAGCAGGATGTCGATGTTGCGGTACCTGGCCTGGAAACTCGCTCCCCGGTTGTTCTGGATCGAGTTGATGAAGTCGTTGGTGAACTCTTCCGAGCTGACGTAGCGCACGCGGATGCCCGGGTAGAGGCTCATGGCGTAGTGGCCGATCGAGTGCAGCAGGTGGGTCTTGCCGAGCCCGGAGTCGCCATAGATGAAGAGCGGGTTGTACGCCTTGGCCGGCGCCTCGGCCACCGCGACCGCCGCGGCGTGCGCGAAGCGGTTCGACTGGCCGATGACGAAGTTGTCGAAGCTGTACTTGGGGTTGAGGCGGGTGTCGGTGGCGCGCGGCGCGACCGTGACTTCGGGTGAAGGCGGGGCGGGCGGCGCCACCTGAGCGGGTGCTTCCGCGTACGCGGGGGCCGGTGCCGCCTCGACGGGGACCGGGTCGGTGCCGGTCTGCAGGATCTCCTGCTCGATCTCGGGGTTGACCACGATGGCGAACGTCGAGACCTCGAGGGAGGAATCGAGACCGCCGATGGCCGAGAGCAGCGGCACGCGGCTGCGCTGTTCGATCATGCCGCGGGTGAACTCGTTCGGAACCTCCAGATAGAAGGTGCCGGCCATGATCCCCTTGGGCTCGACGAGGCTGAGGAAGCCGTAGAGCTGAGGCGTTACACGCTCGTCCTTCTCGAGAGTCGCGAGGATCGATCCCCACGCCTCATCAAGCGCAGCGTCGCCATCAGTCATCTGTGTCCCCGGGTCCCCTGTAGTTATTCACAGCGTTATCCACCTCAGCGTCGCAAGAAAACACACGGCCCGTCGTTGGAAGCTGACGGGCCTGGGGATAACTGTGAGTGCCACGGTAGTGAAGGAGAAGGCTGTGGACAAATCCCGAACGGGGCATAGAACGCGCGTCTCACGGCGTGTCACGTGTGGCGGTTCTGGAATGTGTCGGCAGGATGGTTCGTTCGATTCGGCTGTGACTGCGGCGCCCCAGTTTGAACTACACGTCTCGCGCCCGTACAGTTAATTGGTTGACTGCAGCCGAGTGCTCGGCTGCTCCCATTCCTCGAGGCCCTGTGTCGTACTCCGACGTCCTGGCCGCTGCATCGATCGAAAGACGAACCATGACGAAGCGTACCTTCCAGCCGAACAACCGCCGCCGCGCCAAGGTGCACGGCTTCCGCCTGCGTATGCGCACCCGTGCGGGCCGCGCCATCCTGGCCGCCCGTCGTCGCAAGGGCCGCAGCGAGCTCTCCGCGTAGCAGTCCGCTCGCGGTGCTCGCCAAAGCCAACCGCATCGTCCGGGCGAACGACTACAGGGCGGTGGTGCGGCGCGGGACCAGGTTCCCCGCACCTCACACCCTGACGTACGTGCGCATCACCCCCGGGCAGACGGAACGGCGCTTCGGGTTCATCGTGGGCAAGACTGTCGGCTCGGCGCCGGTCAGGAACACCGTGCGACGCAGATTGAAGGCAGTGGCCTTCGAATTGCTCGCCGAAGCTCCTGCCGGCGCCGATGTCGTGATCAGGGCCCTGCCAGCGTCCGCGCAGGCATCCTGGTCTACTCTCCATCACGAGATCTCCCAAGCCATCCACAGGGCAGGAACCCGATGACCACCGCGCATGCGCCCGGATTCACGCGGCCCGCCGCCGCGTCCGCGATGCACGTCGCCCGCACCCTTCGGCTCCTTCCCCGCAACATCGTCGTTGCGCTTCTGCGCGGCTACCGTGCCGTGATCTCCCCGCTCTACGGCGATGTCTGTCGCTACTACCCGTCGTGCTCGGCGTATGCACTCGGCGCCGTGCAGCAGCACGGCCTCGGGCGCGGGGGCTTCCTCGCTGCGCGTCGTGTGGTGCGCTGCCACCCCTGGGCGGTGGGCGGCGTCGACGATGTTCCCGAATCGCACTCCTCTCACTTCCACGTGAATCGCTACGGCTTCGTCGTCGACGATCACGCGCACCACGGCCAAGGAAAGGGCTGACCCAACCGAGATGAACCTCGAGAATCTGTACCTCACGATCCTCTGGCCGATCCGTTGGCTGGTCGAGGTCGTTCTGGTCTCCTGGCACTGGATCTTCTCCCACCTCGGAATGGACCCGAATGGTGGTCTGACCTGGGTTCTTTCCATCGTCGGCCTCGTCGTGGTCGTTCGTGCCGCACTGATTCCGGTGTTCGTGCGCCAGATCAAGAACCAGCGCAAGATGCTCGAGGTCGCGCCCCAGATCAAGAAGATCCAGGACAAGTACAAGGGCAAGAGAGACCAGCTCTCGCGCGAGGCCATGAGCCGCGAGATGATGGAGTTCTACCGAGAGACGGGCACCAACCCGCTGGCGTCGTGTCTTCCTCTGCTGATCCAGCTGCCGATCTTCGGCGCCCTGTTCGCCGTGCTGAACAACGCCCAGCACGGCAAGGTGGGCGTCGGAATGCTGAACGCATCCCTGTCCAAGTCCTTCGGCTCTGCGTCGCTGTTCGATTTCGCGCCGCTGCACGACAGCTTCCAGAGCGCCATGAACCATGCCGGCGGGCCCGTCGTGCCGGTCATGATCGTCGCCGCGGTGATGGTCGCCCTGATGGTCGCCTCGCAGTTCTACACGCAGCTGCAGATCATGTCGAAGAACATCTCCGACGAGACGAAGAACAGCCCGCAGTTCCGTCAGCAGCGCACGCTGATGTACTTCCTGCCGTTCATCTTCCTGTTCTCGGGCTTCGCGTTCCCGCTCGGCGTCATGTTCTACTGGCTCACCACGAACATCTGGACGATGGTGCAGCAGTTCCTCGTCATCCGCGCGATGCCGACGCCCGGCAGCGAGGCGGCGCGCCTGCGTGAGGAGCGCCTTGCGAAGAAGCGTGAGGCGCTGATTGCGGCCGGCAAGCTGCAGGTCGCCGCGCCCGCGGTCGACGGCGGCGAGGCTGTTGTCACGCGGGTCAATACGCAGCGTCAGCAGCCGGTCAGCAACAAGCGCAAGAAGAAGCGCCGCTAGGCGACGGCGCCCGATACGAAGATGGATGCCATGAGCGACACCACAGCCCCCGAAACCGCAGCCGACGGCGCCGTTGACGAGGGTGACCTCGCGGCCGACTACATCGAGGAGCTCCTCGACATCGCCGACCTCGACGGTGATCTTGAGATCGACGTTCGAAACGGCCGCACGTACCTGACGGTCACTGCCGGGGAGGGTGGCAATCTGGGCCGCCTCTCGCAGCAGGATGTGGTGCGCTCGCTGCAGGAGCTGACTCGTCTCGCCGTGCAGAACCAGACCGGCGAGTTCTCGCGCCTGATTCTCGACATCGGAGGCTCGCGCGATGCACGGCAGCAGGAACTCGCCGCGCTCGTCGACAGTGCCGTGGCGCGCATCGAGGCGGGCGCGGCGAAGGCGGCGCTCCCCCCGATGTCGTCCTACGAGCGCAAGCTCGTGCACGACCTCGTGGCCGAGCGCGGATTCACCTCCGAGTCGCAGGGCGAGGGCGCCGAGCGGCATACGGTGATCTCGCGCGCATAGGGCGGTATTCAGGGGCGCCGGTCGTGAAGCGCGATCGGCGCCCCTTCGCTTTGTTTCACGTGAAACCCACCGCGATCGGCGAAGGAGAGAAGTGCGGATGCCCCCCGAGATGGAACCGGAGCCGGAAGCGGCCGTTGCCCTGTTCGGCGACCGGATCGAGCTCGCGCGCCGGTTCACCGCCGCCCTCGCCCGGCACGGCGAGGAGCGCGGACTGATCGGCCCGCTCGAGCTGCCGCGACTCTGGACGCGGCACATCTTGAACTGCGCCGTCGTGGGTCCCCTCTTGCGCCCGGGCCGAGTCGGCGATGTCGGCAGCGGGGCGGGCCTTCCCGGTCTCGTGCTCGCGATCGCGCGACCTGATGTCTCCTTCACGCTGATCGAGCCGATGGAGCGGCGCGTGACCTGGCTCAACGAGCAGGTGGGCGAGCTGGGTCTCGACAACGTCGAGGTGCTGAGGGCGCGCGCGGAGGAGGCACCGAAGTACTCCTTCGATCAGGTCACTGCTCGCGCGGTGAGCGCGCTGCGCAAACTCGTACCGATCACCGCCCCTCTCCTGCGGCTCGGCGGGGAGCTCGTTCTGCTGAAGGGCGCCGGTGCCCAGGCGGAGATCGAGGCGGCGACGAAGGAACTGCGCAAGAACCGGGTCCACGACATCGAGGTCGTCGTGCTCGGCGAGGGCGTGCTCGCAGAGGTCACCCGGGTGATCCGGGCTACAGTGAACTAGACCTCCTCCCCGCCGCCCGCCGATCCGAGAAGGACCACCGTTTCACGTGAAACCCCCTGAGCAGGACCCCGCGCACGACGCCGGTGCTCCCCCGCTGTTGCGGGAGTTGACCGACATGACGAAGCGGCGCGCCGCAGCGGAGCAGCAGGTCCTCCCCCTTCCCTCGCGCACGCGCATCTTCACGATCTCGAACCAGAAGGGCGGTGTGGGGAAGACGACCACGGTGGTCAACCTCGCCTCCGCCCTCGCGAAGTACGGCGCCCGAGTGCTCGTCATCGATCTCGACCCGCAGGGCAATGCCTCCACGGCGGTCGGGGTCGAGCATCGCGAGGGAACTCCGAGCGTGTACGACGTCGTGGTGGGCGAGACCCCGATGGAGGACGTCGTGCAGTCGAGCCCCGAAGCCGAGGGGCTGTTCTGCGTGCCTGCCACGATCGACCTGGCCGGTGCTGAGATCGAGCTGGTGTCGATGGTCGCTCGTGAGCAGCGTCTCGCCCGGGCACTGCAGGAGTACCTCGAGCGCGTCGACTTCGACTACATCTTCATCGACTGCCCCCCGTCGCTCGGACTGCTCACGATCAACGCATTCGTCGCCGCGAACGAGGTCCTGATACCGATCCAGTGCGAGTACTACGCGCTCGAAGGCCTCAGCCAACTGCTCAAGAACATCAAGCTCATCGAGAAGCACCTGAACCCGAAGCTGAGGCTCTCGACCATCCTGCTCACGATGTATGACTCGCGCACGAACCTCGCCCACCAGGTCGCCGCAGACGTACGCGAGCACTTTCCCAAGGAGACGCTCGCGACGGTCATCCCCCGCTCCGTGCGCATCTCTGAGGCACCGAGTTACGGCCAGAGCGTGATCGCCTACGACTACGGTTCCTCCGGGTCCCTGGCATACCTCGAGGCCGCCGTTGAAATCGCACGAAGAGGAGTACCCCGGTAATGGCGAAGCGCACTGGACTCGGACGCGGAATCGGCGCCCTCATTCCGACGGCGCCCGCCGATTCGGGCGCTCGCCCGGCCGACGTCTTCTTCTCATCCACGGATGCTGTGACGGCGGCTGCACCGCAGGAGGACTCCGACGCACTGGTGGCGGTTCCCGGGGCGCGGCTCGCCAGCCTCTCCCCCGCGGACATCGTGCCCAACGCGAACCAGCCCCGCACCGAGTTCGACCAGGAGCTGCTCGACGAGCTGATCGCGTCGATCCGTGAGGTCGGGGTGCTGCAGCCGGTCGTGGTCCGCCCGATCAAGGGCGAGAGCGGCAAGTACGAGCTGATCATGGGCGAACGCCGCCTGCGCGCGACCAAGGCGCTCGGCCTCGCGACGATCCCGGCTGTCATCAAGGACACGCAGGACGAGCACATGCTGCGCGACGCGCTGCTCGAGAACCTGCATCGGGCCCAGCTGAACCCCCTTGAGGAGGCTTCCGCCTATCAGCAGCTGCTGTCGGACTTCGGCATCACGCAGGAGGAGCTTGCGGGCCGCATCGGCCGGTCCCGGCCGCAGATCTCGAACACGCTGCGCCTGCTCAAGCTGCCGGCGCCGGTGCAGTCGAAGGTCGCCGCCGGCGTGCTCTCTGCAGGGCACGCGCGGGCGATTCTCGCGGCGGGTGAGACCGAGGCGATGGTGCGGCTCGCCGACAAGATCGTCAACGAGGATCTCTCCGTGCGGCAGGCCGAGGCCGTCGTCAGCAAGGCCCCGAAGCCCGAGCGTACGAAGCCCACGGCCGGTCGCCACAAGGGCCACCTCGACGAGGTGGCGGAGCGGCTCGGCGATCGCCTGAACACGCGCGTCAAGATCGCACTCTCGTCCCGCAAGGGTCAGATCACGATCGACTTCGCGACGATCCAGGACCTGAACCGCATCCTGTCCGAGCTTGGCGAGACCGCCTACCCGGCCTGAATCACACGGTTGTGTTTCACGTGAAACGCGATTCCGGCAGGGCGCTCCACCTCGCCCACCGCTCCGATTGGGAGGCGGCGCAGGCGGATGGCCTCTATCGGCTCTCGACGCGCGGCGCGACGTTCGCCGAGGTCGGCTTCGTGCACGCGTCCTACGCCGATCAGCTCGCCCGCGTGGCCGAGTTCGTCCACGCGGGCGACGAGGACGAGCTGTGCGTTCTCGTTCTCGATGTCGACGCGATCCGGGCGGCCGGCGTGCGCGTGGTGGACGAGGACGGCGGCGATGGCGAGCTGTTTCCCCACATCTATGCCCCCTTGCGCACCGAGTGGGTCAGCGACGTGCTCCCCGCCGCCTTCGACCACGAGGGCCGATTCCGCTTCTGAGGCCTCGGCGGGCGTTTCATGTGAAACGCGAGAGGCGAGCTACCCGACCCGGGCGCCAGCTAGCGGCTGAGCAGGGCCGCGTCGAAGTCCTTGATCGCGCGCTCAGCGAGCCCCACATACACCGAGCCGAGGTCGAAGCCGGCGGCCTGGATCGCAAGCGGCACAAGCGAGGTCTCGGTCAGCCCGGGAAGCACGTTCGCTTCGAGGAACCAGGGGGTTCCCTCGGCATCGACGATCAGGTCGACGCGTGAGATGTGACGGAGTCCGAGCGCGCGATGCGCCTCGACCGCCGTCTGCGCGGCGCGCTCGGCGACCTCTGGGGCGAGGCGCGCCGGGGTGAAGAAGTGGGTCTCACCCGCGTTGTAGCGCGCCTCGAAGGAGTAGACGCCCTGGTTGGGGGCGATTTCCACCGCGGGCAGTGCCTGGGGACCGTCGCCGAGATCGAGCACCGTGACGGCGATCTCGGTTCCGACGGCCTTGCGCTCGAGCAGCGCCACATCGGCGTAGGTGTACGCCGTCACCATGGCTCGCGGCAGCTCGGCCTCGTCGTCGACGATCGTGACCCCCTGAGCGCTGCCGCCCTGCGACGGCTTGACCACCAGCGGCGCCCCGAGGAAGTCCCTGAGGACACTCAGCACAGCGTTCGCCCCGAGCTCGCGGAACGTCTCGCGCGGCAGGGTGACGGCCTGCGGCGTCGGCACCCCGGCACGGGCCACGACGGTCTTCGCGATCGGCTTCAGCCAGGCGAGTCGGGCGGGCTCGGGCTCTGCGCCGACATACGGAACCCCGGAGGCAGCGAGCAGCGCACGCAGCGCGCCGTTCTCACCGCTCGCGCCGTGCAGCGCCGGCCACACGACATCGGGCCGCGCCGTGCGCAGATAGCCGAGAAGGTCGGCATCGGGCTCGCGCACGGTGACGCGATGGCCGTGCGCCTGCAGACCGTCGGCGACCCGCCGACCGCTGCGAAGTGAGACGTCTCGCTCGTGCGAGATGCCGCCGGCGAGGACCAGCACATTGAGTCGGTCGAAATCGCTCATGATCAGGGAATCCTTGAAACTAGCCTGCGGCGGTTCAGCGCAGGTCGCTGGGCGGGAACGCGCCGCGAGGCATCCGGATAGAACTCAGCTCGCCCGTCCCCGCGAACGTCTCAAGCAGGTCGAGCTCGCCGCCGATGACGTTGGCGAGGCGGCGGATGCCCACCTTGATCTGCTCGGGCGTGGGGTAGCAGAACGACAGGCGGATGTTGTGCCTGCCGTTGCCGTCGGCATAGAACGCGGTGCCGGGGGTGTAGGCGACGAGCTCCTTCACGGCGCGCGGCAGCATGGCCTTCGAATCGAGCGTCTCGGGTAGCGTGAGCCACACGTAGAAGCCGCCGTTCGGGTTGGTCCACGACAGCTCGGGCAGGTGCTCCTGAAGGGCGGAGAGCATCGTCTCCTTCCGCTCGCGGTAGACGCCGCGGAAGGTGTCGATCTGGCCGCGCCAGTCGGCCTGAGAGAGGTACTCGGAGACCACGAGCTGCGTGAACGACGACGGGGACAGCACCGCCGCCTCGTTGGCGAGGATGAGCTTCTCGCGAATCGCGTGCGGGGCGAGCGCCCACCCGAGCCGGAACCCGGGGGCGAGGGTCTTCGAGAAGGTGCCGAGGTAGACGACCCCCTCCTCCTCGATCGAGCGCATGGCGGCGGGCGGGCGGTCGCCGAAGTAGAGCAGACCGTAGGGGTTGTCCTCGAGCACGAGGATGCCCTCGCTCTTGCAGATCTCGAGAATCTCGAGACGACGCTCCCACGTGAGCGTCACACCGGCGGGGTTGTGGAAGGTCGGAATCGTGTAGAGGAACTTGATGCGGCGGCCGGCGGCCTTGAGGCGGGCGATGTGCTCGCGCAGCGCGCCGGGGATGAGGCCGTGCTCGTCCATCGGAACGTGGTCGACATCGGCCTGGTACGAGTTGAAGATCACCATGGCGGTGACGTAGCTGGGCCCCTCGGCGATGACCACGTCGCCCGGGTCGATGAACAGCTTGCTGAACAGCTCGAGCGCGTGCTGGGACCCGGTCGTCACGACGACGTCGTCGGCGGAACCGCGGATGCCCTCGAGCGCCATGACCTCGAGGATCTGCTCGCGCAGCGCGGGGACGCCCTGCCCGGAGCCGTACTGCAGCGCCACGGGGCCCTGATCGGCCATGACCTTGTCCATCGCGCCGGTCACGAGCTCCTGCGGAAGTGCGGAAACGTAGGGCATGCCGCCGGCGAGCGAGACCACCTCGGGCCGCGACGCGACGGCGAAGAGAGCTCGGACCTCGCTGGCTGCCAGACCTGCCGTGCGGCTGGCGTAGGAGTTGTACCAGGGGTCCAGGTTGTTGCCCTGCGCGGGCGAGCTCTCGATCACGTGCGTCCAATCTCGACGGTTGGTCAATCGTAACCAGGCGCGCTGTGCGGAACCGCCGCGCGTGTCGCCACGGACACGGAAAATGGCCCCGTTCCGTGTGGAACGGGGCCATTCATGCCCGATTGGCTCGGTGAGCAGGGGCCCGAAAGCCTCGCTCAGAAGTCCTTACGCGAGGAACTCGGCCAGGTCGTGCTCGAGGGCCGGCTTCGGCTTGGCGCCGATGACGGTCTTCTTGACCTCGCCGCCCTGGTAGACCTTCATCGCCGGGATCGAGGTGATCTGGTACTTCGCGGCGGTCGCCGGGTTCTCGTCGACGTTGAGCTTCACGATCTCGATCTTGTCGGCGTGCTCGGACGCGATCTGGTCGAGGATCGGCGAGACCGCACGACACGGGCCGCACCACTCTGCCCAGAAGTCGACCAGGATGGTCTTGTCGGAGTTCAGGACGTCGGCCTCGAACGAGGCGTCGGTCACAGCCTTAGCAGCGGACATTCTCATATCTCCTTTGGGGTGGTCTTTTCGTGCACACGGCGCCCGCACTAGGCGGACGCGACGCCGCCCGCGGGCTCGAGCACGGCGTCGACGGACTCTGCCGCCTGGTCGAGCTCGGCGAGGTAGTGCTCGGCGTCGAGCGCCGCGACTGTTCCGGACGCGGCGGCCGTGACGGCCTGACGATAGGTCGGGTCGATCACGTCGCCCGCGGCGAACACGCCGGGGACGCTGGTGCGCGACGAGCGCCCGTCGACGGCGATCGTGCCGGCGGCGGTCAGCTCGAGCTGGCCGTGGAACAGGTGCACGCGGGGGTCGTTCCCGATCGCGATGAACAGGCCGTCGAGGGCGAGCTCACTCTCGGTGCCGTCGACCGTGTCGCGCAGGGTGACGCCGGTCACGGCATCCGTGCCCGAAATGCCGACGACCTCTTTATTCCACGCGAACTCGATCTTCTCGTTCGCGAATGCGCGCTCCTGCATGATGCGCGAGGCGCGCAGGGTGTCCTTGCGGTGGATGACCGTCACCTTGTCGGCGAAGCGGGTGAGGAAGGTCGCCTCTTCCATGGCGGAGTCGCCGCCGCCGACGACGGCGATGTTCTTCTGACGGAAGAAGAAGCCGTCGCAGGTGGCGCACCACGAGACGCCGTGGCCGGACAGGCGGTCCTCGTCTTCGAGACCGAGACGGCGATAGGCCGAGCCCGTCGCGACGATGACGCTGCGCGCCTCGTGCGTCTGGCCGGATCCCAGCACGACGCGCTTGGTCTCGCCGAGCAGCTCGACGGCCACCACGTCGTCGTAGACGACCTCTGCGCCGAAGCGCTCGGCCTGCTGCTGCATCTTGATCATGAGGTCGGGACCCATGACCCCCTCGGGGAAGCCGGGGAAGTTCTCGACCTCGGTGGTCTTCGTCAGCTCGCCGCCCGCCTCGACGCTCGAGGCGATGACGAGCGGGTTCAGCTCGGCACGGGCCGCGTAGATCGCGGAGGTGTAACCGGCGGGACCGGACCCGATGATGATGACGTCGCGGACGCCGTTCTCAGTCACTCAGTACTCCCTGACGTTGCGCACCCGCGGAAGACGCAGGCGCTGGAAGGTAGAACACATAGTAGGTGGAGTTATTCCGCTGTCTGTGAACGACCCAGACGGCGCCGGATGCCGGCGATGGCGGTCAGCAGCTCGGGGGTGCGGAACGCGCGCAGCAGTGCGACATACACCGCGAGCATGACGATGGCGACCACCACGCTGGTGATGACGGCGCTGCCGAACGAGGCCGTGATGAACCGCGGCGGCCCGACTTCCACGAACGCGACGAGGACCCCGAAGCCGACGATCGTCGCGACCGCTGCGGCTGCGAAGCCCTGCAGCACGGCGCTGAACACGCGGCCGAACTCGAGGCCGTGGAGGCGGCGGCGCAGCGCCAGCATCGCGAGCGCGGTCTGCACCGTTCCCGCGATCGACACGGTGAGGGCGATCCCGAAGACGCGCGCCTCGAGCGGAAGCGTGAAGCAGACGAAGAGCCCCGCCACCACGATCAGTGACTGCACGAGCGTGTAGAGGAACGGCGAGCGGGTGTCGCCCAGCGAATAGAAGGCGCGGAGGGTGACGAAGCCGATGACGAAGGGCACGAGTCCGACGACGAAGGCCATGAGCACGTAGGCGAACGAGTTGATCGCGCGCAGATCGTTGCTGAAGATGCGGGCGACCGGGATCGCGGTGACGATCAGCACCGCCGCGCACACCGAGACGCTCAGGACGATCGCGCGCACGGACTGCGAGTAGTCGGCCTTGAACGACTCCATGTCGTTGTCGCGTGCGTGCTCGGACATCCGCGTGAAGTAGGCCGTGACGATCGAGACGGCGATGATCGAGTACGGCAGCATGAACAGCAGCCACGTCGTCGTCATCACGGTCACCCCGGCGCGGTGATGGCCGGAAGCCGAGTTCGCGACGACCGTCTCGAACCATCCGGCGACCTGCGTGCACAGGAGCATGGCGAAGGTCCAGCCCGCCGCGGTCCCCACCGAGCGAAGCCCCATCCCCCGCCAGGCGAAGTCGAAGCGGAAGCGCAAGCCCACGCGGCGCCAGAACAGGGTGAGGATGAGCGCCTGCGCGGCGATGCCGAGCGTCGCGCCGCCGGCCACGATGAACACGGCGAGGGGCGACCAATCGGCGACGCCGGGGAGGCCGCCCGGGCCGTAGACGGCGATGAAGACGATCAGCGACGCGATCGAGACCACGTTGTTGAGCACGGGCGCCCAGGTGAAGGGGCCGAACGACTTCCGCGCGTTGAGCACCTCGCCGAGCAGGGTGTAGAGGCCGTAGAAGAAGATCTGCGGCAGCGACCAGTACGCGAACGCGGTCGCGAGCGTCGCCTTCGCACCGTGGATGTTGTAGGCGAAGATCAGCTGCGGCGCGAGCAGAGTCGCGACGACCGTGATCGCGCCGAAGACCAGGATGCCGAGCGTGACCAGCTTGTTGATGTACGCCTGGCCGCCGTCCTTGTGATTCGCTGCGCGCACCAGCTGCGGGATCAGAACGGCGTTGAGCAGCCCCTGGCTGATGATCGCGAAGATCGTGTTCGGAACGTTGTTGGCGGTGCTGAAGGCGTCGGTGACGAATCCGACGGTGCCGAGCGCCTGCACCAGCATCCATTGCCGGCCGAAGCCGAGCACGCGCGAGACCAGCGTGCCGCTCGCGAGCAACGCTGTCGCGCGGCCGAGGCTAGCCACGGGGGGCTCCGCCCGGGGTGTCGCCCGCCTCGGCGGCATCGGACTCGGCGTCGGACTCAGCAGCCGCCCCTGCCTCGGCCTCCGCCTTCTCACGGCGGCGGCGCTGGATCGTGCGGAAGAGCCCGAAGCCGAAGAACCCGGCCACGATGATGCCGAAGATCAAGGCGCCGACGCCCTCCCAATCGGCGTGCACGTCGATCTCGGCGGTGCGCGACTCGCCGATCGCGACGCCCGTGCTGCTGAAGAGCTGCAGCCCGAGATAGACGGTGCCGTTGCTCAGCTGCGATTTGACCGGCACGAGGACCTTCGCGCTGGAGCCCGGCGCGATGGTCTTCGTCGTGTCGGAGTCGACCGTGAGCCGGTACGACGACGGGGTGGCGCGCAGCACCACATCGACGGCGTGATCGAGCTTGTTCGTCACGGTGATGGGGATGAGGGCCTGGCGGGATGCCTGGCGAATGGAGCCGGGCGAGACGATCTGCACCGCGGCGACGGTGGAGTGCATCGAGTCGATCTGCTTCTTGACGGCCGCGGGCCAATTGTCGGAGCCGACCCAGCCGACCGAGAACAGGTCGAGAAGACGCGCACGCACGTCGCCGGTCAGCAGGGCGGGCGTGGTGAGCACGCTCGCAAAGGTGGCGATGTTGTCGCTCGGCGGCGTTCCTCCTGCGCGGTGCTCGCCAGCGAGGTCGAGCAGGTCGCGGGCGCTCTGCAGACGGTCGTTGGTGTTCTGATGGTCGACCAGGGCGAGGCCCTGAGTGGGAGTCGACGACATCGCCTGGTCGAGGGTCGCGGGGTGGCTGAACTCGGAGTCGAAGGCCGACGAGAGCGCGGCGGTCGCGCGCGCGGTGTCCGTCGGCAGGGAGCGCGCGAGCGACGCCAGCACCACGGTGCCGCTCGAGGCGTTCTCGGCTGCGAGTGCCAGCTGTGCGTTCAGGGCCGCCGAAGCGACGTTGGCGTCGGCCGCGTCGGTTGCGGTGGCGGCCGCCTGAAGCGCTGTGCTCAGGGCATCGTCGGTCACCAGAAGGTCGCCGTGATCGGTCGACAGGGCGGCACCGGGCGTCTGGCTGAGCGACGTCGCATTGGTGTTGCTCGAGCTCACGATGGTCGTCGTGAGCTTTGCCGCGCTCAGCTTCTCGACATCGGCAGCCCGCACCGTGCCCGAGGCCGGCCAAGCTATGCCGTCGAGGGAATATGTGAAGCCGACGAGCTCGGCGAGCGACGGCAGACGCGTGCTCGTCGTCGGCGACGAGGTCGGCGTCGGGGTCGGACTCGGGGTCGAGGTGGGCTCGCCCACGGTCAGCGGCGCATTGAAGTCGCCGGGCGACATGGCGTAGCTGAAATCGCTCGGCTGAAGTGGGGCCGACAGCCCGGCTTGCAGCTGGAGCACCGGGTCCGCATCGCCGTACTGCAGGGCGAAGCTCGGATTCCCCAGATCGGCGAGGCTCGTCAGCCACTCGCGCGCGCTCGCGGGAGCGCTCTGCCCCAGCGCGCGGATGGAGACCAGGATCATGGGGTCGATCCCCACCGTCAGCTCGGGGTTCTGCTGCGCGATCGTCAGCTCGCGGGAAAGAACGCCGTCGGAGGCGGTGTAGGTGGCGAGGTCGGTCGACGAGATCAGGCCGGCGCCGGTCGCCGGCACGGTGATCGGCATGATCGCTGCCACGCCGACCCGCGTCGGGGTCGAGTCGGGGACGACCAGGGTGCCGGTGCCGGCGCCGAGCGGACCGTCGGAGGTGGTCACACTCGCGCTCAGCCCGAACACGCCGGGCGCGCTCTGGGGCAGGTTCAGCGTGTCGGCCGGCACGGTCAGGCGAGCGACGACCTGTGAGCCGCCGGCGGGCACCGCAGCGGTGCTCGCCGAGCCGAGGCTGCGCGACGCGCGGCCGCCGGGGCTCTTCGTGAAGTCGCTGAGCGAGGCCGTCGAGGGAATCGCTGAGGTCGTGACGGCTACGGAGACGTGCCCGGCTGGGACGGCCTCGGTGCTGGGGTTGGCGATGACCACCGACACCTGAACATCGGCGCCGTCTCTGACGACGCCGCCGCCCGAGGCGAAGACTTCGACCGTGGGCTTGCCGGCCGGGGCGTCACGGTGCGCGGCGTGCGCCGCGGGCGCCGGCACGGCCACCGAACCCAGCGTGATCGCGCCGATCGCGCCCACGAGCGCAAGAGTGACGCCGAGAAGGCTTCGAGGCGCGCGTCGGCGCACAGCACCCTCCTTCTCTGGCATGCAGGTCAGTTTATGGGCGGCAGAGAAGGCGACCCTGTGACCCGGCCCGAGGCGCCGGAAGCCGCCTCGGTAGAATTCCCCGCATGCAGAGCGTGGCCGATTCCCTTTCACGCTTGCGAACCCTCGCCGAGTCCCCCGTGGTCTCGAAGCTGGCCCAGGCGTTCCAGGCCGCGGGCTTCGAGCTCGCTCTCGTCGGCGGCCCCGTGCGCGACGCTCTGCTGGGCCGGCCCGTGCATGACCTCGATTTCGCGTCGAATGCGCGCCCCGACGACATCCTCAAGATCGTCGCGCCGCTCGCCGAAGCCACCTGGGATGTCGGCCGGGCCTTCGGCACCATCGCCGCACGGGTCGATCGCGAGACCGTCGAGATCACGACCTATCGAGCCGACAGCTATGACGGCGAGACGCGCAAGCCGGTGGTCGAATTCGGCGACACCCTCGAGGCCGACCTCGTGCGCCGCGACTTCACCGTCAACGCGCTGGCCTTGCGCGTTCCCGAGATCAAGCTCGTCGACCCGTCAGGCGGCGTCGAGGACCTGATGGGCCGCCTGCTGCGCACCCCGGTCGACGCAGCGGTGTCGTTCGGCGACGATCCCCTGCGCATGCTGCGGGCGGCGCGCTTCGCCGCCCAGCTCGGCTTCGAGGTGGCCGCGGAGACGATGGATGCCATGAGCGGCATGCGCGAGACGCTCAAGATCGTCAGCGCCGAGCGGATTCGCGACGAGCTGGTCAAGATGCTGGCATCCGACACCCCCCGCCCGGGGCTCGAGCTCATGGTGCACACGGGCCTTGCGGAGCTGGTGCTCCCCGAGCTGCCGGCGCTCCAGCTCCAGATCGACGCAGAGCACCGCCATAAGGACGTCTACGAGCACTCGCTGACGGTGCTCGATCAGGCCATCGGCTACGAGCACTCGCGTCACCCGGGCGCCGCGCCCGACGTGACGCTGCGCCTCGCGGCGCTGCTGCACGACATCGGCAAGCCCGCGACCCGCAAGCTCGAGCCGGGCGGCGCGGTCAGCTTCTACAACCACGACCTCGTCGGCGCACGGCTCGCCCGCAAGCGGCTGCGCGCGCTGCGCTTCGACAACGACACCGTCGACGCGGTGGCGCGCCTCATCGAACTGCACCTGCGCTTCTTCGGCTACACCGATGGCGAGTGGACGGACTCGGCAGTGCGCCGCTACGTCCGCGACGCGGGCGACCAGCTCGAGCGCCTGCACATCCTGACGCGCAGCGACGTGACGACGCGCAACCGCCGGAAGGCCGACCGCCTCGGCTTCGCCTACGACGACCTCGAGGCGCGCATCGCGCAGCTCAAGCAGCAGGAGGAGATCGACGCGATCCGTCCCGATCTCAACGGCGACGAGGTCATGTCGCTGCTGGGCCTGCGGCCCGGTCCCGACGTGGGCCGCGCCATGAAGTTCCTCATGGAGCTGCGCCTCGACGAGGGGCCGCTCGGCGCTGAGGAGGCCACGGCACGCCTCGCGGCGTGGTGGGCCGAGCAGCAGGCGCAGGGCTGAGCCGGTAGCGCTCGACCGGCTCGAGCACGTGGTGCTGGCCGCCGGAGAGCACGAAGCCGTCGGCCGTCAGCGTCAGCTGGCTCGCATGGGCGGCGAGTGCGCGGCGCTTGGCCGCGAGGTCGATCGCGACGTCCACCGCATCGGATGCCTCGGCCGGGACGACCTCGATGAACGGCACCCCGACGGCCGCCGCCGCGTCCCGCGCGACCTCGTGCGCCCAGCGATGGTCGGGGTGGCCATAGCCCCCGCCCGAGTCGTAGCTCACGACGACGTCGGGCCGGAAGCGCTTCGCGGCGGCGATCGCGTCCGCTCGCGCCGCCGGACTGCCGGCAAAGGTGCCCGCCGGCGCGTCCGGGGCAGGCTGCGCCCGCCCGTCTTCGCCCCAGCTCATCCCCGAGTCGAGGTACCGGAAGTCCGGACCCCGGTAGAGCGCGCGAGCGCGCGGCTCGCCGAGGAAGCAGGGCGTGCCGGCCCCGAGCTCGTACAGCGCGCGGGTGAGCTCGCCGACCCGGTGGTCGGCGAGCTCGGGCGTGCCCTCGAGCCACGAGAGCGGGCCGGGCACGACTTCACCGCGCTCGCCCCTGGTGCACGTCACGACGCGAACCGCGGCTCCGGCATCCCCCAGGGCGGCGATGAGTCCGCCGGTCGACAGCGACTCGTCGTCGGGGTGGGCGTGAAGGAACAGTGCGCGCCGCACCCGGGCGAACAGAGGGGGAAGGGCCACTACAGCTCGTTCGGGTCGCCACCGCGCCGGCCGGCGGCACCGCGGTCGACGGCGGCGAGGGCACGCAGCTCGACGTCGCTCAGCTCGAAGCCGAAGACGTCGAGGTTCTCGGCCATGCGCTCGCGGCGATTCGACTTCGGGATCACGATGTTGCCCGTCTGCAGCTGCCACCGAAGAATCGCTTGCGCCGGCGTCACGCCGTGCGCCTTCGCCACTTCGAGCAGGGCGGGCGCCGAGGAGATCTCGCCGCCGCCGAGCGGGTACCACGACTCGGTCGCGATGCCATGCGCAGCGTGGTATTCCGCGAGCTCGCGCTGCTGGAACTCGACGTGCAGCTCGATCTGGTTGACGGCGGGCGTGACGCCGGTCTCTGCGATGATTTGCTCGAGGTCCTCGATGCGGTAGTTCGAGACGCCGATCGACGTGGCGAGCCCCTCGCGCTGCAGCTCGATGAGCTCCTGCCAGGCCGACAGGGCGGTGCCGAGCCGCGGCCGCGGCCAGTGGATGAGGTAGAGGTCGACGCGCTCGAGGCCGAGCTGGTCGAGGCTGTGCCGCAGGGCATCGGCGGCGCTGCTCGAGCCGTTGTTCGGGAACTTCGTCGTCACGAACAGCTCGTCGCGCGCGATGCCGCTCTCGGCGATCGCGCGGCCCACACCGTCTTCGTTGCGATACATCGCAGCGGTGTCGATGTGCCGGTAGCCGACCTCGAGCGCGTCGCTGACGATGCGCGCCGTCTCAGCCGGGTCGACCCGGAAGACGCCGAAGCCGAGCTGCGGAATGGACGTGCCGTCGTTCAGTGCCACGGAAGGGACAGAAGTGGAAGCG
The DNA here is from genome assembly GCF_039538245.1 of Gryllotalpicola kribbensis. Classification (NCBI taxonomy): domain Bacteria; kingdom Bacillati; phylum Actinomycetota; class Actinomycetes; order Micrococcales; family Microbacteriaceae; genus Gryllotalpicola; species Gryllotalpicola kribbensis. The sequence goes on from NZ_BAABBX010000014.1 coordinate 140,572, forward strand.
GTCATGCTTCCAAACTAATTCGCGCGCGCAAGGCGCTCGTAGAGGGTTGCCAGACGGGCCGCCGCCGCCCTCCACGTGTGCGCGCGTGCGTGTGCGAGGGATGCCTGCGCCATCACCGCCCGACGCGCGGGGTCCCTCAGCAGTCGCTCGATGGCGGCCGCCCACGTGCGCTCGTCCCGCCCGGGAACGAGCACCCCGGTGGCGCCGGCGCGCACGGAATCGATGAGCCCGGGCGCCGCCGCGGCCACGACCGGGACCCCGCACGCCGCCGCCTCGAGCGTGACGAGGCCGTAGGTCTCCGAGCGGCTCGGCACGAGCACGAGGGTGCTGCGTGCGATGAGCGCCGCGAGTTCGCGACGCGCCAGAGCGCCCACGAACTCGACGTCGCCCACCAGCCCGCGCTCGGCGATCAGCCGCTCGAGCTCGGCACGGTAGCGCTCGTTCCCCGCGCCGCTCACGTCGCCCGCGATGAGCAGTCGGGGCCGGATGCCGGGTGCGAGGCGGCTGAGGGCGCGGATGGCGAGGTCCTGGCCCTTGAGCGGCTGGATTCGCCCCACGACGAGGAGTGTCGGTCTGTCGGCACTGGGGGTCGACTCGTCGCGCAGCGGCGATCGGGGCGCCGGCCGGAAGGTGCCGGTGTCGACGCCGGGCGTGACCACCTCGACCGCGCGTGGGGATGCGCCGTACGCCGCGATCACCGCGTCGCGCTCGCTGCGCGTCGAGGCGATCACGGCCTCGGAGCGGCACGCCAGCATCCGCTCTGCATCGATCCGCTCACGCGGCTCGGGCGTGTCGCCGGGCGCGAGCCGCGCGTTCTTGACGACCGCGAGAGTGTGCAGGCTGAGCACGTGCGCCGCGCCCGTGTCGCGCGCAACGGGCAGCGCCGCACGGCCCGAGAGCCAGTAGTGCGAATGGAGCACGTCGAAGCGGGGCTGCTCGCGCAGCATCCGCGCGAACTCATCGGTGACCCGGGGCAGCTCGCTCTTCGCGAGCGGGCACGGTTCGCCCGCGGTGAGGAAGCGGACGCGTGCGCCGGATTCGAGCGTTTCGATGCGCCCGTGATCGGCGACGGATGCCGCGCGGGTCAGGACTTCGACGCGATGGCCCGCGAGCGCGAGCTCATCGGCGAGAGCCCGCACGACGACGTTCATGCCGCCCGCGTCGCCGCGCCCGGGGGTGTCGAGGGGTGAGGTGTGCAGTGACACCAGACCGATTCGCACCCGCAACCCTCCGTCCGGTATCCTATTCAGGTTGTGGTCTGCCCTCCGGGCTTCTTCCGCGAGGTCGCCACACGATGCACATACCCTCCTGCTGCAGAAAGACTGCAGCCGTTCGAGTCCAGAGGAGGTGGGTTAGTCATGCATCAGTACGAGTTGATGGTCATCCTCGATCCCGAGATCGATGAGCGCACCGTTGCTCCCAGCCTTGACAAGTTCCTCAACGTCGTTCGTAACGACAACGGGACGATCGACAAGGTCGACGTCTGGGGCCGTCGCCGTCTCGCCTACGAGATCAAGAAGCGCGCCGAGGGCATCTACGCCGTCGTCGACTTCCACGCGACCCCCGAGGCCACGGCAGAGCTCGACCGCCAGCTGAAGCTGTCCGAGGCCGTTCTGCGCACCAAGGTCCTGCGCGCCGAAGAGGCCGTGGCCCGTGTCGCCAAGGTCGAGGCCGCCAAGGCCGCGAAGGCCGCCAAGACCCCGGCCGCCGAGAAGGTCGGCGCCTAGTCCCATGGCCGGCGAGACCATCATCACCGTGGTCGGCAACCTGACCAGCGACCCCGAGCTGCGCTACACGCAGAACGGTCTGGCGGTCGCCAACTTCACCATCGCTTCCACGCCCCGCACGTTCGACCGAGCGAGCAACGAGTGGAAGGACGGTGAGGCGCTGTTCCTGCGCGCGAGCGTCTGGCGCGAGTTCGCCGAGCACGTCGCGGGTTCACTGACCAAGGGTTCCCGGGTCATCGCTACCGGGCGTCTCAAGCAGCGCAACTACCAGGACCGTGACGGCAACAACCGAGTCTCCATCGAGCTCGAGGTCGACGAGATCGGTCCTTCGCTGCGTTACGCGACCGCGTCGGTGACGCGGGCGCAGTCGTCGGGCGGCCCCCGCGGCGGTTCGAACTTCGGCGGCAACGGCGGCGGAGCAGAGGAGCCGTGGGCTCCCGCGGCCCCGGTCGACGCCCCGTCGAACGACCCGTGGTCGGCCCCGGGCGGCTACAGCGACGACACGCCCTTCTAAACACTCTTCATCAACTAAGGAATTCACTCATGGCTGGAAAGTCGAGCGGCGACCGCCGCAAGCCGATCCGCAAGGGTAAGGACGGCAAGAACGCCGCCCCGGCGAAGTCCGTGACCGTCGGTGTCATCGACTACAAGGACGTCGCAACCCTGCGCAAGTTCATCTCTGAGCGCGGCAAGATCCGCGCCCGCCGCATCACCGGCGTGTCGGTTCAGGAGCAGCGTCTGATCGCGAAGGCGATCAAGAACGCCCGTGAGATGGCACTGCTCCCCTACGCCGGCGCCGGCCGCTAAGGAGGAAACCCATGTCTAAGGTCATCCTCACCCACGAAGTGTCCGGTCTCGGTTCGGCCGGTGACGTCGTCGAGGTCAAGAACGGCTACGCCCGCAACTACCTCGTGCCGCAGGGTTTCGCCACCCCGTGGACCCGCGGCGGCGAGAAGCAGGTCGAGGCCATCAAGGCCGCCCGTGCGGCTCGCGAGCACGCGAGCATCGAAGAGGCGCAGGACCTCGCCGCGAAGCTCAAGGCCAACGTCGTGACGCTCACCGTCAAGGCGGGCGCCGAGGGCCGTCTGTTCGGCTCGGTGAAGCCGGGCGACATCGCCGCGGCGGTCGAGGCGGCGGGCATCGGCGCGGTCGACAAGCGCCGCGTCGAGCTGGTCGCCCCGATCAAGAGCACCGGCACTCACGAGGCCATTGTGAAGCTGCGTGACGACATCGTCGCCACGATCACCCTGAAGGTGGTTGCGGCCAAGTAACCGCAAGGTGCACTATTGCCGATAGCGGCGGGATCCGTCCCGCCGCTATCGCCATTTATGGGGCCGTTTTCAACAGCCTTGTGCACAGGCAACACGCCCGAAATGCAAACCCTCGACCGGCACTCTAAACAACTTTCTACACACAGGGTGGGGAATTCGAAATCCCTGGTCAGGTGCGAATTGCGGCTCCAAGACTTTTCCCCGTCCACAGTTTTCCACAGCGGTCGTCCACATGGTGCACGGCGTTTCGCACTCCTCGTCCCCAGCCTTATCCACAGGCCGTCTTGAATCGGCACCAGGGCTTCCCTAGGGTGGCCAGAGCCGCGTTGAGGCGGGGGCGAGCACACGGTGCCGCAGAGATTCCCCGCACCTTCGCTCGCCCCGATGTCGGTGGTTGCCACAAGAGTGACGGCCAGACAGTTCAGCGCGCCGAAAATGCAAAGGAGACGGCTTGTCGATCGCACACTTGGACGAGCGTCGCGACGACCGCGGTGGCCGCGGGGGTGAGTCGGGCGGGTACCCCGGTGCCCGCACTCCTCCCTACGACGAGCTGGCAGAGCAGAGCACCCTCGGCGGCATGCTGCTCAGCAAAGACGCGGTGGCCGACGTCGTCGAGGTCGTGCGCAGCAAGGACTTCTACCTGCCGAAGCACGAGGTCATCTACGAGGCGGTGCTTCGGCTCTATTCGCACGGCGAGCCGACCGATGTCGTCGCGGTGACCGACGAGCTGATCAAGACCGGCGAGCTTCAGCGGGCGGGCGGCGTGGAATACCTGCACACGCTCACGAGTGTGGTGCCGACGGCCGCGAACGCCGGCTTCTATGCGCAGATCGTCTCAGAGAAGGCGGTGCTGCGCGGGCTGGTCACGGCCGGCGAGCGCATCGCTCAATACGGCTATGCGGCAGAGGGCGAAGTGGCCGACCTCGTCAACCGCGCCCAGGCCGAGGTCTACGACCTCACCAACACGAACGACAGCGAAGACTATGTGCCGCTGAACGTCGCGATCGACGCCGCCAGCGACGAGATCGACGCCGCCAGCCACAAAGACGGCACCATGACGGGCGTGCCCACGGGCTTCGCCGAGCTCGACGAGCTCACGAACGGTCTGCACCCGGGCCAGATGATCGTCGTCGCGGCCCGCCCCGCCATGGGAAAGTCGACGCTCGCGCTCGACTTCGCGCGCAGCGCCGCCGTGAAGAACGACATGCCCACGGTGTTCTTCAGTCTCGAGATGGGCCGGGCCGAGATCGCGATGCGCCTGCTCTCGGCCGAAGGCTCGCTGCCCCTGCACGTGCTGCGCAAGGGGCGCCTCGAGCAGTCCGACTGGACGAAGCTCGCCTCGACGCGCGGCCGCATCAACGATGCGCCGCTGTACATCGACGACAGCCCGAACATGACGCTGGTCGAGATCCGCGCGAAGTGCCGCCGCCTCAAGCAGCGCGTCGGCCTCAAGATGGTGGTCATCGACTACCTGCAGCTGATGACGAGCGGCAAGCGCGTCGAGTCGCGCCAGCAAGAGGTCTCAGAGTTCTCGCGTGCGCTCAAGCTGCTCGCCAAAGAGCTGCAGGTTCCGGTCATCGCGCTGTCGCAGCTCAACCGTGGCCCCGAGCAGCGCACCGACAAGCGCCCGGCCCTGTCTGATCTGCGTGAGTCCGGCTCCATCGAGCAGGACGCCGACATGGTGATCCTGCTGCACCGCGAAGACGCCTACGACCGCGAGAGCCCCCGCGCCGGCGAGGCCGACCTCATCGTGGCCAAGCACCGCAACGGCCCGACCCGCGATGTGGCGGTCGCCTTCCAGGGCGCCTACTCCCGCTTCGCCGACATGGCGGCGATGTAGCGGGAGCATCTTTCGCTCCTCGGCACTCGATGTCGGCGCCATGTCGAAGTCGACGATCGGGGATGAAGACGGTGCGGCCGGCGGGGTTCGAGATCCGCGGCCCGAGGCGTCGGGAAACCGGATCCGGAGTGCAGGCATCCGAGGAGCGACAGCCCCTGGATACGGTCACCCGCGGCTGCGATCGTCTATGTATGAGCACAGTTCCTGCCCCATTCAGCGCTTCTTCGACGCCACCAATGCGGCCGACTCCGATGCGTTCGTGGCGTCGTTCACCGATGACGCCTATCTCGAGGACTGGGGCCGCGTCTTCCATGACAACGAAGGGGCCCGCTCATGGAACCAGACTGACAACATCGGCAAGCAGGCGCACTTCGACGTTGTCGACGCGCGTGATGCCGGTGGCGAATGGGTCGTCACCGACGTCGTGACAGGCAACGGCTTCAATGGCACCAGCCCGATCCGATTCACCGTCGACGGGGACCGGATCTCCCGCATGGTCATCAAGCCGTAAGGTGCCCGAGGCGTGCCAGCATGTCGCTCGAGCTTCCGAACCGCGCAGTAAAGAGCCGTACCCTGCCGCGCCGGGCGCACTGTTCGCTCAGGGACGTTCGCTACATCGCGAGACGGCACCGCATGCCTAGCGATTGTCTGCGCCCCGATTCGGCCTTTGGCCGGGCGTGACAGCGTCGCCCCAGTAGTCGCGACCTCCGTTGGCCGCGATCCCGCCAATAGTCGTGCCGTTCATTTGTTCGACCACGACGCCGGTGCCGATATCTGGTGACGTCGCTTGGAGGCGATATCCCGTGAGATCAGGGGTGAGGTACCGCCCGCCGACGGGAGTTCGCGTGGTGCCGCTTCCTGGAGCGACGAGCACGGGGTCGTTCGTGAGCTTGTCCGGGTCGGCCGGTTCGTTGGCGGTGTGGCTGCCGTAGATGGTGTTCCCGTCGAAGGTGAATAGGTCTGAGACATCTTTCAACGTGCCGTCGGCGACCGTGTCAGTAAAGTTCCAGGCGCCGGCGCTCTGGAGATCGAAGATGTTGTTGTAGAACGAGGCGGAAGTGGGATAGGTGCCTTCCCACGCCCAGAAGTCGATCGGCCGGGCATTCACGCCCGGTCCTTGATACAGGGTGTTGTTGTAGATCTGCGTTCCATCCGAATATCCGCTGAACATGAAGGTATGCGCCTGGTCGTTCTGGCTGATGTTGTAGCGCACCACCCCGTTCTGCGACTTCACTCCCGCTCCAGGGCCAGAGGTGTTACTGCCTTGCCCGGAGGAGCAGATCAGCATGAATCCGCCGTCATTGTCGTGCGAATAGTTGTACTGATAGATGGTGCCGGTCTGCCCATAGTCGATGTCGTAGCCTTCCCCGTCCTGGGTCGTCGTTCCGCCGGACGACTCGTTGAGCTGGAAGACGGTGTGGTCTGCATTCCAGGCCCAGATCCCAGCGCTCGCGCCGCCGGAGCGCTCGTTGAATCCGTCGACCGTGTTGTACTCGACGAGAGCGTGGTCTGTCACCTGTGGGAGGATCCCGTCTCCGGCGACATCCTTCACGTAGTTGTCGCGGATCACGACGTTCGTACTCGGGTACCACGGGGACAGGCCCGCGGCGATCGAGTCCGCGAGAGCGCCGGTCGTGTCGATGTCGGCTCGCAGATTCTGGCGGGAGTTCGTGACGATGCCTTGCCGGTTCGTGTTCACGACGTAGTTTCCCTCGATCAACACATCGTCGTAGTTCGACTGCACAGTGGCACCTGGCGCCTTCAGCATGACCGTGTAGATGATGCCGGCGCTGCCCCAGTACGTCTTATCGCTCTTGCTACCGAGGACGCCGTGCACATAGCAGTCGACGACATGCACGCTGTGCAGAGTGCCACCGTTGTCGTTCATGATCATGATCCCGTCGCGGGACTCTCCGTCGCCGGTGAGATCGGTGTCACCCGGGGCGTGATTGCTCACCTCGAGATCCTGAATGGTCCAGTACTGCTGGTTGTCGAGGTAGACGGAGGCGTGGAAGTCTTCGGCAAGCGGAGTGAGATGGCTATTCGCGTCCTGCTTGACCAGATCGTAGGTGCGCATCGAGATGACGTCGTTCTGGGAGTCGATGAGCGGCTTCTCTCCTGCATCGTCGTAGGCGCCGAGCACGATCGGATCCCCGGCAGCTCCGCTGCCGCGGGGATGCAGCGTTGTCCCAAGCCATTGATCGCCGCCTTTGAAGAGGATCTTGTCGCCCGCGGCGAAGGTGCTCGCGTCCACCTTTGCGACTGTCTTCCACGCGGTCTCCGGCGTCAGTCCGTTATTCGTGTCGTCACCGGTCGACGACGACACGTAGTACGTCGTGTGCCCCGGCGAGGTGACGCCGACCGGGGCGAGAGAGAAGGCTTGGAGTGCGGCATGCAATCGGATCGCGGCGTCCTGTACTTGGATGTCTGTGGCCGCCGCATCCCAGAACGCCTCGTCGGCCTGCGTGAGCGCCGACTGCAGTTCGGACCAGTTCGTCGGGTCGGAACCGGACTGGCTGAGTTGCGCCGCTGCAGCCTGGTCCCGTTGGATCTCCAGCCTCGCCGTGGAGAGCGCGATCACGGCGACGTCGTCGGCATAACCGTTGCCGCTGGCCGACGCGTTCTGCAGCAGGACTCCGACTTGGCTGTGTGACGCGTCCGTCGCAAACGCCACACCAACGCGTGTCCAGTCCTGACTGGAGGAGACTTTCTCCTCGGAGGCGATGACGTTCGGATGCTGCGCGTCGAAGTAGCGCAGGCCCATGAAGAAGTCCGTGGCCCCTGCGTCGTTACGCAGATAGGCCACTGCGAGGTAAGAGCGGCTCGCTGTGAGTCCGGTGACGGTGCGCGAGATGCTCGATCCCGCCGGAACGGTGGCGAAGTAGGTGCCGCCGTGCGCGTCGCCATGTCCCGCATCAGGGCCGACGACCTGTGATGACCCGCTCGGATAGCTCGTCCACGGTGTGAGCGCCCCAGTCTCGAAGTCCCCGTTCTTGACGAGGTTGGTGGCCGCCTGAGCGGGCGCTGCCGCCAAGATGCCCGCGGCGGCGATCGTGGCTCCGATGGCGATGCTGCTCGCCCAGCGTGCGGCGTGGCTGCGCGTCTTCATGAGCGTTCCTCCTGTGGTGGTCTTCTCGTTATGTGCCAGTCGTGTTCCGGGGGCGTCATCCGCGCACGAATGCGGACAGGTCGGGCCGCACCGCGAGCTGTTCGCCCGCGAGCCGCCGGCTGATGAGCTTGTCGAGACTCGCCTTCTCATAGAGGGTCTGCGTCTCCGCGCGGACCTTCCCGAAGGGCTGGAGGCCTCCCGCCTTTCTGCTCTGGCAGACGAGCAGGAGCGGCTCTGCGTTGATGTCATCGGGCACCAGAGCAGCTGAGCCCGGTGCGAGGGCCTGAGCGGCGGACAACTCGCCGCTGTGATATTTGGACAGCTCGCCGACGGAGCTCTGATCGACGTGCAGACTCTCGGCGCGCTCCAATCCGGGGCCGCTCGCGGTGGTGACATCCGTCACACTCCGGCCGGATTGGAGAGCCGCGAGCGCATGCTCGGCAGCCGCTTGCCCCGTAGCATCCGCAGAGAAGCGCAGTACCCGCAGCCGGATGTCGTCCGAGGCTCTCGCGTAGGCGTTCGCGTGAGTGTCGTAGTAATCCTTCAGTCGGGCCGCGCTGGTCGAGAACTTTCCGCTCGCGACGAGCTTCGCGATCAGGGCTGTGCGCAGCGAGCTGTTCAGATGTGCGAGGTAGCTCTGCGGCGTGAACTGTGTGACGCCGTACACCGTGCTTCCCGATCGCAACGTCGCCTGCTGCCGAGCATTGGCCAGGCGCATCTGGGCGAGGACATCGTCGTACGAGGTGCTGGAGATAATGCCGTGCTGCTTTGCCAGCTGCTCGAGCACGGTGAATCTTGCGGCGGCTGTGATTCCGGCCCTCACCTGCGTCGTGCTCTCGAGGGGCAGTCCTTCTGACTCGGCGATCGCCGCGAGCTCGGCCGAGCTTATGCTCTGCCCACCGACGCGCGCGACCTCGTCGTCGGCGAAGTGTGGGGTGTGCAGGGCCGAGACCGTAAGGCCGCCACCGATGCCGAGCAGCGCGACGACCATCGTGACGATGAGCGCCCTGCGCAGCCAACGACGAGCTGTCTTCGTCATCGCATTCCCTTGCACTCCGAGCTCCCTTGCTCTCGCTCTGGGCTCTCCGTGGGCATGGAAGAGGTCCAGGTAGCGTGATAGTAGCGCGTTACCTAAGGCGCATCGCAAGACCCTTCCTCCCCAATGTGAGCAGTGTCCTCGCGCTAGGCTGGGCCATCGGTTGCTGTGCGGAAGTGCCGCGGGCGACGCGAGGAGGGGTAGCCGTGGCCGCAGCGAAGCAAGGGGTCGAGGCCGCCGATCGCAGTCGTCGCCGTCTCACCCAGGCCGACGTCGCACGTCACGCGGGTGTCTCCCCCGCTATCGTCTCGGCGGTTTTGAACGGCCGCCAGTATGGCAACATCCGCATCAGCGACCGCACCCGCGGTCGCGTGCTCGAAGCGGTGCGAGAACTCGGCTACTCGCCCAACATCGCCGCCCGGAATCTCGCGGGTGGTGCGAACAAGCTCGTCGGAGTATTCACCTTCCAGCGCTTGTTCCCTCTCGTCAAAGAAGACTTCTACTATGAGTTCCTTGTCGGGGTGGAAGAGGAGGCCGAGGCGGCTGGCTACAACCTGCTCATGCTCACAGCCGCCAAGGACCAACGGGGTGAGCGTTCTTTGTTCCCTGACGGTGCCAACGGCCTACAGCTCGCAGACGGGGGCATACTCGTTGGCTGGGGCGAACGACAGGACGAGATCAGGCGGCTTGCCGGCGAGAACTACCCTTTCGTGTTCATCGGCGAGCGGCACATTGAGGGCGTCGACGTCCACTACGTCGCGGCCGACTACCTTTCTGCGACGGCTGAGATCGTCGACCGGGTCGCGCGGCTCGGGCACGAGCGCGTCGGTATGGTGCTGGATGCGAACTCGAACGAGACGATCCCCGGCCGCCGCGCCGGCTATCGCGCGGGCATCGGACGTAATCCTGGTCTGGATGGCGATCACCTGGTGGCGCTCGGGGGCGCCGCGGAGGGTGCGGAGCTTGCGATCGATGTCGAAGCGGTGCTTGATTGGGCGCGCGCCACGCGACTCACCGCGCTCGTTGTAGAGAGCACGACGACCGCCGCGGCGATCCGAGATGTCTCGGCGGCGCGGGGGCTCGCGGTCCCCGGCGACCTTTCGCTCGTGGGACTTAGCGGCACACCAGAGCTGGCACCAGCGCGCAGCATCACCGAGCTCTCCATCCCCCGTCGTGAGATGGGCCGGGAGGCGATGCGGTTGCTCGTCGCGCTGCTCGCGGATCCGGTCGCGGCGCCTGCATCCACGACGCTGTCGTGTTCGCTTCGCGACGCCGGATCGCTCGCGGCTCCTTCCTCCCCTATCGAGTGATAACCCCCGCACGTCGCAGCGGCCCGCAAGTGGTCCCGCGGCTTCGAGGGGCGGGTTCTGGGCAGTAGGACCGGGCGCGCGATCTGCGTCCTAGAGCCCACAGCGATTGATGTTGCGCATGACCTAATGCGCTTATATCATCGCCGTTGAACAGCTCGACGAGGAGAGGACAGAGGGTGCACGCACACGCTGATGTGGCCGTGATCGGCGGAGGACTCGGGGGTGTGGCGGCAGCGCTCGCCGTAGCCCGTATGGGACGGACCGTGGTGCTCACCGAGGAGTCGCCATGGCTCGGCGGTCAGGTCACGAGCCAGCTGGTACCCCCCGACGAGCATCCCTGGATCGAGGACTTCGGAGCGACAGCCAGCTATCGAGAGTTCCGGAAGCGGATCCGGGACTACTACCGCCGGAACTACTCCCTGAGCCGCGAGGCTGCGGCCGACGAGCACCTCAATCCCGGTCAAGGAGGGGTGAGCGTGATCTGCCACGAACCGCGGGTCGCGCTTGCCGCGATCGACGAGATGATCGCGCCGTACCGCCTCGACGGCACGATCACGGTGTGGCTCTCGTCCGCTCCGACCGCTGCGATCACCGATGGAGACTCCATCTCTGCGGTGGACCTGGTCGGCCCCGAGGGGGAGCATCGCTTGCTCACCGCCGATCGCTTCATCGACGCAACCGAGACCGGCGAGCTGCTCGCCCTGGCCGGTGTCGAGCACGTCATCGGCGCCGAGTCCCGGGCGACGACCGGCGAGCTGCATGCCGTCGATGGCCCCGGTGATCCGCTCGACCAACAGGCATTCACGTGGTGCTTCGCCGTCGATTACCTGCCAGACCGCGACAACACAATCGACCGACCGACCGACTACGAGCGTTGGCGCGACTATGTGCCGTCGTTCTGGCCCGGTCCGCTGCTCTCCTGGACCGATGTGCATCCGATCACGTTGGAGCCGCGCACCGAGAACATCTTCGCGAGTGCCGCATCGCCGCGCGGCGGCAAGGCACGCGACCGGTGGAACTATCGCCGTATCAGCAGTGTCGGCACCTTCGCACCGGAACGCTATGCAAGTGACGTGTCCGTCGTCAACTGGCCGCAGAACGACTACTGGATGGGACCGTTGATCGGCGTCGACGACGCCAGCCGGGAGCGCAGCCTTCTCGAGTCGAGGCAGCTGAGCCTGTCACTGCTCTACTGGATGCAGACGGAGGCGCCTCGTTACGACGGTGGCACCGGCTATCCGGGTCTGCGGCTGCGCGGCGACCTCGCCGGCGGAGTGGACGGGCTGGCCCTGCGTCCCTATATCCGCGAGTCGCGGCGCATCGTCGCCGAATTCACTGTCCTCGAGCAGCATGTCGGAGTAGAGGCGCGTGCCCAACTCGGATTGGAGTCCGGCTCCGAGCTCTTCGCGGACAGCGTCGGCGTCGGGTCGTACCGGATCGATCTGCATCCCAGCACCGGTGGCGCAGCCGGCCCGCGCACCTACATCGACGTGGCGAACTACCCGTTCCAGATCCCCTACGGCGCTCTGCTGCCTGTGCGGGTGGACAACCTGCTGGCAGGCGCAAAGAACATCGGCACTACGCACATCACCAATGGGTGCTATCGCCTACATCCGGTGGAATGGAACATCGGAGAGGCGGCCGGCGCGGCCGCGGCGCTTTCCCTCGATCGACGGGTGCCGCCGCGGGCTCTGAGGCGGGGGGCTGCCCTCGACGACTTCCAGTCACTCCTGGCCTCGGTACACGGTGTCGAACTCGAGTGGCCGGATGACGTGCGCCGCACCACTACCTGAAACCTGCCCCAAAACCCACGATCAGCGACGATCACAGAGAAAAGGAAGATGACAATGGGTGTTATCTCACGAAGGAAAGTGGCTGCGGCGAGCATAGGGATGCTCGCGGCGGCCGTTCTTGCCCTCACTGGCTGTAGCAGCAATTCCAGTACGTCCGGCGACACCGCATCGGGATCGAGCAAGCACCTCACGGTGTGGTTCCCTGGCAACGACCCGAATGAGAGCAAGTACGTCGAGCAGACGATGGTGCCGAAGTTCGAGAGGGAGACCGGTGCCAAGGTCGACGTGACCTTCGTCGACTACACGAACCTGTCGCCAAAGCTCAATGCAGCCTTTGCCGCGGGCAGTGCCCCCGATGTGTTCGGCCACGGAGCCGCCGCTGTCGCCGACTTCGTCAAGAACGACCGCATCGAGCCGCTCGACAGCGACGTCGAGAAATTGAGCGCCTCCGATCGCAAGGACCTCGCCAACGCGCTTGCCGGTGCCAAAGTCGATGGGAAGCAGTACATGATCCCGCTGCAGATGCAGGGCTGGCTGCTGATGTACAACAAGAAAGACTTCACCGAGGCCGGGCTCGATCCCAACGCACCGCCTACGACGTGGGAAGCGGTGAAGTCGGATGCCGAGAAGCTGACGAAGCGTGACAGCAGCGGCAAGATCACACGTTCCGGGCTGCTGCTGCAGACCGAGGCGACCGGGCGGCAGCAAAGCTTTGCGACCCTGATCGCCTCGGCAGGGGGCAGCCAGCTCAACAAGAAGGGCACCAAAGCGACGTTCGACTCGGCCGCCGGTGAAAAGGCTCTGCAGTACTTCGTCAGCCTGTACCAAGGCCCTGACGCGGTTGCGACCAACCTCGGTCAGGACTATCTGAACGAGCCCACCGCGCAGCAGCCTCTCGTCACAGGAGACGCGGCGATGACGATCCAGACCGCTCAAGGCGCCTCCAAGATCGCCGCGGCTTACCCCAATGGAGATTGGGGAGTCGTCCAGCCGCCGAAGTTCGCCGGGCAGAGCGAAGGCTACGCATTCGGCGGCTCCGGGCCCGGAATGATGATCAACAAGGACAGCAAGAACAAGACGCTGGCCTGGAAGTTCATCGAGTTCATGATCGATCCGGCCAACTACAACGGGTACATCAAGACGATCGGCGGCGTGCCGAATCGCAGCTCGGCCCTCTCGACCGCATACGTGAAGAACAGCCCGGTTCTCGGAGCATGGCTCAAGGCATCCAGCCAGTGGGTTCCGAATCCGAATGTTCCCAACTGGGTGCAGGCACGTGACACGCTCGACAAGTATCTCGAGCAGGCACTGAACAAAGTCGTCACCCCGAAACAAGCGCTGAAGCAGGCGGCATCCGAGGTGGATGGGATTCTGTCCGCGAATGGCTGACGACACTGTCGCGCTGACCACGGCGCGACGGGCGGGGGCCGGCGCGGGCACGCCTGCGCCGGCCCCCGCCCCGGGCCGGCCGCGCAAGCGGTGGACGCGGCTGAACTGGATCGGACTCGGCTTCGCCATGCCCGCGATCGCGTACATCGGGATCTTCAGCATCATTCCCGTGGTGTACGGGCTGGTACTGAGCTTCACCTCGTACAGTCCGTTGAGCCGAAGCGGCCCCGTGTTCAACGGCGTGAGCAATTACGCGCACATCTTCGAGGACGGCGACTTCTGGAAGTCGCTCTGGGTGACGGCCCGCTATGTGCTGCAGGTGCTGCCACCGACGGTCGTCATCGCGTTGCTGCTCGCGGTGCTCGTCTCCCGACCGTTCCGGGGCGTCGGGTTCGTTCGCTCGGCTCTGTACATCCCGCAGATCGTGTCGCTGACGGCCGTCAGCATGATCTGGCTGTGGCTCTATTCACAGAACGGCTTCGTGAATGAGGTGCTGAACGCTGTCGGACTCTCTGATCAGCACTGGCTCATCTCGCAGTCGGCGGCACTCAATGCGGCGTCCGTCATGCGCATCTGGAAGGCGCTCGGCAGCAACATGGTGCTGCTGATGGCGGGAATGCAGTCCATTCCGAAGGATTTGTATGAGGCGGCTCGTGTCGACGGCGCGAACGGCTGGCAGCAATTCCGACACGTCACGCTGCCCGGGCTCAGATCGATGCTCGTGTATGTCGTGGCGATGGACATCATCTTCCTCGCGCAGGGCTTCGCTGAGATCTATGTGCTGACCCAAGGTGGACCGCTCGGCAGCACGACCACGGCGAACTACCTCATCTATCAGCAGGCATTCCAGTACAACCAGCTCGGCAGCGCGTCGTCGATGGCCTTCGTGCTGTTCGCCCTGATCGCCGGTGTCTCACTGCTTTCCATGCGGGGGATGCTGGGAAGGAGGAGCTCATGACTCCAGACGCCGGACGGCCGCAGTCCGCGCGCCGCGGGCAAGGCACGTCGCTCAAGACTCGTACTCGAGCAGCGAACACGACGCGTGTCGTGGTGGCGTTCGCCGCGGCGATCCTCGTGCTCGTGCCGTTCCTCTGGATGCTCAGCATCTCGTTTACGCCAGAGGACAAGGCATTCGGCTCCATCAGCCTGATCCCCGCCGATCCGACCTTTGCGAACTTCATCGATGTGATGACTGAGACGAACATGCTGAGGGCGCTTCTGAACTCGGCGATCGTCGCGATCGTGGTGGTGCTTGCAAACGTAATCCTCGCTACGCTGGGCGGCTACGCCTTCGCGCGACTGCCGTTCCCCGGCAGTACAGCAGTCTTCTACATCCTGCTGTCGACGACCGCGATCCCTGTGTCGGTGACGCTGATCCCGCTGTTTCTGATGACGCGCGGCATTCCGCTCGCCGGCGGCAACGATCTCCTTGGCCACGGCGGAAACGGGCTGCTCAACTCGGTGGCCGGTCTCACCATTCCGTACCTCGTCGGTGCCATGAATGTGTTCCTCGCCCGGCAGTACTTCATCTCCGCATCGCCCGAGCTCGCTGAGGCGGCGCGTGTGGACGGAGCGGGTGAATGGCGCATCTTCAGCCGCATCTATCTGCCGCTGGCGCGGCCGATGCTTGCGGTGATCGCGATCTTCGCTTTCACCGGAGTATGGGACGACTTCCTCTGGCCGCTCGTGATCACCACGACGCCGGAGAACCAGACGGTGCAGCTCGCTCTCGCGCAGTTCCTCGCAACGGGGAATGTCCAGTATGGGCCGCTCATGGCCGGTGCCGTCGTCATCACCATTCCCGTGCTCGTGGTGTTCCTGTTCAACCAGCGCGGCTTCGTCGGCGGTCTGACGGACGGAAGCGTCAAAGGATGAGTGGAGCGCGCGTCGCCGAGGGGATGATGCTCTTCGGCGCGGACTGGAATCCAGAGCAATGGCCGGAGAAGGTGAACGACGCGGATCTCCGCCTCATGCGCGAGGCCGGGGTCAACCGGGTCAGCCTTGGCATGTTCGCCTGGAGCACCATCGAACCGCAGGACGGACGCTTCGAACTCGACTGGCTTGAGCGGCTGCTCGACCGGCTCGACGCCGCCAGCATCGGGGTCAATCTCGCCACGCCCAGCGCCGCGCCGCCGTGGTGGCTGCTCGATGCCCACCCTGAGATCCAACTCGTCGATGCACAGGGGCGGCGAGTGCCCGGCGGCGGCCGGCTGTCGTGGTGCCCGTCCTCCGCCGTGTTCCGTCACTACGCGACGCGCGCGGCTGCCGTGCTCTCCGAGGCGTTCGGACGGCATCCCGCACTCAGTCTGTGGCATGTCGGGAACGAGTTCGGCAACGAGAATGCGCAGTGCTTCTGCGATGAGTGCGCGATCGCCTTCCGCTCTTGGGCGCGCCGTCGCCACACCACCCTCGACACGCTCAACAGGGCCTGGGGCACGGCATTCTGGGGACACGGGTATACGGCGTGGTCGCAGATCACGCCGCCGAGGACCACGAGGAATCCACCCGACCCGGGCCTCGCGCTCGACTACCGGCGTTTCTGCTCCGATCAGCTCCTCGCCCACTACCGCGCCGAGGTCGTGGCGATCCGTGGGGCCGGGTCGACGGTGCCAGCGACGACAAACTTCATGATCGCCCAGGGCGCGGATGCCATCGATCACCACGCCTGGTCCGCGGAAGTCGATGTCGTGGCCAACGACCATTACACCGTCGCTGCGGATCCGGAACGTCACCGCGAACTCGCCTTCAGCGCGGACCGCGCGAGGGGCGTGGCCGGTGGCGGCCCATGGCTGCTGATGGAGCACTCTACGAGCGCCGTGAACTGGCAGCCACGCAACCGAGCCAAGGGACCGGGCGAGATGCGGCGCGACACGCTCAGTCACATCGCCCGCGGCGCGGACGGGGCGCTGTTCTTCCAGTGGCGCGCGTCGACCGCCGGGGTCGAGCAGTTCCACTCGGCGATGGTGCCTCATGCGGGTGTCCACACGAGAGTATGGCGCGAGGTCTGTGAGCTCGGCGCCGAACTGGCTCGCCTCGCCCCGGTGACCGGCAGCGTGGTCGAGCGCGCCGAAGTTGCGGTGCTATGGGACGCCCAGGCGCATTGGGCGATGGACGCGGCGCGGCCGCCGACGATCGACGTGGCATACCCGTTGCTGCCCGAGCGCACTCATCGTGCGTTCCACCGCCGGGGCATCCGCGTGGACGTGCTGCACCCGGATGATGCGCTGGCGGGCTACCGCCTGATCATCCTCCCCGGCCTCTATCAGGCTTCCGCCGGACTGACGGAGCGACTCGACGCCGCTGTGCGATCCGGCATGCATGTGCTCATCACCGCACTCTCGGGCATAGTCGACGACACGGCGCGTGTCATCGGCGGCGGCTATCCCGGAGCGTTCCGGGAGCTGCTGGGTCTCCGGGGCGAGGAACTGCTGCCGCTTCAGCCCGGTCAACGTGTCAGATTGAGCGACGGAAGCACCGCGGAGCGCTGGGTCGAGCACCTGACTCCGACGACGAGTCGGACGACGGCGACGTTCTCGGACGGGCCGCTGCGAGGACTCGGGGCGATGACACGACGCGAGCTCGGCGCCGGCACCGTGCGCTACGTCGCTGCGGTCCTCGCCGAGGAGTCGTTCGACGCCTTGGCCGGTGCGCTCACAGCGGAGCTCGGCATCCGGCCGCCCGCTGCCGCCACCGGCACGGCGGTGGATCTCGTTCGTCGCGTGGCGGCCGATGGCACGGGCTTCCTCTTCTGCATCAACCACGGCGCCGAGGAAGCCGAAATCGCCGTGTACGGCGAAGATCTGCTCACCGGGCGCGTGGCCCGTGGTACCGGAGCAGTGCCGGCCGGAGGTGCTGCGGTCTTCAGAGAACGGCGGACTTCACTGTCGGGGGGACATCACGACGAGAGGGGGCAGTCATGAACTGGGATGATGAACGGCTGCAGGTCGCACGCTTTCCTCGCGACTTTTTGTGGGGAAGCGCGACGGCCGCGCACCAAGTCGAGGGGTCCAACGTCGCGTCCGACTGGTGGGCTCGGGAGCACCGACCGGACACCGACCTCGAGGAGCCGAGCGGCGATGCCGCCGACTCGTACCACCGCTGGCCAGACGATGTCGCATTGGTCGCCGACGCGGGGCTGCAGGTCTACCGCTTCTCGATCGAATGGGCGCGCATCCAGCCCGAGGAGGGCTGGACGTCGAAGGCTCAGTTGCAGCACTACCGGCGCATGATCGACGGATGCCTCGATCGTGGGATCACCCCCATGGTCACGCTCCACCATGCGACCAATCCGCTGTGGTTCAGTCGCCGCGGCGGCTGGGCCGACGCCGGCGCGCCCGAGCGATTCGCGCGGTACGTCGAGACGGTGCGCCCGATCCTTGAGAACGACGTGGAATGGGTGTGCACCATCAACGAGCCAAACATGGTTGCCACGCACCGGGACTGGGAGGCCGCCGAGATGCGCATGGTCGCGCGGCCGGATCCGGATCCGAAGGCCTCCGAGCTGCTCGTCCATGCGCATCACCGCGCGAAGGAGGTGTTGTCCGGCATCCCCGGACTTAAGGTGGGCTGGACGATCGGCACCCAGGACTTCGAGGCCGTTCCCGGTGCAGAAGAGGTGATGAGGGCCTATCGCTATCCGCGGGAGGACTTCTTCACTGAGGCAGCGCGCGGCGACGACTTCGTCGGTGTGCAGAACTACTCGCGCAATCTCATCGGCACGGAGGGCCCGATGCCGCTGCCAGACGGAACGGAGACCAACATCCTTGGCTGGGAGTACTACCCGCAATCGCTTGGTCGCGCTGTGCGACATACCTGGGAGGTGACCGGCGGGACGCCGGTCTTCGTCACCGAGCACGGCTTCGCGACACGGGATGACCGACGACGAATCGATCACACGGCCGCGGGCCTTCTCGGCCTTCGTGCGGCGATGGACGACGGCGTCGATGTGCGTGGCTACCTGTACTGGTCGCTTCTCGACAATTACGAGTGGGGCAGCTTCACGCCGACCTTCGGTCTGGTCGACTGGAACCGCACGACGTTCGAGCGACGGCCCAAGCCGTCACTGGCTTGGTTCGCCGACGTTGCCCGCACGGGAACTGTCGCTGTGGATGAGGCAGGCTGCGGTCAGAGTCGGATGGACCGCTCGGGCGCGTAGACCGGCCACGCGCGGGACCGAGGCAGGTCAGGGTGGTTCGACGTGGGGGCGCACAGTTCTCTCCGGGCAGTGCACCGGTCGACCACTCTCGCTACGCTCGGAACGTGGCTGGGGCTGAACTGTTCGCTGACGTACGCGCCGTGCTGTTCGACCTCGACGGGGTGCTCACACCGACCGCCGAGGTGCACCGTCGGGCGTGGGCCCTGCTCTTCCAGGAGTACTTCGCCAAGGTCGGCGCCGGGCCGTACACCGAGGCCGACTACTTCGACCACATCGATGGCAAGCCGCGCTATGACGGCGTGCGCGACGAGCTGGCCGCCCGCGGCATCGTGCTTCCCGAGGGCGACCCCAGCGACGGCCCCGACGCCGAGACCGTCTGCGGCCTCGGCAACCGCAAGAACCTCGAGTTCAATCGGGTGCTCGCTGAGGAGGGCGTCGCCCCGTACCCCGGGTCGATCGAGTTCCTCGACGCGGTCGACGCGTCAGGCATCCGCTCGGCCGTCGTGTCGTCGTCGGCGAACGCGGTCGACGTCCTCAACGCAGCGGGGCTCGCCGACCGCTTCGTCACGGTCGTCGACGGAAAGGTCGCACGCGCGCAGAACCTCGCAGGGAAGCCGTCGCCCGCGACCTATGAGTACGCCGCGCACGTGCTGGGTACGGATGCCGCGCACGCCGTCGTCGTCGAGGACGCCACCTCGGGCGTCGCCGCGGGGCGCGCCGGCGGGTTCATCGTCGTCGGAGTCGACCGCGGCACCGGCCGGGATGCGCTGCTGCGCGAAGGCGCCGACGTGGTGGTCGAAGACCTCGCCGAACTCGTCGAGACTTGGAAGAGCATCACCCCGACGCAGACCGCCTGAGCCCGAACGGAGACTGAGGAAGAGCAATGAGACGACCTGCCGCCGACCCTCTGGATCGCGATCGCTTCCCGATCGACGAGTGGGCTCTGGTGGAGAGCGAGCTCTCCATCGCCGACCTCGGCCGGACCGAGACTCTGTTCTCGGTCGGCAACGGCTACATCGGGCTGCGCGGGAACTACGAAGAGGCGCGCGAAGGCGTCACGCAGGGCACCTTCGTGAACGGCTTCCACGAGACCTGGCCGATCCGCCACGCCGAGGACGCCTTCGGCTTCGCGCACGTCGGCCAGACGATCGTCAACGCGCCCGACGCGAAGGTGGTCCGCGTCTATGTCGACGACGTGCCCTTCAAGATCTCCGAGGCAGAGCTGCTGTCGTACGAGCGCCGCCTCGACTTCGTCAACGGCGTTCTGACGCGCGACCTCGAGTGGCGCACGCCCTCGGGGCGCCGCGTGCAGATCACCTCGCGCCGCTTCGCGTCGTTCACCGACCGGCACCTGGCGGTCGTCGACTACGAGGTCACGGTGCTCGATGCGGATGCCTCGGTCGTGCTCTCGAGCCAGGTGATCAACCGCCAGGACCGCAAGGACGAATACGGCATCGGCGGCGCCGCCCTCGGCGACGCCGGCTTCGACCCGCGCAAGGCGGAGTCGTTCGCCGAGCGCGTGCTGCAGCCGCGGCTGAAGCGGAACTCGGGCGGCCGCAGCCTGCTCGGCTACCGCTGCACCAACTCGCGCATGACCATCGCGGTCGCGGCCGACCACATCGTCGAGACCGACAACGAGGTCACGCAGTCGTACACCCTCGAGGACGACCTCGCGAAGCAGGAGTACCGCGTCGAGGCGAAGGCCGGCGTGCCGATCCGTCTCGTCAAGCTGCTGAGCTACCACACCTCGCACGCGGTTCCCGTGCGCGAGCTCGCCGACCGATGCGACCGCACGCTCGACCGAGTGCGCGAGCGCGGCATCGAGCAGCTCTACGAGGACCAGCGCATCTGGCTCGACGACTTCTGGGCGAAGAGCGACGTCGAGGTGTTCGGCCGCCCCGCCGAGCAGCAGGCCGTGCGCTGGAACCTGTTCCAGCTCGCGCAGGCGACGGCGCGCGCCGACGGCCTCGGCATCCCCGCCAAGGGCGTGAGCGGTTCGGGCTACGGCGGCCACTACTTCTGGGACATGGAGATCTACGTCCTGCCGTTCCTCAGCTACACGCAGCCGACCGCTGCGCGGAACGCGCTGCGCTACCGGCACAGCATCCTCGACGACGCCAGGGCGCGCGCCGGCGAGCTGAGCCAGCGCGGTGCGCTCTTCCCGTGGCGGACCATCAACGGTCAGGAATCCTCGGCCTATTACGCGGCGGGCACCGCGCAGTACCACATCGATGCCGACATCTCGTATGCGCTCGTGCAGTACGTGAACGCGAGCGGTGACGACGCGTTCCTCGACTCCGAGGGCATCGACATCCTCATCGAGACCGCGCGCATGTGGGCCGATCTCGGCTTCTGGCGCTACAACGGCGGCGAGATCTTCCACATCCACGGCGTGACGGGGCCCGACGAATACACGACGGTCGTGAACGACAACCTGTACACGAACGTCATGGCGCGCGGGAACCTGCGCGCGGCCGTGCGGGCCGTGCGGGCCGTGAAGGAGCGCGACCCCAGCGCCTACCGCCGCGTCGTGAACCGGCTCGGGCTGACCGACGACGAGGTCGCCGAGTGGGTGCGCGCGGCCGAGGCGATGCACATTCCCTACGACGAGAGCCTCGGCATCAACCCTCAGGACGCGGACTTCCTCGAGAAGGAGCTCTGGGACCTGCCGAACACCCCGCAGGAGAAGCTGCCGCTGCTGCTGCACTACCACCCGCTCGTCATCTACCGCTTCCAGGTGCTCAAGCAGGCCGACGTCGTGCTCGCGCTCGTGCTGCAGGGCGACGAGTTCTCGGCCGAGCAGAAGCTCGCCGACTTCGAGTACTACGACCCGCTGACCACGGGCGACTCGACGCTGTCGGCCGTTGCCCAGTCGATCATCGCCGCCGAGGTCGGCTACGGCCAGCTCGCCGTCGACTACTTCCTCGACGCGGTCTACGTCGACCTCGCAGACCTGCACAACAACGCGGTCGACGGCGTGCACGTGGCGTCGACGGGCGGCGTCTGGGGCTCGCTGGTGTGGGGCTTCGGCGGCGTGCGCGACTACCTCGGCAAGCTCAGCATGGACCCCCGCCTTCCGAACGAGTGGGAGGGCATCCGCTACCGCCTCACCGTGAAGGGCAGCCGGCTGCGCGTCGAGCTGCGGCGCGAGAGCGTCCAGCTGCGCATCGAGGAGGGCGAGGGCGTCGAGGTCTCGGTGCGCGGCGAGACGTTCTTCGTGCGCCCGGGCGAGCCGCGGCTCATCCCGCTCGACGGGCAGGGCCCGATCAGGCACGGCACCCCGAGCGCGAGCGCGATCAAGGGCGAGCTGCGGCCCGACGGGTCGGTCATGACCGCGTCGATTCCGACGCTCGCGGCCGACGACCCGACGCCGACGACCGGCACGGCGCCGATCGTCGTGATCCAGCCGCACGGGAACTGAGTCGGGAACCGAGTCGGGCGCGGCCGTCGCGATGAGGCATCCGTTCAGAAAAGCCACAAGAGCGCCGCAACTAGACTGAGGAGTCGATCCCCTTCGAATCCGAAAGCAGGGCTATTCACGTGCTTGGCCGGTACTGGCTTCTTCAGCTTGTGCGTGCCGTCATCGCCTTCGCGGCGGGGTTCGTGATCACCCTCGATCAGGACCACACGGCGGCCTACGGCATCGCCATGTTCGCGTCGTTCGCGATCGTGAGCGGGCTCGCGGCGTGCGCGTTCTTCTTCGCGACGGATGCCGGCAGCCGCACGGTCTGGCTGGTGCAGGGCATCATCGGAGTCGCCGCGGGAGTCGTCGCGCTGATCGTGCATGCGGGCGCACTCGGCGACCTGCTCTACAGCGTGAGCGTCTGGGCGCTGCTGACCGGTGCCGCAGAGCTGTACGGCGGCTGGCGCGCACGACGCGTTCCTGCTGACGCCGCTGCCGCGCGCGACCGGCTGCTGGTCGGGGGCGCGACCGTCGTCCTCGCGATCGTCTACCTCGTCATTCCGCCCGAGCACCGACTCGCCGTCGGCCTGTTCGGCGCCTACGCCATCGTCATCGGCGTCTACCTCGCGATCGGCGCGTTCTCGCTCAAGTGGGCTCAGCCCGCGGGGGCCGCCGACGAAACCTCGGAGTCCCACGCATGAGCGCCCGCAAGTCCCGCACCCCCGCCTCCCGCCAGCCGTCGCGCCGCGAGGTGCTGCGCCCCGCCGAGCTGGTGGGCGGTTCGGCGGTGCTCGCGCTGTTCGCGGGCGTGGTCATGCTCGTCGCATCCCGCAGCTGGGTCGTCGCCGTCATCGGCCTCGGCGTCGTCTTCATCGTCGCGCTCGTGATCACCGCGCTCTTCGTGCAGTCGATCAAGCCCACCGAGGACGAGCAGGCCGACATCGCCGAGCAGGATGCCGCGAACGGCGGCTCGCGCCCCGTGTTGCTCGACAAGCCGAAGCCCGACGACGAGGCGGGCACTGAGCCCGGGGCGCCGAGCCCGGGGCACTGACCCTAGGGCACTGGCCCTGGGGCATCCGCCCGCTCAGTCGAGGAAGCGCAGCAGCTGGGGCGCGACGCCGATGTAGGTGGCCGGCGTCAGCGCGATGAGCCGTGCCTTCGCCTCGTCGCCGATCTCGAGGCCCTGCACGAACTCGGCGAGCTCGGCCGGCCCGACGCGGTGGCCGCGGGTCAGCTCCTTCAGCACGGCATAGGGGTCGGTGATCGTCGAGCGGCCGGCGGTGACCTCGGCGCGGATGACGGTCTGGATCGCCTCGGCGAGCACCTCCCAATTCGTGTCGAGGTCGGCCGCGAGCGCCTCGGGGTCGAGCGCGATCTCGCCGAGCCCCCGCTCGAGGTTGTCGAGGGCGAGCAGCGAGTGGCCGAAGGCGACGCCGATGTTGCGCTGGGTGGTGGAATCCGTGAGGTCCCGCTGCAGGCGCGAGGTGACGAGCGTGGCGGACAGCGCGTCGAGCAGCGCCGACGACAGCTCGAGGTTCGCCTCGGCGTTCTCGAAGCGGATCGGGTTGATCTTGTGCGGCATGGTCGACGAGCCCGTCGCGCCGGGCACGGGGATCTGCCGGAAGTAGCCGAGCGAGATGTACGTCCAGATGTCGGTGGCGAGGTTGTGCAGGATGCGGTTCGCGTGCGCCGCCTTGCCGTAGACCTCTGCCTGCCAGTCGTGCGACTCGATCTGCGTCGTCAGCGGGTTCCAGGTGAGCCCGAGCCCTTCGACGAACTCGCGGCTGATCGCGGGCCAGTCGGCGCGCGGGTCGGCGGCGAGGTGGGCCGCGAAGGTGCCGGTGGCTCCGCTGAACTTGCCGAGGTAGTCGGAATGCTCGAGCTGCGCGACGACCCGCTGCAGGCGGTAGACGAAGACCGCGAGCTCCTTGCCCATGGTCGTCGGCGTCGCCGGCTGGCCGTGGGTGCGCGAGAGCATCGCGGCGTCCTTGTGCTCGTGGGCGAGCGCGGCGAGCGTGTCGATGACGCGGCGCAGCTTGGGCAGCCAGATCTGCTCGACCGCGGCCTTCACGGTGAGCGCGTAGGAGAGGTTGTTGATGTCTTCGCTGGTGCACGCGAAGTGCGTGAGCTCGGCGATGCCGTTCAGCCCGAGGCGATCGAGCTCGCCGCGGATCAGGTACTCGACGGCCTTCACGTCGTGGCGGGTCCTCGCCTCGATCTCGGCCAGGGCGTTGATCTCGAGGTCGCCGAAGTTCGCGGCGAAGGCGCGCAGCTGCTGCACGTGCTCGGACTCGAGCGGCGACGAGCCGAACATCGAGTGCGAGGTGAGATAGATCAGCCACTCGACCTCGACGTGCACCCGCGCCCGGTTGAGGCCCGCCTCGGAGAGATGGTCGCCGAGCGCCGAGACGGCGGCGCGGTAGCGCCCGTCGAGCGGGCTGATGGGCTGAGGGGGCAGGGCGGGCAGCTGATCGTTCATGTCTCTGGTGCGGTTCCTTGTCATCTGCCGCCTCAGCGGCGGTGTTCGTGCTTGAGGGCCGGTTCGAGCTGGTGCACGAGGCCGGCGCAGGAGCGCTCGACGAGATCGAGCACGCTGTCGAACATGGCGTCATCGGAGTAATACGGGTCAGGCACATCGAGGGCGTCGCCGTGGTGCGGAGCGAAGCTCATCAGCAGCGCGATCTTGGCCTGGTTGTCGGGCGTTCCCGCCCAGTGGTCGAGGATGCGCTTGTGACTGTGGTCGAGAGCGACCACGAGGTCGAGCTCATCGAACCACTCGGGGTCGAACTGGCGCGCCCGGTGCATCGCCCCGTCGTAGCCGCGGCGGTGCAGGGCGGCGACGGTGCGCCGGTCGGCGGGCTCGCCGACGTGCCAGTCGCCCGTACCTGCTGAGCTCGAGGCGATGCGGTGCCCGATGCCGGCCTTCTCGGCGAGGTCGCGGAAGACGACCTCGGCCATGGGCGAGCGGCAGATGTTCCCGCTGCAGACGAAGCACACCCGGAACAGGTCGGGGGCGACCTCGTCATCTGCGGGCGAGGCGAACGTCACGCGAGCCATTCTGCCGCACCGCGCTGGGGATCTCGCCCCGCACAGGGCGATGCGGGCTGCGATTGTGCACGGATGCCGCGCCCGGGCATTCCCGCTGCCCGCGGCTCCTGGCAGCCTGGTCTTCCACCCCGCGCCGGGAGTGGATTGATCATGACCGTGTTGTCCGCCGAGCACGAGCGGCAGCGCGCTGCGTTGCGCGCTCGCGTGCGCGCCGCCGAGGCCGAGCTCCTGCCGGTGTATCGCCTGCTGCCCGACCGCGGGCTGTGGGCAGGGCCGGCCGGGTGGGCCTTCCGGCTGCGCATCGACGGCTTGCGCGAGCGCATCGACGCTGCGTGGGCGGCGCTCGCCGCCGCCGAGGCAGAGCTGTGACGCTCGAGGTCTCGGGCGGGGGAAGCGTCGCCGTCGAGACCGAAGACCTGCTCGGCGCGCGCCGCGAGCTGCGCGAGGTCGCGCAGCGGGTCGACGGCATTCACGGCCAGGTGCGCGCCGCGCTCGCGTGCACGGAGCTCGCGACCGGCGCCGCCGCCCAGGTGCTCGCGCGGGCCGAGAACGAGCTCGCCGACGCTGTGCGCGAGGCCGAGCTGCTCGCGTGCGAGCTCGAGGCCGCCGCCGAGGCATACGGCTGGGCCGAGCGGGTCGTGCTCGCTCAGCAGCAGCTGCTCGCACGGCTGGTGGGGCCCGTGCCCGAGCTCGGAGCGCTGCTGGTCGCGCTCGGCGTCAGCGCGGCGCAGCACTCCGCGTTGACGGTCGGGGACCCGCAGATCGTCGCCGCGCTGCGCCACCTCGCCGACGCGGTGAATCTGCCGGGGCTCGTGGTGCTCGTGCGCGCCCTGCCGGGCGATGCGCTGGAGGAGACCGCGGTGACGGCGAGCCCGGTGACCGCGTCGGCGCCGCGCATAGACCGGGCGCCCGGCGGGTTCGGCGACCTTGCGAAGCGGATTCCCCCGGCGCAGGCCGGGCAGCCGCAGCTGCGGGTCGAGAAGTACACGCTTCCCGACGGCGAGCATCACTGGATCGTCTATTCCGCCGGCACGATCGACTGGTCGCTCGAGCCCGGCACCGAGCCGTGGGACGACACCTCGAACGTCGTCGGCGTGGCGGGCGGCTCTGCGGGCTCGACGCGGGCGGCCATCGAGGCGCTGAAACGCGCCGGGTGGAAGAGCGGCGAGCCGGTGGTCCCCGTCGGCCACTCGCAGGGCGGCATCGTCGCCACCGCGATCGCGACCAGCGGGGTCGCACCGGTGCCGGCCGTCGTCACCTTCGGCTCCCCCACCGCGGGCGTGCGCGTGCCGCGCGGCACCGTCGACGTCGCCGTGGAGCACACCGACGACCCGGTGCCCGCGCTCGGCGGCAGTCCTCGGCCGCTCGTCGACGCGCGGCTGCTCGTGCGTGAGGCGACGCCGGCCGACGCCCGGGGCTCCGGCGTCCTGCCTGCGCACGAGCTCACCGGCTACGCGCGCACCGCGGCCGAGATGGATGTCTCGAGCGACCCTCGGCTCGTCGCGGCGCGGGGGAAGCTCGCCGCCTTCACGGGCGGTGGCCCGGCCGAGGTGACGCTCTGGCGGGGCGAGCGGCTCAGCGAGGGTCAGGCCGCTGGGTCAGGGGCCGGAAGATGAGCCCCACGATCCAGCCGATGATGCCGAGCACGAGGGCCCCGAGCACGCCCCACCAGAAGCCGTCGACGGTGAGGCCGAAGTGCAGCCAGTGGTCGCTGATCCACTCCACGAGCAGCAGGAGCAGCCCGTTCACGATCAGAGAGAACAGGCCCAGCGTGAGGATGTAGAGGGGGAAGGCGACGATGCGCAGCACGGTGCCGACGACGCCGTTCACGATGCCGAAGATCAGCGCGAGCACGATGTAGGTCCAGAAGAGCGCCGAGCCCGAGCCGTCCTTCCATGCCGTCACGTGCACGCCCGCGACGATGAGCGTGGTGAGCCAGAGGGCGAAGGCGTTGATCAGCAGTTTCACGACGAAGCGCATGGCGAAAGTCTGACAGGCGCACGGCTACCTTTGAAGGGTGTCTGAGAATGTGCGTCTGCGCCCCGAGATCGCCGCGCTGACGGCCTATTCGCAGGGGCGCTCGCCCTCGCCCGACGGTTTCAAGCTGTCGAGCAACGAGAACCCGTACCCGGCGCTTCCCGGTGTGCTCGAGGCCGCGGCCGCGCACGTCGAGATCAACCGCTACCCCGACGGCGCGGCCGTGGCCCTGCGCACCACGCTGGCCGACCGCTATGACGTCGAGTTCAGCGAGGTCATCGTCGGCGCCGGCTCGTCGTCCCTGCTGCAGCAGCTGTTCCTCGCGGCGGCCGCCCCCGGCGACGAGATCGTCTACGCATGGCGCTCGTTCGAGGCATACCCCGGCTTCGTCACCGTCACCGGCGCGACCAGCGTGCGCGTGCCGCTCACCGACACGCTCGAGCACGATCTCACCGCGCTCGCCGCGGCGGTCACCGAGCGCACCCGCGTGGTGGTCGTCTGCTCGCCGAACAACCCGACAGGGCCCGCGGTGCCCGCGGCGGCGTTCGAGGCGTTCATGGCCGCCGTTCCCCCCGAGGTGCTCGTCGTCCTCGATGAGGCCTACCGTGAGTTCGTCACCGACCCGAGCGCCGTCGACGGCGAGGCCTACCTCGGGCGCTACCCCAACCTCGTCATCACCCGGACGTTCTCGAAGGCCTACGGCCTCGCGGGGCTGCGCGTCGGCTACGCGATCGGGCCCGCCCGCCTGCTCGCCGCGGCGCGTGCGACCGCGATCCCATTCGCGGTGACAGAGTTCGGCTTTGCCGCCGCCCTCGCGAGCCTGGAGAGGAAGGACGCGCTCGACGAGCGCGTGGCCGAGATCGTCAGCCGTCGCGACCGCCTGCGCGGTGCGCTCGTCGAGCAGGGCTGGAGCATTCCCGCGGCGCAGGGCAACTTCCTGTGGCTGCCGACCGGGGCGCACACGACCGCGGCGACCGACGCGTTCTTCGACGCCGACATCGCGGTGCGGCCGTTCCTCGATGACGGCATCCGCATCTCGATCGGCGAAGAGGAGTCGATCGAGCGGATTCTCGCGGTGACGGCCACCCTGCCGCACTGAGGTGCGGCGCAGGCATCCGCTTGCTGCTCTGCTGGTTTTGACAATCATTATCAATAAGGCGTAACGTCACAGACGTGAATCGAACGCGCCTTATTGCTCCTGTCGCTCTCGCCGCGGCGGCCCTCGTCCTGGCGGGCTGCTCCACCGACGCCTCCGGCCCAGCGAAGTCCGGAAGCCTCAACGTGGTCGCCTCGACCGACGTGTGGGGCTCAGTCGCGAGTGCGATCGGCGGTGATCACGTGAAGGTGACGTCGATCATCGACGACCCCGACAAGGACCCGCACGAGTACCAGGCCGACGCCCGCAATCAGCTCGCCATCTCGAAGGCGAATGTGGTGATCTCGAACGGGGGAGGCTACGACGACTTCGTCAGCACCATGGTGAAGGCGTCGAAGAAGCACCCGACCACGCTCGTCGCCGCCGACATCTCGGGCTATGACCAGCACCCGAGCGAGGGCGACTTCAACGAGCACCTCTGGTACGACTTCCCCACCGTCAAGAAGGTGGCAGACCAGCTGGCCGACTCGTTCGCGAAGGCCGACCCCGCGGCGGCGGACGACTTCCACGCCAACGCGACGAGCTTCGACGGCAAGCTCGCCGACCTCGAGGCGACCGAAGCGCACCTCAAGAGCGAGCACGCGGGCACGGCGGTGACCATCACCGAGCCGGTCCCCGTCTACATGCTCGACGCGATCGGGCTGAAGAACGTCACGCCCGAGAAGTTCAGTGAGGCCATCGAGAACGACACGGATGTCGCACCGACGGTGCTGAAGCAGACGCTCGACCTCTACAGCAGCGGTCGCGTGAAGCTGCTCGCCTACAACGAGCAGACCACGGGGCCGCAGACCGAAGCCGTGCTGAAGGCGGCCAAGCAGAACAACGTCGCCGTCGTGCCGGTGACCGAGACGCTGCCCACGGGCAAGAACTACATTGAGTGGATGACCGCGAACCTCGATGCGATCGGATCAGCGCTTGGCGACTGAGCTCTCGGCAGGTGAGCGCCCCGCCGGCCCGGTCCTGAGCCTGCGGGGCGCGACGCTGCGCTTCGACCGCCGCACGCTCTGGCAGGGGCTCGACCTCGACGTCGCCCCTGGCGAGTTCATCGCGGTGCTCGGTGCCAACGGGTCGGGCAAGACCAGCCTGCTGCGTGCGATCCTCGGGCGGCAGCCGCTGACCGCGGGCGAAGTGCTTGTCGCCGGCGAGCCCGTCACGGCGGGGAATCCGCGCATCGGCTACGTGCCGCAGCAGAAGCTGGCGGACGAGGGGACGCCGTTGCGCGCCCGCGATCTGGTGGGCCTCGGCGTCGACGGCCGCTCGTACGGCTTCTGGCCGAGCCGCGACAAGCGCCGCCGGGTCGACCGACTGCTCGCCGATGTCGGCGCGACCGACTACGCCAACGTGCCCGTCTCGACGCTGTCGGGTGGTGAGCAGCAGCGCCTGCGCATCGGCCAGGCGCTGGCATCCGACCCCCGTCTGCTGCTTGCCGATGAGCCGCTCGCCTCACTCGACCTCAACAACCAGCGCGCCGTGAGCGAGCTGATCGACCGGCACCGGCGCGAGCGCGGGTTCGGCGTGCTGTTCGTCACGCACGACGTGAATCCCGTGCTGCCCATCGTCGATCGCGTGCTCTATCTCGCGGGCGGGCGATTCCGCGTCGGGGCCCCCGACGAGGTGCTGCGCAGCGAGGTGCTGAGCGAGCTCTACGGCTCGCCCGTCGACGTCATCCGCGCGCGCGGCCGCATCATCGTGGTCGGCACGCCCGACAGCGGCCACGCCCCCCACGACGAGCATCATGACGCCGGGCACGAGGCCGTGTGCGACCACAACCCCGACGACAGCGAGGTGGTGGTGCTGTGACGCACGCGGAGCTCTGGGGCGAGATCTTCAACTTCAGCGACTACGGCCAGCTACTCGTGCTGCTGCGCAACTCGATCATCGCGGGCGCCGTCCTCGGCGTGATCGGCGGCCTGATCGGCGTGTTCGTGATGAGCCGCGACATGGCGTTCGCGGTGCACGGCATCAGCGAGCTCTCGTTCGCGGGCGCCTCGGCGGGGCTGCTGCTGGGCGTCGGCGTCGTGCAGGGCTCGATCGTGGGCTCGCTCGTCGCCGCGCTGCTCATCGGCGCACTCGGTGCCCGGGCCCGCGAGCGCAACAGCATCACGGCGGTGCTCATGCCGTTCGGCCTCGGCCTCGGCATCCTGTGCCTCGCCCTCTACCCCGGGCGCAGCGCCAACAAGTTCGGGCTGCTCACCGGGCAGATCGTCGCGATCGACGACCCGCAGGTCGGCTGGCTGATCGCCATCGCCCTCGTCGTGCTGGTCGGGCTGGCCATCGTGTGGCGCCCGCTCAGCTTCGCGTCGGTCGACGCCGACGTCGCGGCCGCACGCGGGGTGCCGGTGCGCGGGCTGTCGATCGTGTTCATGCTGCTGCTGGGGCTGACCGTTGCGGTGTCGGTGCAGATCGTCGGTGCGCTGCTCGTGCTCTCGATCCTCGTGACCCCGGCCGCTGCGGCGCTGCGCGTCTCCGCCTCGCCGCTCGTGGTGCCGCTGCTGAGCGTGCTGTTCGGCGTGGTGTCGATGGTCGGCGGCATCCTGCTGGCTCTCGGCGGCTCTGTCCCGATCAGCCCGTATGTCACGACGATCTCGTTCGCGATCTACGTCGTCTGCCGCGTGATCGGCGCGTCGCGTGCGCGTCGCGGCGTTTCCGGGCGCCGGATGCCCGAGCCGGCCGCCCCCATGGAGGTGGCGGCATGACGACCGCGAAGCGCAACACCTGGCAGCGCGAGGCCGTGCGCGAGGCGCTCGGCTCGAGCGACGGCTTCATCAGCGCGCAGGGCCTCTATTCGAATCTGCGCGACGGCGGCTCCCCCATCGGGCTCGCGACCGTGTACCGCGCGCTCGCGTCGCTCGCCGTCGAGGGCGAGGCCGACTCGCTGCAGTCGCCGGAAGGCGAGGCGCTCTACCGTGCGTGCTCCACGACGGGCCACCACCATCACCTCATCTGCCGCAACTGCGGGCTCACGGTCGAGATCGAGGCCGATGCGGTCGAGGAATGGGCCCAGCAGGTCGCGAGCGCGAATGGATTCACCGAGCCGCAGCACGTCGTCGACGTGTTCGGCCTGTGCCGCGACTGTTCCGCGCAGGCGCGTTCGGCACAGGCATCCGCATAGCCGCGCTCGCCGCGATTTGGTGCCGCGACACGCCGTCCCGTAGACTTGATGTTTGTCTGGCTCGGACTCCTCGAGCCGGTTCGCACACACCGATCCCCCTTTCGCGAAAAAAGGTGGCGGGCGTGTGCCGACAAGAGATCTTGGGATGCCCCTTCTGGGGCATCGGTAGTGATGGAGGAATCACATGGCAGCAGTGTGCCAGGTGACCGGCGCCACCCCCGGCTTCGGTCACACCATTTCGCACTCGCACCGACGCACCAAGCGTCGTTTCGACCCGAACATCCAGAAGAAGACGTATTTCGTCCCTTCGCTTCGCCGTAACGTCACCCTGAACGTGTCCGCCAAGGGCATCAAGGTCATCGACGCCCGCGGCATCGAGGCCGTCGTCAAGGACATCCTGGCCCGTGGGGAGAAGATCTAATGGCCAAGCAGCAGGACATCCGCCCGATCATCAAGCTCCGCTCGACGGCCGGCACCGGTTACACCTACGTGACCAAGAAGAACCGCCGCAACGACCCCGATCGCCTCGTGCTGAAGAAGTACGACCCGATCATCCGCAAGCACGTCGAGTTCCGTGAGGAGCGCTAAGGAATATGGCTAAGAAGAGCAAGATCGCCCGCAACAAGCAGCGCGAGGCCGTCGTCGCCCGTTACGCCGCGAAGCGCCTCGAGCTGAAGAAGCAGCTCGTGAACCCGAACTCCACCGATGAGGAGCGCGAGGCCGCTCGCGTGGGGCTGCAGAAGCTGCCGCGCAACGCGTCGCCGGTGCGCCTGCGCAACCGCGACCAGATCGACGGCCGCCCCCGCGGCGTCCTCTCGAAGTTCGGCATCTCGCGTGTCCGCTTCCGTGAGATGGCGCACAACGGCGAGCTGCCCGGCATCACCAAGTCGAGCTGGTAAGCAGTTCTCACGAAGGCCCCCTGGTTCTCCAGGGGGCCTTCGTCGTGCCCGGCGCCAACTCGTTCCCGTTCCGGACATGCGCGCCCGCGGCCCCGGGCGCATCCGTCCGGAACGGGAACTAGTTGCTAGGCGAAGCGGGCGGAGCGCTCCACGACGGCGCCGCCGCCTGCGGCATCCCACGAGTACACGCGCGTGCCCGTGATGTAGACCTGCTCGGCGCGCGAGTTGACGTCGAGGGGGTCGCCCGACCAGATCACGAGGTCGCCGTCGAGGCCGGGCTCGAGCGCCCCGACGCGCTCGCGCAGGCCGAGGAAGGAGGCCGGGTTGACGGTCAGCGCCTCGATGGCGGTGCGCGGGTCGAGCCCTTCCTTGACGGCGAGCGACGCCTGGTGCACGAGGAAGTTGATCGGCACGACCGGGTGGTCCGTCGTGATCGCGACCCGCACGCCCGCCGCGGCCAGCCGCCCCAGGTTCACGATCGCCCGCTTGCGCAGCTCGACCTTCGAGCGGGTCGTGAAGAGCGGCCCGAAGATCACCGGCACGTCGCGCTCGGCGAGCACGTCGGCGAGCTCGGCACCCTCGGTGCCGTGGTTGATCACCAGGCGGTAGCCGAACTCGTCGGCCAGCCGCAGTGCCGTCGCGATGTCGTCGGCGCGGTGGGTGTGCTGGTCCCAGGCGAGCTCGCCGTCGAGCACGCGCACCAGGGTCTCTTTCGCGAGGTCGCGCTCGAACACCTCGCCCTTGGCCGCCGCGGCGTCGCGCTTGGCGCGGTAGTTCTGCGCGTCGACGAACGCGGAGCGAATGACGGATGCCACGCCGAGCCGCGTGGACGGCAGCTGCTTCCTGTCGCCGTAGACCCGCTTCGGGTTCTCGCCGAGCGCGGACTTCACCGACACGGCATCCGCGATCACCTGCTCATCGACGGTGCGCCCGCCCCAGGTCTTGATCGCAACGGTCTGCCCGCCGATCGGGTTGCCCGAGCCGGGCTTGATCACGGCGCTCGTGACTCCGCCGCTGAGGGCGTCGCGGAAGCCCTCGTCCTCGATGTTGATGCCGTCGATGGCGCGCAGGCCCGCGCCGTTCGGGTCGGTCATCTCGTTGGTGTCGTTGCCCGCCCAGCCCTCGGCCTCCTCGTGGACGCCGAGATGGCCGTGCGCCTCGATGAAGCCGGGGTAGACCGGCTTGCCGCCCGCGTCGACGACAGGGATGCCCGAGGGGATCTCGACCCCGGCGCCGAGCGCCTGGATCACACCATCGACAACCACGATCGTGCCGTTCTCGATCGGCTCTGCCGAGACGGGAACGAGTCGGGCATTCGTCACCGCGACGCTTCCGCGGGTCGTTCTGATCGGATTCCTGTCGTCGCGATGGCTCATGACGACATCCTTTCACTGCCGCAACACGCCGAAATTCCGCGGATTCACGCGGGTGTGATGCTACTTTGGCCGTGGCCGGAGGGGGCCGGAACACCAGCCTCCCTGTGGGCCAACCGTTTCATCACTGAACACAGACGCTGCTGACGCAGCAGTAGTCCGAGGAGGACACCCCATGGCTGACAAGTCGCTGAACAAGACCGAGCTCGTCGCTGCGGTCGCCGGTGAGACCGGCCAGAGCCAGACCGTCGTCGGCGGCGTCATCGACGCCTTCTTCGCGACGATCGCGAAGACCGTTGCCGACGGCGGCAAGGTCACGATCCCCGGCTGGCTCGCCGCCGAGAGCTCGGCGACCGCCGCTCGCACGGGCCGCAACCCGCAGACCGGCGCCGAGATCAAGATCCCGGCCGGCAAGCGCGTCAAGCTGACCGCGGGCTCGAAGCTCAAGGCTGCCGTCAAGTAAGACCGCACCACACAGAGGAAGGCGCTCACCGCGGTGGGCGCCTTTTTCGTGCGCGCGACCGTGCCAGGAAAGCTCCAAGGCACCGCGAACTACGCTGGTGCGGTGAACAGAGCGCAGCGCGTCGCAGGGCCCGTCGCACTCGTCGTCGCGGCGCTCGCCGCGGTCATCGCCGCCCTCGCCTTCGGCGGGGCGAGCGCGCCGCTCGCACTGAGCGACCCCGGCCCGGTGGTGAGGTGGGGTCTGCCGCTCACGAAGCTGGTGGTCGATCTGTCGTCTGCGGGCATGATCGGGGCGCTCGTGCTGTCGATCTTCGCCCTGAGCGCGAAGAGGCCCGAGTTCGACCGCGCCCTCGATGTCGCGGCGGCATCTGCCGCCGTCATGGCGGTCGCCTCCGGCGTCGTCACGGTGCTCTCGTTCAGCGACGCGACGGGCACGCGCCTTGCGGCGACGGAGGCCTTCAGCAACCAGTTCATGCAGTTCGTCTCGAGCATCGCCCTGGGCCAGGCGTGGGGCATCACGACGCTCGCGGCCGCGGCGACCACGGTGCTGTGCTTCGCGGTCCGCAACCAGACCGCTCTCGTCTTCGTCGCTCTGCTCGCCACCGGCTCGCTGGTTCCCATCGCGTTGCAGGGGCATGCCGCAGGCACGAGCGGCCACAACCTCGCGATCACCTCGCTCGGCCTGCACATCGTCGGCGCCGCCGTCTGGATCGGCGGCCTGCTGACGCTCGTGCTGCTGCGCAACACGCTCGGCGGCGACCGGCTTCCGACCGTGCTCGCCCGCTACTCGAGCCTCGCCCTGATCTGCTTCATCGTCGTGGCCTTCAGCGGCTTCCTCAACGCGCAGCTGCGAATCGGCACCTGGGCGAATCTGCTCACCCCGTACGGCCTGCTCGTCATCGGCAAGGTGACGGTGCTCATCATCCTGGGCCTGTTCGGCGTGCTGCAGCGCAGGTGGCTGATCGCCCGCCTTCGCACGAGCGCCGGCCGAGGGCCGTTCTGGGCGCTCGTGGCGGCCGAGCTCGCGTTCATGGGCGTCGCCTCGGGCATCGCCGCCGCACTCGCCCGCACCGCCACGCCCGTTCAGCAGGTGCCCATCGGCACGACGCCCGCCGAGATCCTGACGGGGCAGCCGCTGCCGCCGCCCGAGACGCTGCGCACGCTGCTCTTCGGCGCGAACGTCGACCCGATCTGGCTGCTCGTCGCCGCGTTCGGCATCGTCTTCTATGTCGCGGGCGTGCTGCGCCTGCGCCGCCGCGGCGACGCGTGGCCCCTCGGCCGCACGATCTCGTGGATCGTCGGCATGCTCGTGCTCGCCTACATCACGAGCGGCGGCATCGCGGTCTACGTCGACTACCTGTTCTCCGCGCACATGACGATGCACATGGCTCTCATGATGGTCGTTCCGCTGCTGCTCGTCCCCGGCGCGCCGGTCACCCTGGCGGCTCGCGCGATCGCCAAGCGCACGGACGGCTCGCGCGGCGGGCGCGAGTGGATTCTGCTCGCCGTGCACAGCAAGATCGCAGGCATCCTCGCCAACCCGTTCATCGCTGCGCTGCTGTTCGTGGGCAGTCTCTGGGTCTTCTACTACTCGCCGCTGTTCCGCTGGGCGACCGAGAACCATCTCGGGCACGAGTGGATGACGGTGCACTTCCTCATCACCGGCTACCTCTTCGTCCAGTCGCTCATCGGGATCGACCCGGTGCCGTTCCGGCTCGCCTACCCGTTCCGGCTCGTGCTGCTGCTCGGAACGATGGTGGTGCACGCCTTCTTCGGACTCACGATCATGACGGCGTCCGGGCTGTTCCTCGCCGACTGGTTCGGGGCGATGGGCCGCACCTGGGGCGCGACGCCGATGCACGACCAGTACGTCGCCGGCGGCATCGCGTGGAGCATCGGCGAGCTTCCGACGCTGGTGCTCGCGATCATCGTCGCCCTGCAATGGAGCCGCAGCGACGCGCGCGAGACGAAGCGGAAGGACCGGGCGTCCGATCGCACCGGCAACGCCGACGTCGCCGAATACAACGCGATGCTGCAGCGCATGGCCGAACGGGATTCCTCGCGCCGCTGAGCGGCACCCTGGGGATATCAACGGCGGCGGCATCCGACGGCAACTAATCTGAATCGGTGCCCCGACTCTCTCGCGAACAGCAGGCCGTCTTCGACCTGATCGAGAAGACGCGCGAGCACGTGTTCGTCACCGGCCGCGCCGGCACGGGCAAGTCCACGCTGCTGAACCACCTCGCGTGGAACACCGAGAAGCAGCTGGTGATCAGCGCGCCGACGGGCGTCGCCGCCCTGAACGTCGGCGGGCAGACGATCCACTCGCTGTTCCGACTGCCGATCGGCGTGATCGCCGACCAGGCGATCGACCAGTCCGACGAGCTGAAGAAGCTGCTCAACACGATCGACACGCTCGTGATCGACGAGGTGTCGATGGTCAACGCCGATCTGATGGACGCGATCGACCGCAGCCTGCGCCAGGCGCGGAAGCGGAAGGAGCCGTTCGGCGGCGTTCAGGTCGTGCTGTTCGGCGACCCGTACCAGCTGGCGCCGGTGCCCGGCAGCCAGGAAGAGCGCGAGTACTTCGCCGACACCTACCGCTCGATGTGGTTCTTCGACGCGAAGGTGTGGCAAACGGCCGAGCTGCGCATCGTCGAGCTCGGCGAGGTGCACCGGCAGCACGAGGCCGAGTTCAAGTACATGCTCAACGCGGTGCGGCACGGCATGGTCACGAAGGAGATCGCGGACAGGCTGAACACGGTGGGCGCTCGCCCGGCGCCGCGCGACGGGGTCATCACGCTGGCGAGCCGCAACGACTCGGTCAACCGCATCAACCAGGCGCAGCTGCAGCGGCTGCCGGGGCGGCTGCAGACCGCCAAGGCAGAGATCTCGGGTGACTTCGGCGGCCGCAACTACCCGGCGGACGAAGCGCTCGAGCTGAAGGTCGGCGCGCAGGTGATGTTCCTGCGCAACGACACCCAGGGGCAGGGCGAGGTGCGCTGGGTGAACGGCTCGATCGGAACCGTGACCAAGATCACCGCCAACGTCGAGGTCGAGATCGACGGCGTGCGCTACGAGGTCGAGCCGGCCACGTGGGAGCGGCACAAGTACAGCTACGATCCGGCGACGAAGAAGCTCGAGAAAGAGGTCGTCGCCGAGTTCTCGCAGTTCCCTCTGCGCCTCGCGTGGGCGGTGACGATCCACAAATCGCAGGGGAAGACCTACGACCAGGCGATCGTCGACCTCGGCTCGCGTGCGTTCAGCCCCGGGCAGACCTACGTCGCACTCAGCCGCATCACGGCGCTCGAGGGGCTCTATCTGACCCGGCCGCTGCGCCCTTCCGACATCTGGGTCGACAAGGACGTCGAGCGGTTCATGGCCGACGCGGGGCGTGCGCCGCGCGTGGCGGTCACGGCTTCGTAACACCGTCGCGGAGTCATCCGATCGGCGTATGGATGACCGTAGACGCACGCATAGACTCGAAACCACAGACTGCTGCTGCACGAGGGGTGGTGGGCATGGCGTCTGACGTCCGTCCTGCTTTGCGCGCGCGCCGCGCGATTGCCGCGATCGCTCTCGGCATGAGCGCGCTGCTGCTCGCCGGGTGCGGCAATGTGGCGGGCGCCAGCGTCACCGCGATCGGAGCGCAGACCGGCGATCGGATGCCGAGCAGCACGACCAAGCAACTGCAGCACGTGCTCGACAATGCGGTCAAGCTGGCGGGTGCGAGCGGCGGGGTCGCCGGCGTGTGGGCCCCCTGGTCGGGAACGTGGACGGCGGCATCCGGCCACGCGTCACGCGAGAAGAACGCGGCGCCCATGGACGTCGACGCGTCGTTCCGCATCGGGTCCATCACGAAACCCGCGACGTGCACCGTGCTGCTCGGGCTCGTGGGCGACAAGAAGGTGAAGCTCGACGACCCGGTGTCGACCTATCTGCCGCGCATGGTGGGCCTGAACGGGCTCACCCTCGGCGCACTGTGCCAGAACACCTCGGGGTTCGCCGACTACTGGGGCGAGCTCGCGCCGCAGATGGTGACGAACCCGACGCGCACCTGGGACGCGGTCGAGCTGATCAACAGCGGGCTCGGCCAGGCGCGCACCGGTGCCCCCGGTCAGAAGTGGTCGTATTCGAGCGCCGGCTTCGTGCTGCTCGGCCTTGCACTGCAGACCGCGACCCACGAGTCATGGCCGTCGCTCTACGAGAAGTACGTGACGGGGCCGCTCGGCATCAGCGACACGACGACCCTTCCGAGCACCTCGGCGCTGCCGAGCCCGGTCGCCAGCGGATACGCGGCTGACAGGGACCCCGTGACCGGTGCGACGAACTGCAAGGTGCTCGATGACGACACGAAGCTCTCGCCGACGGCGATGCAGCAGGCCGGCGGTCTGGTCAGCAACCTGACAGACACGGCCTCGCTCGTGCACGCCGTCGCGGCGGGCGCCCTGCTGCCCGACGAACTCGCCGCGCAGCAGCAGAAGAGCGTGATCATGTCGAAGTCGATGCCGTCGTGGGCGCAGTACGGGCTCGGGGTCGAGAAGATGGGGCCCCTCATCGGGCACGCGAGCGCGGTGCCGGGCTATGCGACCGCCGCGTACTCCGACCCGAAGTCGGGGCTGACCGTCGTCGTCATGGTGAACAACTCGACGCCCGGCGCGAACTTCGCCCGGCTGGTCGCCCTGCAGCTCGCCTCGATCGCGTCGAAGGCGCCGGCCGAGTCGGGCAAGAAGCAGCCGGCGATCGGCCTGCCGTGGACGGCTCAGCAGCTGGGCGCGGTGCTGCCGCACGAGACCGGGTGCAACGCCGCAGGCGGCGCACTCACCCCCGCGCTCGCCGCGATCGCAGACATCCAGCCCGAGTACTAGCCCGTCGTTGCGATACTGAGCCAGTGCCCATCACGCCTGACACGAAGAACTGGACCTGGGTGCTCGAGCGCGCCTGCCCCGAGTGCGGGTTCGACCCCGCGGCGATCAGCTATGGAGACGTTCCCCGCGTGACGCGTGAGGCCGTCGAGTTCTGGCAGGGAGTTCTCGAAGGCGGCGACGGCTCGGCGGCGGCCGGCTCGGCCGCAGCCCTCGGCGTGCGCCCCGACGACTCGACGTGGTCGCCGCTCGAATACGCCGCGCACACCCGCGACGTATTCCGCATCATGCACGCGCGGCTCAACCTCATGCTCGTGCTCACCGACCCCGACTTCCTCAACTGGGACCAGGACGACACGGCCGTGCGGGCGGACTACCGGTCCCAGTCGCCCGTGCGGGTCGCGCGCGAGCTGGCGGCCGCGGGCCATGCGATCGCGGATGCCTTCGAGCTGGTGCCCGACGCCGAGCTCGGTCGCACGGGGCGACGCACTGACGGCTCGCGCTTCACGGTCGCGTCGCTCGCGGCATACTTCGCGCACGACGTCATCCACCATCGCTGGGATGTCGGCGGCGAATCCTTCAGCGCAGGCGAGTAGTTCAGCGCAGGCGGCGACGCACCCGCGCCGGGCGGGCAGGGCGCGCCGGGCGCGGCGGCGCCGTTCTGAGCAGGGCGACAGCCACCACCACCACGATCAGGCCGAGTCCGAGCGCCCACGCCAGCTCGGGGTCGACGGGGGTCGCCGCGGCGGCAGGCAGCCGCACGGCCGCCGCCGCGGGCCGGCTCGGCGCCGCCTCCGGTTCGGCGGTCGCCTCGGTCGAGCCGACACTGCGGCCCATGCTGTTGACGGCATATACGCGGTAGCTCCGGGCGTGGCCGTTGCTCAAGCCGGTGTCGGTCCACGACACCGTCTGCTGCCCGGCCACGAGCGGCGTGAAGGCGGTGAGCAGCTTGCCGTCGGAGTCCTTCACGGCATAGAACTCCGCCCCATCGACGGCCGGCCAGCTGAGCGTGATGGCGCCGTCGCCGGGCGTGGCGGTGACGCGCGTCGGCGCGGCGGGGGCCGCGACCGGCTTCGGCGAGGTCTCGACGCTGGCGGAGGCCGAGGCCTGCGCGCCGGTCAGCGTCGTCGTGCGCAGCGCGATCGTGTGCGTTCCGGGCGTCGCGAAGACCGTGGCGAGGCTCGGGGCGGTGGTCGTGAGCCGGCGCGCGGCTGCGGTGCCGCCGTCGATGGTCCAGGCGTAGCGGATGATCGGGTCGGCCGGGTCGCTGAGACTGCCCGCCGCGCTGAAGCGGGTCTCGGCACCCACCTCGGTCGTCACGGGCCCCGTGATCTTGGCCGTCGCCTTCGGCGCACGCAGCAGCGGGAGCCCCATCACGTAGCGCAGCTGCTGCGCCGCGTTCGCGGTGTCGCCGCGCTGATAGGTGCCGTGCTGAGACAGGATGTTGGGGTCGCCCGACGGGCTCGCAGTGGTCGCGACGATGTGGGCGAAGTCGCGGACGGGGTAGTTCACGCCGCCGACGACACGGTCGTCGACCAGCCCGCAGATCGGGTCGCCGTCGTGGCAGTAGTCGAAGATCGCGGCCCGCCCGAACTCACTCGCCCAGTCGCTGCCGCCGTCGGCCGTGCTCGCGGCGGAGCCGGCGTCGGCGGCGCCGTTGGGCGTGCTGCCGCCCTTGCTGTTGCTCACGAGGTAGCCGTCGAGGCCGGGCGCGAAACTGCCGTAGTCGTCGGTGCTGTCGGCCGAGTTGAAGTAGGTGTTGCCGAAGAACACGGCCGCCACGAGCGCACGGCGGGCACTCGGCATGGCCGACAGCACGGCTTCGACGATCACCTGGGCGCCCTGCGAGTACCCCGACATGATCACGCCGGTACCCGGGCAGGTGCGACTCACCCGCTCGAGCTCGGCCGCCGCCGCGTGCGCGCCCAGCTCGACCGACTTCGAGTACACGCCGAGGTCGCCGCTGACGAGGGCGTCGCCCGTCACGACATCGATGCCGACGGCGGGATAGGGAACGCCGTAGGGCGTGATCGTCACGTCGTTCGCCGACGCCGTCTTCTCGACGCGTCGGTAGAGGTCGGCGAGCTCGCCGCCCATGCCCCAGCTCGGGTTCGCCGAGGTGTAGCGCTTCTTCGCAGGGATGCTGTTGTCTTCGCCGGAGCCGCGCGCGCCGATGAACTCGTAGTCGGGGCAGTTGCCCGCCACCGCACCGGCCGCCGCGCCCGTCGCAGCCGGCGTCGGCGTCGGAGTCGCCGCCGCCCGCGCAGGGGTCGCCGACGAGACCGCGAGGGCGAGCGCCACCAGGGCGGCCGCCGCAAGCGCGGGCGTGCGTCGACGTGTGCGGGTCACCCGTTCAACGCTACGCGGGTGTCATGAGCCTTCGATGAGACGGGCCACGGCTCGAGCGCCCGTACGGGAAGCTATGAGCGTGCCCACAATCTCGCGCAGCGCGCTGGCGTGCTCGTCATCACCGCTGAGCGCGGCCTGCACGCGCGTCTGGGCGAGCGCGAGTTCTGCCGCAGGTCGGCGCGCGCTCTCATAGGCCTCGAGTGAGGCGACGGATGCCTGGCCCCGCGCCGCAGCCACAAGAAGCGGCGCCAGGGCCAGCGCGTCGAGCAGCGCGACGTTGAGTGCGGACCCGCCCGCGTTGAAGATGTGCGCCGCGTCGCCCGCGAGCAGCACGCGGCCGACGCGGTAGGTGCTCGCCAGCCTGCTGTTCGCCACCGTGCTGCGCGCGGAGTCGACGGCCGAGAACGGCAGCTCGGCCCCGAGCACACGGCGCAGGCTGGCCCGCAG
This sequence comes from Gryllotalpicola kribbensis, assembly GCF_039538245.1. Lineage (NCBI taxonomy): Bacteria > Bacillati > Actinomycetota > Actinomycetes > Micrococcales > Microbacteriaceae > Gryllotalpicola > Gryllotalpicola kribbensis. The sequence continues at coordinate 182,293 of NZ_BAABBX010000014.1, forward strand.
CTCGGCCTCCGGCAGAGCGTCGGTGGGCTCCTCGCCGCGGTGCGGCTCGTGGGTCGTGATCAGGTAGAGGTCATCGGGGGCGGTGCGATCAAGCGTCGCGACGGGGGCGATCGCGAAGCCACCGCCCGGCAGTCGGTTCTGGCGCATGGTGTGCAGGCGGCCGATGCCGGTGAGCTCGATCGTGTCGCCGCGACCGTCGAGCCGCGCGGTGCGCGGCGGCAGGGTCACGCGCGCGATCCGCGTGATGACGTCGCTCGTGAAGCCTGGGAAGCCGATGCCGGCGGCCCTCCGCACCGTGCTCCTGGCGCCGTCGCAGCCGACGAGGAAGGCTGCCGGGAGGCGCTCCGTGGCCCTCGGGGTGTGCACCTCCAGTTCGACGGCGTCGCCGCCCTGCGTGAAGCCGGCGAGGGTGGTGCCACGGCGCAGCTCGACGCCGCGCGCGAGCGCGCGCTGCTTGAGCAGCTGCTCGAGGCGGCGCTGGGGAACGGGCAGCAGATGCAGCGGATTCGCCGGCCCCAGACCGAGCCGCAGCGCGAGCGTTCCGAACAGGAATCGCGGCGGGCGCACGATGCGAAGGCCGCTGCCGCGCAGCACGCCGCGCCGGGCGAGTTCCACCGCGGCGCGGCCGACGATGCCGTTGGCCTTGGGCATCGTCGCCGGCTGAGCCTCCCGTTCGAGGACGATGACGCGGACGCCGGCGTCGGCCAGCTCGCCGGCGAGCAGCAGCCCCGTCGGGCCGGCACCGACGATGACGATGGGCGGTGCGTCAGTTTGAATTGACGTTGACATGCGTGTCAGTTTGGGCTGACAATAGACGCGTGTCAAGCCAAACTGACAAGGATCTGCCGAACTCGCAGCCATCCGATCTGCTCGGCATTCGACTCACGCAGACGGACCCGGCCACGGGCCTGCGCGCCGTCGGCGCGCTGCACCGCCTCGCCGAGCGCGTCGAGGCCATGCACGTCGAGGCCGCGCGTCGCGCTGGCTGGTCGTGGGAGCAGATCGGCGACGCGCTCGGCGTCACTCGGCAGTCGGTCCACGCGAAGTATGGGAAGAAAGATGTTTGAGCGATTCGCACTGGCCACCCGCGTCGCCGTCGACGACGCGCGCTACGAGGCTGCTCGGCGTGGCGACCGCAGGGTCGGCACCGAGCATCTGCTCATCACGCTGCTCGAGAACGACGAGCTGGCCGCGGCCGTGGGCATCGATGCGGAGGCGGCGCGCACGGCGGCCGAGCAGCTCGACCGGTCGGCCCTTGCCGCGGTCGGCATCGAGCTGGGCGAGTTCGCGCCGGGCGGGCGCGGGCGGGTGGGCAGGTTCGTGCCGTTCACGGCGGGTGCGCGGCAGGTCATGAACGGCACGCTGCGGCACGGAGTGGCCGAGAAGGCGCGCTCGCTCACGCCGCGGCACATGATGCTCGCGCTGCTTGAGCGCGACGCGCCCGATCCGGCCGCGCAGCTGCTCGCGGCGCTCGCGGTCGACGCGGTGGCCGCCCGCGACCGACTGCAGGCGGCCTAGTCGTGGCCGGGGTGCTTAGGGAAGGTACGCCGAGGACGTCCACAGGTGCATCGCGGCGTAGCCGCGCCACGGCGACCAGGCAGAGGCGATGGCGGATGCCTCGCGCTCGGTCCTCGCGCCGAGAGACTTCCTGAGCACGAGGTCGCCGGGCGCGAAGGCGTCGGGGTCGCCGAGGGCGCGCAGGGCGATGTAGTCGGCCGTCCACGGGCCGATGCCGGGCAGCGCGAGCAGCTCGCGGCGCGCCTGCGCGCGGTCTGAGGCGGGGCTCAGCTCGAGACCGCGTGCGAGCGCAGACGCGAGGGCGTGCAGCGCCGCGGCTCGCGCCCCGGTGAGCCCGATCTCGCGCAGCGCGTCCGCTCCGGCGCCCGCCACCGTCTGCGGCGTGGGGAACGCATGCAACCCGCTGTCGCTCACCGACGTGCCGAAGGCCGCGACCAGCCGGGCCGCGAACACCGCCGCGGCCTTCAGCGAGACGGCTTGGCCGATGACCGTCAGCATCGCGATCACCGCCCCGTCGAGGGAGCCGGGCACACGCAGGCCGGGCCGCGCGGCGACGAGTGGCCCGATGATCGGGTCGGGGCCGAGGACCTCGGCGATGAGCTGCGGGTCGGCGTCGAGGTCGAGCCAGCGCCGCAGCTTCGCGACGATGCCGGTGAGGTCGGCGATGTCGGCGGGGCGGATGCGCACGGTGAGGTGGTCGGCGCTCGCCGCGGCCCAGTCGACGGTCGCAACGGCCGTGCCGTGGGGCGCGGGGACGCCCGTGGTGAAGGCGCCGTCGTCGCCGATCAGGTCCATGCCGGCCACGGCATGCGCCCTCTGGAACGCCCGCATGGCGACGGCGTCGTACGGGGCGCGGTGCCGCAGCCGGAGCACGACCGTTGGCGCCGCGTCCGACGCGGGGTCGCCGGGGCCGAGCGCGCCCGCCCGCCCCGAAGCCGCGCCCGCGCCCGGGCGCCGCAGCGCCGACGGCGGCACCCCGTACTCGCCGAGCATGACCTCGTTGAACTGGCGCACGCTGCCGAAGCCCGCCGCGAAGGCGATGTCGGTGAGCGACAGCGAGGTCTGCTCGATCAGCGTGCGTGCCGTGTGCGCGCGGCGCGTGCGATTGAGCTGCAGAGGGGACGCGCCGACCTCGGCGACGAGCACGCGGTGGAGGTGCCGCTCGCTCACCGCCAGCCGCCGCGCCAGCCCGGCAACCCCCAACTCGTCGACGACCCCGTCGCGAATCGCTCGCACGGCGCGGGCGGCGAGGTCCCCGCTCGCATCCCAGTGCCGCGAGCCGGGGAGCGAATCGGGCCGGCAGCGCTTGCACGCGCGAAAGCCCGCCGCGACGGCCGCGGCTGCCGTGGGGAAGAACACGGCGTTGCGGCGCAGGGGCTTGCGCGCCGGGCACGACGGCCGGCAATAGATGCCCGTCGTGGTGACGCCGAGGAAGAAGCGCCCGTCGAAGCGCGGGTCGCGGCCGGATGCCGCGCGGTAGGCGACCTCGGGGTCCAATGGCGTGCTCACCCCTCCATCATCCGTGGCGCGGCGCGCGCTGAGTGGCGGGAATCGGACATGGGTCTCGGGCTGCCGGGTAGCCTGGCCGTGATGAAGAAGCGGCTGCCCGGGCTCGGCCTCTGCGTCGCGATCGCGCTGGTCGCCACAGGGCTCGGCGCCCTCGTCCCCGTCGTCGGAGCGCCCGTGTTCGGAATCGTGATCGGCGCCGTGCTCGCCGCGTTCCTGAAGCCGGGCACGGTGACGGACGCCGGAGCGGCCTGGTCGGGCAAGTACGTGCTGCAGGCCTCTGTGGTGGTCTTCGGAACCGGGCTCTCGATCGTCGAGGTGCTGCGCACCGGCTGGCACTCGCTGCCCGTGATGCTCGGCACCCTCGCGATCGCGTTGCTCGGCGCGTGGCTGATCGGGCGTGCGCTCGGCCTCGACGGCGACGTGCGCACGCTGATCGGCGTGGGAACGGGGATCTGCGGGGCATCCGCCATCGCCGCGACCCAGTCGGTCATCCGCGCCAAGTCCTCCGACGTCGCCTACGCGATCGGCACGATCTTCACGTTCAACGTGATCGCCGTCGTCACGTTCCCGTTCATCGGGCGCGCCCTCGGCATGAGCGACCACTCCTTCGGCCTGTGGGCGGGCACGGCGATCAACGACACCTCATCGGTCGTCGCGGCGTCATTCAGCTTCAGCGCCGCGGCGGGCGCGTATGGCATCGTCGTGAAGCTCACGCGCACGCTCATGATCGTGCCGATCACGGTCGCGCTGGCGCTGTACAAGCGGCGCCAGGAGGTGCGGGCGGATGCCGCGGCCGGCGGCGCCGCGGCAGAAGAGCCCCCCGGCCGCATCTCGTGGAACAAGGTCGTGCCGATGTTCCTGGTGTGGTTCCTCGTCGCGGTGCTGGTCGATTCCCTCGGAGTGATCCCGCAGGCGTGGCATCCGTATCTCAGCCAGCTCGGCACCTTCATGATCACGGTCGCGCTCGCGGGCATCGGCCTCGGCACCCGCGTGGGCGTGCTCAGGCAGGCCGGGCTGCGCCCGCTGGTGCTCGGCGCGAGCCTGTGGGTGCTCGTCGCCCTGTCGTCACTCGGACTTCAGGCCGCCACCCACACGCTCTGAGCCGTCCTTGCGCGTGCGCAGCGCCGGGTCGACGAGGGCGAGCAGGGCCGCGAGCCCCACGATGACGGCGATCGCGATGCCGAGGCCGTGCAGTCCGGCATCCGTCGGCGCATGCGGGAAGGCGAGCCCGATCGCGGCCGACGAGAGGATCGAGCCGAGGTACACGGCGGTGCGCGAGAGGCCCGATGCGGTGCCGAGCTGGTCGCCCGGCGCCTGCCGATAGAGCGCCTGCTGATTGCTGACCGAGGCGAGCCCCTGGGGCACGCCGAAGATGGCGGCGACGACGAGCAGCAGCACGAGCGGGCTCGCCGCGTGCAGGAAGATCAGCAGGACGCCGCCGAAGAACGGGATGAGGCCGGAGAGCACGAGGGGCAGCCGCAGCCGCCGGTTCTTCGCGACGGTGATCGAGGTCAGCGCCGCGAGCACGGCCGTCGGCAGCTGGATGAAGCCGGCCTGATCTGCCGAGTACCCGGCCGAGCCCTGCACCCACTGGCTGAAGCCGTACATCATCGTGTAGGCGCCGAAGTAGATGAGCAGCATGCGCAGGTAGGTGCGGCTGAGCGCGCCGTTGCGCCGCAGCATGCGCAGGTCGATGAACGGATGCCTGCTGCGCAGCGACCACCACAGGAGTGCCGCCACGAGCACAAGGGTCACGCCGACGAGCCAGAGCATCGAGAGCTTGAGGTCGAGCAGGAAGACGAGCAGCGAGGCGAGCGCGCCGGCGAACAGCACGATGCCGATCGGGTCGACGTCGCGCAGGGTGGGCTTGGGCCCGGGGCGCTGCGGTCGGGTCGCGTCGGACGGCACCCAGACGATCGTCGTCACGAGCGCGATGGCGGCGAGCGGGATGTTGACGAGGAAGATCGACTGCCACCCGAAGAACTCGATCAGCACGCCGCCGAGCACGGGGCCGACCGCCGCGACGGTCTGACTTGCGATCGAGAGGCCGGAGAGCAGCGCGGGCGGGGTCTGGCGATCGAGGCGCGCGCTCTGGTCGCGGATCAGCGACATCGCAGACGGATAGGCGGCCGAGGTGCCGATGCCGATGAGAATGCGCGAGATCAGCACCGCACTGAAGTCGTGCCAGATGTTCGGCAGGAAGCCGGCGACCAGCACGACGACGAGCCCGACGAGGTAGACCCGCTTCGGCCCGAAGACGTCGGCGAGCTTACCCATGGTCGGCTGCGCGATCGCGCTCGCGAGGTAGAGTCCGGCGACGAGCCACACGACGGTCGACGTCGCGACGTGGAGGTCGTGGCTGATGGGCACGAGTGCGACGGCGATCATGCTCGTGTTGATCGGGTTGAGCACGGGCCCGATGAGCACGGGCGTGACGAAGCGCCAGGTGAACCGGCCGGGGGCTGCGGGGGCGTCGGTCACTTCTGGTCCTCTTCGATCTTCATGAGCACGGCGAGGCCCCGGGCGACGGTGTCGCGCTCGGTCTCGGTGAGCCGGGTGGCGAGAAGCTCGATGAGGTCGGCGTGGCGCGCCTCGTCGGTGCGGTTCACGGTCGCCGCGCCGGCGTCCGTCAGCGTGAGCAGCTCGCGTCGACCGTCTTCCGGGTCCTTCGTCTTCACCACCAGGCCGCGCTCGACGAGCTCGGCGACGACCACGCCCATCGACTGGGGGGTGATCTGCTCGAAGCGGGCGAGCTGAGCGGTGGTCAGCTGGCGCTTGCGGCGCAGCCAGGCGAGTGCTGCCTCGTGCCGCGGGGGCAGGTCGCCGATCTGGCGGCCGCTGCGCATCGCGCGGCGCAGCGAGGCGAGCATGTCGGAGATGCTGTCGGCGAGCGTCTCGGGGTCGGTGGGGTTGCTCACCTCAATATAGTAAGCCTACCTTGCAAGTTTCGCTGTCAATATCCGAGTCCCGGATTCAACGCCCGGCCGTCTCGGGGATGGCGTTGTCGATGAGCACGGCGGCGATGGCCGCGGCCGTGGGAAAGGCGTCGGAGTTCAGCACGCGGCTGCGGGCCGCCCCGCCGTCGAGCAGCAGCGCGAGCTGCTCACCGAGGCCTTCAGGGTCGGGGGCGCCGGCTTCGCGGGCGGCGACCGTGAAGCGCGCGGCGACGGCCCTCTTGTACTCGGACGCGTATTGGGCGGCGGGATGGCCCGGGTCGTGCAGCTCGACGGCGGTCGAGATGTAGGGGCACATCGGGTTGTCCGCGGGGATGTCGAAGGCGGCGAGGAGCTTTTCGCGGGGGCTGAGGTCGACGCGGTCGAATACGTGCGCGAGCACGGTGGGGTCGAACTGGCGCAGGCACTCGGTGACGAGCTCGTCCTTGCCGGCGAAGTGCTGGTACAGCGTGCGCTTCGACACCTCGGCCGTCGCGCAGAGCTGGTCCATGCCGGTGCCCGCGATGCCCTGATCGCGGAACAGTTGCCGTGAGGCGGTGAGGATGCGCTCGCGGGCGCCCCGCCCGCGGCGAAGGCCCTGCGGCCCCTTCTGCAATTCCGTCATGAGCCCATGGTACGCGACATGGTACGGAACGGTGTACTTAGTCTGTTAGCGTAAGCACACAGATCGGTGTACCTAACATCGACGCCTGGTGCGCACGGCACCACTGACTCGAAGGAGCAACATGGGAAAGCTCGACGGCAAGGTCGCGGTCATCACCGGCGGCACCAGCGGCATGGCGCTGGCCGGAGCGAAGCTGTTCGTCGACGAGGGCGCGTACGTCTTCGTCACGGGACGCCGTCAGGAGGCGCTGGACGAGGCCGTGAAGCAGATCGGCCGCAACGTCACCGGCGTGCGGGGCGACGCCGCGGATCTCGACGACCTCGATCGCCTGTATGAGGTCGTCGCGCGCGAGAAGGGCGCGATCGACGTGCTGTGGGCCAGTGCCGGCGGCGGCGAGGCGGCACCCCTCGGGGAGATCACGCCGGCGCAGTTCGACACCTGGTTCGGGCTCAACGCCCGCGGCACGCTCTTCACCGTGCAGAAGGCGCTGCCGCTGCTGGCAGACGGGGCCTCGGTCTTCATGACCGGCTCGAACGCCTCGCTCGGCGCCTTCCCGGGGTGGAGTCTCTACGCCGGCAGCAAGGCCGTTCAGCAGGCCTGGGCTCGGGTCTGGCTCAATGAGCTGCGCGACCGGAAGATCCGGGTCAACGTGCTGACGCCGGGCCAGGTCGCCACCGCCAAGCAGGAGGAGCTGTTCGACGAGGCCACGAAGGCGGCGTTCGAGTCCCTCATTCCGCGTGGCGCGATGGGCCGGCCGGAGGAGATCGCCAACGTCGCCCTGTTCCTCGCCTCGGATGACTCGAGCTATGTCAACGGCCTCGAGCTTGTCGCCGACGGCGGCACCACCGCCCTGTGACCGGCACCCGATCGGCAGCTGACCGGCACGACACGAAGGAGAACCACATGAGAACCATCAGCATCATCGGCACGGGGAACATGGCCCGCACCATCGGCGCGCTCGCCGTGGCGGGCGGCAACAGGGTCGAGGTGATCGGCCGCGACGCGGCCAAGGCGGCGACGCTGGCGGCATCCCTGGGCGGCGGCACGACGAGCGGGGCGTGGGGCGCCGCTCCGATCGGCGACATCGTCATCCTCGCCGTGCTGTTCGAGGCGGCCGTTCCCGTCGTCCGCGAGTTCGGGGACGCGCTGGCAGGGAAGACCGTCGTGGACATCACCAACCCCTTCGACGCGACCGGCACCGGTCTGGCGGTGCCGCACACCACCTCGATCGCCCAGCTGGTGGCCGATGCCGCGCCGGCGAGCGCCCGTGTCGTGAAGGGGTTCAACACCCTGTTCCGCCATGTGCTCGCGCACGGCGGTTCGGCCGAGGTGTTCATCGCGGGCGACGACGCGGCAGCGAAGGCGCGGGTGTCCGCGTTCATCGAGAGCATCGGGTTGCGCCCGCGTGACACCGGCGGCCTGAGCATGGCGCACTGGGTCGAGGGCGCGGGCGTGCTGACGATGGGGCTGGCCCGACATGGCGTCGGGAACTTCGACTTCTCCCTCGGCGTCAACGCCCTCGGCTGAGCCGCCTATGCGTCGGGCCACCAGCTTCCGCGTTCCGCTACTCCGATCCGAGTAGCGCACGCCGGAAGCTGGTGGCCCAAGCGAGCGGGCGGCGTTACGCCTGCAGCGCCGCCTCGATCTCGATCGTGATCGTGACGTCGGAGCCGATCAGCACGCCGCCGCCCTCGAGCGCGGCGTTGTAGGTGAGGCCCCAGTCCTCGCGCTTGATCTTGGTGGTGGCGGTGCCGCCGGCCTTGTAGTTGCCGTACGGGTCGGACTGGAAGCCCGCGAACTCGAAGTCGAAGGTGACCGGCTTGGTCGTGCCCTTGATGGTGAGGTCGCCGTCGATCTTGAAGTCGCCGCCGTCGACGCGCACGCCGGTCGAGACGAACTCGATGTAGGGGAACTTGTCGGCCTCGAAGAAGTCGCCGGTGCGCAGGTGGCCGTCGCGGTTCGGCTCGCCGGTGTTGATCGAGGCGACCTCGGCCTTGGCAGTGACGGACGACTCGAGCGGGTTCTCGCCGGTGACGAAGGTCGCCTCGAACTTCTCGAACTTGCCGCGCACCTTCGCGATCATGAGGTGGCGGACGCTGAAGCCCACTTCGGTGTGGGTCGGGTCGACGACCCAGGTGCCGGCGCGGTAGCCGGGGATGTCGATGGTGTCGGTCATGGCTCTCGTACTCCTAGAGAATCGGATGGCCGAGGCGGATGCCCCGTCTGGTGCATGCAAGCGCATGGAATTGCTCTGTATTCCAGATCATCTTGAATTATTACGAAAGCCGCTGCTCGGCGGCGAGCCCCGGACGGCTCGGCTCGGACCGCGATCCCCCCTAGCGCGTCGCCGCCGCGCGCTCCACAAGCTCCCTGCGCCGCGCGTAGAACCTCACCGCCGGAGTCGACTCGACGGGCAGCGCGACCACGTCCTCCGAGGGCACCTCGCGCCCGGCATCGTCGACGTAGGCCACGTGCACCGGGGTCTCGTCGCTGCGTCGGATGCGCCGGCTGATCGGCCCGAACTCGCCCGGCGCGTGCCGGTCGCCCCAGTCCCGCAGCGCCGAGATGACGATGTCGAGCTCGCGGCCGGCCTGCGTCAGCACATACTCATCGCGGGCGCGCTCGCCGGGGGCGTGGTACTTCCGCCGCTCGAGAACGCCGGCGTCCACCAGCGAGCTGAGCCGCGCGCTCAGGATGTCGGGAGAGACGCCGAGCATCTCGCGGAAGTCGGCGAAGCGCGTGATCCCCGCGAGCGCCTCGCGAATGATCTGGAAGTTCCAGCGCGGCCCGAGGATGTCGACGGTGCGCGAGATCGAGCACAGCGCCTGGTACTCCCGGGCGTCCACCGGGTCGAGCTCGGGCTCGTGCGTGGTCGCGGTCAGGTCGGGCATGGTCACTCCTCGAAGGCGATGGAAGCCGTGTGCGCGGTCGCAGCGGTGCGTGATTCCGCAGCATTCTGCCGCGCGCGCAGCACCTGCGCAGTCACGAGCGAGCCGATGGCGAACACGCCCACCCCGATGGCGCCGACGTCGAGTGCGCTGCGCAGGCCGCCGCCGGTCGCGATGAACCCGAGTGCGACGGCCGTGGCGCCCTGCATCAGGTAGGCCACGAGATACACGGCCGAGATGGTGCCGGCGCGGTGGTGCGCGGGGGCGTTCTGGCCGATCAGCGCCAGCGCGCCCGAGAACATGAGCGCGTAGCCCGAGCCGGCGACGATCGTCGTGGCGACGAACACGGGCAGCGAGCCGGTGTAGGCCGCGTCGAGCAGCAGCGCGAAGGCAGCAAGGGTCACGACCGCCCCGATCGAGATCGAGTTGCGCGGCCTGACGGTGCGCGTCGCGAGCGCGGTCGCGCCGATGAACACCGACATGACGGCCATGATCGCACCGACCTCGAGCACGTTCGTCGCGTGCGTGATCTGCTCGGCGATCGTCGCGCCGAGGCTCAGGATGATGGCGCCGAACATGTACGCGGTGCTCATCGAGAGCGCGGCGACGAGGTACATCAGGCGGATGCCGGGTGCCACGGCGACGCCGCGCGGGCGCCATGCGCCCCTGGCCTCGTCGCGGGTGTGGCGCGGCATGAACCAGACCATCGCGGCGACGGCGGCGATCACGACGGTGAGCACCCAGAAGTCGAGGTGCAGCGGGAACGGCGCGTATTGGATCAGGGCGCCGCCGATGAGCGTGGCGAGGGCGAGGCCCAGCGCGGTCGCCGCCGTGGTCACGGAGCCGGCGGCGCGCTCGCGCCCCGCCCGGCTGAACTCGAGCACCGCCGCGGAGGCGGGGCTGAGCGCGAGGCCCACGCCGACGCCCATGAACACGCGGCCGACGAAGACGATGCCGATGTTCGGCGCGAGCGCGAACAGCAGGGTGCCGACGAGCATCGCCGCGAGGCCGAGCAGGATCGCTGCGCGACGGCCGATGTGGTCGGCGAGGTCGCCGAAGACGAGCAGCACGACGACGAGCGCGGCCGGGTAGACCGCGAACACCGCGTTGGTCACGGCCGTGGTGACGTGCCACTGCGACTCGTAGAGCGGGTAGGTGGTGCTGGGCGCGCCGCTGGTCCAGAGGGCGATGGCGGCGACGGCCGCGGCCGTCCAGTACGAGGCTGCCCTGGGCAGCGTGCGTGCGATGCGGTTCATCGGTCGTCCTGTCAGATCGAGTGCGGCGCCCAGAAGGGCTGAATACTCCTTCCCAACTCAGCGAGCTGAGTAGCTATTCCCAATTCAGGCGGCGCGCTCGGAAGCGGTGGGTGCGATGAAGAAGTTGTCGCGGAAAAGACCGCTCGGGTCGTAGCGCCGCTTGAGCTCGCGCAGGCGCGCGAGGTGCCCCGCCGGGAAGGCCCGGGCGAGCGCGTCGGGCCCCGTGTCGGTCTCGAAGCTGAGGTACAGCCCCGCGAAGTGCGGCTCAAGGCGCCGCCACCACTCGTCGAGACCCGACGATCGCGTTCCGAACGCCGCCACCGAGAAGTTCGCGCCCCGCCAGCCGTATGCCGTCGCCTCGGCCGGAACATCGGCGACGGCGCCGCCCACTGCGCGCAGCTGGAAGAAGTACGAGGCGCCCGCGTCGAGCAGGGCTGCGGCGTCGGCCGCGAAGGCCGGCGTGAGGTGCTCGATGAGGCCCGAGTGGCTGTGCGGCTCGCCCTGCGCCTGCTGCGGCTCGTCGCTTACGAACGCCGCCATGACCTGGTCGTAGGTGGCGAGCGCGACCGACTGATCGACGAGCGGCGCGACCCCGGCGATCGGCTGCAGCAGCTCGACGATCGTGTCGGGGTCGTCGCTGTCGACCGCGATGAGCGCCTGCGCATAGCGTGCGCGGCCACCGCCGCTGAGGATCACGGAGCCCGTGACACGGCGATCGGATGCCTCGACCGCGGCGCCCCACCGGGTGAGGAACCCCGCGGTGTCGCTCGCGTCGAAGGCGAGCTGCGCGAAGCCGAGCCTTCCCACGCGCTGCGCCTGGAACTCGAACGAGACCGCGACGCCGAAGTTCGCGCCGGCGCCGCGCATCGCCCAGAACAGCTCGGGGTTCTCATCGGCGGCGGCGCGCACGTGCTCGCCGCTGGCGAGCACGACATCGACCGAGCGCAGGTGGTCGATCGTCAGCCCGTGCTCGCGCGCGAACCAGCCCACGCCGCCCGCCGTCGCGAGGCCCCCGACCCCCACGCCGCCGTAGTCGCCGCTCGTGATCGCGAGCCCGTGCGGCGCGAGGGCCCGAGCGACGTCGAGCCAGCGCGCGCCCGGGCCGACGCGCACGCGGCCCGATGCCCCATCGAGCACCTCGATGTCGTCGAAGGCGCCGACGTCGATGACGAGGCCGCCGCGGTTCAGTGAGCGGCCGGAGAGGCCGTGGCCGGCGCTGAAGATGCCGAGGGGCAGCTCGCGGTGACGGCCGGCGAAGTCCACGGCATCCGCCACCTCGGCGACCGTCTGCGGTCGCAGCACGAGACCCGGCGCCCCGCCGCGCAGGTAGCCAGAGGTGTAGCGCGCGTACGCGACGTCGCCCGGCTCGACCGCGCGCTGCGCGAGCGACGCGGGGACGCCGTCGTAGTCGATGCCGGGCATCCGCTTGGCGCGCGCCGCGCTCGACCGCGTGCGAGCGGATGCCGCGGGAGTGCCCGCCTGCGCGCGCCCCGCCGCCACGCCCTCCCGCACCTGCGGAACGAGCTCGCCCGCGAGGAAGCGCAACGTGTCGGGGTCATCGCCCATGAAGATGAAGGTGCTGACGCCGTCTTCGAGGGCATAGCGCACCAGCTCTTCCGCGGTGCTCTGGGGGCTCACGTTCAGCAGGCGGACGATCTCGCCCGGGTCGCGGCCCGCCGCTGTCGCCGCCGCGTCGATCGTGGCGTTGCCGCGCTGCAGGTCGCCGGGCTGCAGGTAGGGCAGGCTGGGCAGCCACCCGTCGCCGACGCGGCCGATCAGGCGCAGCATGCGCGGCTTCAGCGCTCCGATCCAGATCGGGATCTCGTGGGCAGGGGCGGGGCCGCGCTTCGCGCCGTCCACGTGCCAGCGTGAGCCGGCGACGCGCAGGGGGCGGCGCTCGGCGGCGTCCCAGATTCCGCGGATGATCTCGATCGCCTCTGCGAGGGCGTCGACGCCCTGGCCGGGGGTCCAGGCGGGGCCGCCCATGGCGGCGATCGCGTCCCAGAAGCCGCCGGCGCCGAGGCCGAGCTCGAAGCGGCCGTGCGAGAGCAGGTCGAGGGACGCGGCGCTGCGCGCGAGCACGGCCGGCGGCCGCAGCGCGGAGTTGAGCACGTTGCCGCTGAGGTGGATGCGCTCGGTCGTCGCCGCGACCCAGGTGAGCAGGGTCCACGTGTCGCTGAAGCGCGGTTGGTACGGGTGGTCCTGGAAGGTGACCAAATCGAAGCCGAGCTGCTCGGAGAGCACGGCGAGCTCGACCGGTCGCTCAGCGGGCGAGTTGGTCGGGGTGATGAACGTGCCGAAGCGCAGGGGGTGGCCGTAGTCGGGCATGGGCACAAGCATCCGTTCTCGCTCTGTTTGCGGCAACATGCGCAGAAGTGACTCACAATAGGTAAGTGACCATCGAGGAACTTCGCACCGGCTGGGAGCAGATCGACGACGACGAGTGCCGTCGCGCGACGAGCATCGTCGAGCTGATCGGGCGCCGCTGGAGCAGCGCGATCATGCTCGCCGTCGCCCGCGGCGCCACGCGGTTCACCGAGATCGTGGCGTCGGTGGCCGGACTGTCGGACAGGATGCTGGCGCTCCGGCTCAAAGAGCTCGAGCACGCCGGGCTGATCGATCGCATCGTCGAGCCGACCACGCCGGTGACCGTGCGCTACGCACTGACCCCGCGCGGCCGCGACCTGCTGACCGCGCTGCAGCCGCTCGTGCGCTACGGGCAGCGCTGGGAGGCGGCAGAATCGAACCATGACTGACTCGGCCCTCTCCGCGGCAGAGGTCGCGCGCTACATCGACTTCACCCTGCTCAAGCCCGAGGCGACGCACGCCGACGTCTCGGCGCTGATCGCCGAGGCGATCGAGCTCGGCACCTACTCGGTGTGCGTCTCGCCCTCGATGCTTCCCGTCGACGTGCCGCTCGAGGCCGATCTCAAGGTCGCCGTCGTGTGCGGCTTCCCGTCGGGCAAGCACAGCTCGACCGTGAAGGCCGTCGAGGCGGCCGAGGCCGTGAAGCACGGTGCCGACGAGATCGACATGGTGATCGACGTGGGCGCCGCCAAGGAGGGCGACTTCGCCTACGTGCAGTCCGACATCGCCGCCGTGCGCGCCGCGGCGCCGGCGCCGACCGTTCTCAAGGTCATCATCGAGTCGGCGGTGCTGACCGACGACGAGATCGTCGCGGTCTGCCGCGCCGCCGTCGCGTCGGGCGCCGACTTCGTGAAGACGTCGACCGGATTCCACCCGAGCGGTGGCGCCACCGAGCACGCCGTCGCGCTGATGCGCGCGAGCGTGGGCCCCGAGGTCGGGGTGAAGGCCTCTGGCGGGGTGCGCACCATCGAGCAGGCGCGCGCCATGATCGCGGCCGGGGCGACACGGCTCGGCGTCTCCGGCGCGCGCGCACTGCTCGCGGGGGCGGCGACGACGGGCGAAGCGGGGTACTGAGTGCGGATGCCCGCGCGAGCTCGGTGCGTGCGCTGCAGCGCGGTCAGCGACGCGGCCTGACCCCGACGGGCGCGACGGCCTTGCGGCGCAGGTGCTCGTAGACGACCGAGGTGCGCACGTCGGCGATCTCGGGCCGGCTCGTCAGCTTGTCGATCACGAATGCGTACAGCGCGTCGTTGTCGGGAACGGCGATGTGCAGGATGAAGTCCTGGTCGCCCGTGGTCACGAACGCGCCAAGGGTCTCGGGCAACCCGGTGACCCAGTCGCGGAACCCCTCGATCGCCTTTCGCGACGGCGGGCGGATGCGCACGGCGACGAGTGCCTGCACGGGCCGGCCGACGGCAGCGAGGTCGACGTCGAGGCTCGCGCCGGTGATGACGCCGCGGTCGCGCAGCGCGCGCGTGCGCTCGAGCGCGGTCGTCGGCGCGATGCCGACGGCGGCGGCGACGTCGCGATTCGTCGTCCGTGCGTCGGCCTGCAGAACGGCGAGAATCGCCGCATCTAGTTCGTCGAGTTCGGCCATAGGGGGACCCTAGCCGTACGAAGTGCGGCCGTGTTGCACTGACTCCGCCGATCTGAATAGCTAGCGCCATGAGTTCCCTCACCATCGGCTTCGACCCTGACCTCTTCGACCCCACCGTTTCGACGCGCGAGGCGCCCCTCAAGTGGGTCATCGTGGTGGACTCCGCGCTGCCGCCGGGCCGTGCCGTGAATGCGGCGGTCTGCGTGGCCGCCGCCACCCAGGCGCGCGTCACGGGTCTGCTCGGACCCGAGGTGGCGGACGCCTCCGGTGCGCCGCACCCCGGGCTGCCGTGGCTCGGCTGCACGATCCTCGCGGCCCCGGGCGTTCGCCTTCCCGAGCTGCGCGCCAAGGCGGCCGCCCGCGAGGACCTGTTCGTCGCGGACATGGTGGCCGCGGCGCAGGCGACGCGCGTCTATGCGGAGTACGTCGACGAGCTGGCGGCGCGCGCGGCGGACGAGCACGAGTACCTCGCCCTCAGCCTGGTCGGCCCTCGCAACCGCGTCGACCGCCTCGTCGGAAGGCTGCCGCTGCTGGGGTGAGCGCCACCGGCCGGCGGGGCAAGATGGTTAACGTGACCGAAGAATTCCGCCTGCGCCAGATCGCGGTGGCGGCCTACGGTCCGGCCACCCTGTTCGGTCTCGCCGAGGGTGCGATCTTCCCCGTCATCGCGCTGAGCGCGATCGATCGCGGTGCGACGACCTCGGTCGCCGCGCTCGTCGCGGCGCTGATCGGCATCGGCTCGATCGCGACCAACATCCCCTCCGGCATCCTCGCCACGCGCATCGGCGAACGCCGCGCGATGCTCGTCGCGGCGGGCATCACGATCGTGGGCCTCGCCTTCTGCCTGATCGACCTGCGCGACCACGAGCTGTCACTGCTGACGTATGCGTTCGGCGTGCTGCTGATCGGCGCCGCGAGCTCGGTCTACAACCTCGCCAGGCAGTCGTACCTGACCGAGATGGTGCCCCCGCACATGCGGGCGCGGGCGCTGTCGACCCTCGGCGGCACGATGCGCATCGGCGTCTTCCTCGGCCCGTTCATCGGCGCGGCGGCGATGCACTTCTGGGGCCTCGACGGTGCATACTTCGTCGCGCTCGCCGCGATCGTCGCGGCCACCGTCATCGTCTATCGCGTTCCCGACCTCGAACTCGACGAGAAGCGGCGCAGCGCGGCGGCCGCCGTCACGACGGTCGGCATCGTCAAGCAGTATCGGCGCCTGTTCCTCACGCTCGGCATGGGCGTCTTGCTGCTCTCGGCGATCAGGCAGACGCGGCAGATCGTCATACCGCTGTGGGCGGCGCATCTCGGGCTCGAGCCGTCGGTCTCGTCGATCATCTACGGCGTCGCCGGGGCGATCGACGCCCTCACCTTCTACCCTGCGGGCAAGGTGATGGACCGCTACGGCCGCCGCTGGGTGGCCGTGCCGTCGACGATCGTGCTGGGGGTCTCGTTCGCGCTCATGCCCCTCACCCACGGTGTCGCCACCCTGGCCCTCGTTGCCATGATCATGGGCTTCGGAAACGGCATCGGCTCGGGCATCGTCATGACGCTCGGCGCCGACACCTCGCCCGCCGTCGGCCGGCCGACCTTCCTCGGCGTCTGGCGCGAGCTGGCCGATGCGGGTGCGGGCATCGGGCCGGTCATCCTGTCTGCCGTGACGGCCGTCGCCGGGCTCGCGCTCGGCATCGAGGTCAGCGCCGTCGTCGGCTTCGGGGCGGCTGCGGCCCTGTGGGCGTGGATTCCGAAGAACGCGGGGCGTGTGCGCGCCGGCGTCGCGCCCCCACCCACCGCAGCCCGTGCGGCCGGTGCGCCGTTGGCGGGCGACTCCGAGCCGTCGTAGCGGCGCCCGGTTTCACGGCTCAGCGCACGGGGTCGCGGTCGAGCATGTAGACGTCGTCAGAGTGCAGCTTCCAGTGCTCGACCACGTGATAGCCGGATGCCTCGAGCGACGGCACCCCGCGCACGTCGACCACCCCCTCCCCCGGGAAGTCCGCCTCGACGGCGAAGACGGTCGCCGCCGTGAAGCGGTGCTGCGCCGCAGCATCCTGAATCGTCATGAGCTCGTCCGACCAGGTGTGCCGCTGCCAGTACGGCGTGATGAGCTGCGGAACGGCGTCGCCACGGAAGTCGGCGGGGTATAGCCGCCATGCGGACTCCGGTCGGCGACTCGGCCGCACCACCTCGTCGAACGCGAGCTGGTCGCCCGGCCGCGCGTGCGCTGCGACGACGGCGCCGAACTGCGCCCAGTCGCTGCCGTTCTCGGCGTTCGGCCCGTGCTGGGCGAGGTCCGCGGGGGCAGCCGACGCAAGCACGAGCGCGAGGGCTGCCGCGCCGGCCGGCCGCCAGCTGCGGAAGGCGGCGTCGAGCGCGAGAGCCATGAGGATCGCGACCGCCGGGGCCGTGAAGGTCAGATAGCGGGCGGCGTAGTTGTGCAGGGTCGAGATCGTGCCGATCAGGAACGCGCTCGGCAGGCCGGCCCAGAGCAGGGCGACGAGGCCGAGGCCGCGATCCAGCGCCGCGTCTCGCCGCACCGCGACCACGACGACCGCGGCGCCGAGCAGGAGCCACCCGACGGCGGCGAACAGCGGGTCGTGGAACCACTGGTCGACGAGCCAGGCGGTCGCGGGCACGGGCCGGTGCGCGAGGAAGGCCACCTGATGCCGCTCGAGCAGGCCCAGCAGCACGATCGGCGAGGCCAGCACGAGGGCGACGGCCGAGGCGGCCGCCCAGCGCGCGAGCTGAGCGCGCCGACCGCGCCCCCAGAGCGCAGCCAGGCATCCGATCACCGCGATCAGGCTGCCGACCATCAGGTTGAGCGCCGCGCCTGCCCCGCACAGGACCGCGAGGCCGGCCCAGCCCGCGCTCGCCGGCAGCCGCCCGCGCAGCGTCGCCACGGCGAGCACGACGATCCAGGTCGCGACCGCCGCCGTCCAGGCATAGCTGCGCGCCTCGATGCCCGCGAAGTCGAGTCGCGGCAGGGCGACGGCGAGCACCGCCGCGAGGATCGGCAGCCGCCAGCTCGCGGTGAACATGCGGCTGAGCACGATCAGGCCGGCGACCGTGACGCCGGTCGCGATGGCCGAGGGGAATCGCAGCGAGAACGCGCTCGCGCCGAAGAGCGCGACCCACACGTGCAGCGCGGCGTAGTAGACGGCGTGCACGGCGTCGACATGCGTCACCTCGTGCAGGAACGACGGCAACGACCGCTGCGCCGACAGCGCCGAGGCCGCCTCGTCGCCCCACAACGACGGAATCCAGGACCCCAGGGCGGTGACGAGCGTCGCGAGCGCGCCCGCGCCGGCCGGCACCGTGACGGCGGGCGTGCGCAGCCGGCTGCGCAGCTGGAACTCGTGCGCACGGGGCGGGCGGGTGACCCACAGGGCGGTGCTCATACCGGGCAGAGAACCAGGGCAGGTCGAAGAATCCGTTAAGGAAGCCCAGGAACCCGCAGTGAGGGCGCGCGGGGTGGGCGGCCGGGCGCGGCGGCGCGCGGGGACTGCCCCGGCCCGCTCAGAACTCCGTCAGGTTCGCGCGCAGGTTGCCGTCGCCGTACTCGGTGCGCAGCAGGCCGCGACCGCGCAGCTCGGGCACCAGCTGGTCGAGGAAGCGGTGCACGGTCGTCGGGTGCAGGTCGCCCGAGAAGATGAAGCCGTCGTTGTCGGCGACCTCGCCGAACTCCTCGATGTAGTCGGCGATGTCCTGGGCGGTGCCGACCCAGCCGGCGCGGTCTGCGGCGCGGCCCTTGCGGGCGTGCCGCCGCAGCAGCTCGCGCAGGGTGTGCTCTTCGAACGACGACGCCCCCGCGAGCAGGCCCTTGATCGAGCCGCGCGAGACGTGGTCGCCGAAGATCGCGTCGGGGTCGATCGGCTTGTCCCAGTCGAGGCCGGTCAGGTCGGTCTCGAGGTCGCTCGACTGCCCGAGCAGGATGGCGTGCAGCTCGGCGTCGCTCGGGTTCTCGCTCGCGGCGACGACCCGGTCGACCTCTTCCTTGCTGGCGACGATCTCTGGCTTGAAGACGAAGAGCGTCTTGATCGACGCGGCCGAGCGCCCGGCATCCCTCGCGGCGTCGATCACGCGCTGGCGGTAGCCCGCCACCGACGACACGTCGAGCGGCGCGAGCGCGAGCTGCACTTCGGAGTTCGCGCCGGCGAAGGCGATGCCCCTCGGGCTGCCGCCGGGCGAGACGACGACCGGGTCGCCGTCGTCGAAGGGGATCGCGTTGAGCGGCCCCGTCACGTCGTAGTACTCCCCCGTGTGCCGGAACGCGTCGATCTTCGCGCCGTCGGCGAAGTGCCAGCTCTCGGTGTCGTTCACGAATGCGCCCTCGCCCCACGAGTGCCAGAGCTTCTTCACGACGGCGAGCCACTCGGTGGCGCGATCGTAGGCGCGGTCGTGCGGCAGCGGCCGGGCGCCGAAGTGGCGGCTCGACGCGACATCCGTCACCACGTTCATGCCGTACCGCCCGCCGCTCAGGTGGTGCAGCGTCGCCGCCTGACGGGCCGCCAGATAGGGCGGCGTCGCGACCGGGTTGATGGTCGGGGTGAAGCCGAGGTGCCTGGTCGCGTTGAGCAGGTACGGCACGAGCAGCAGCGGGTCGTGCTTGGGGCCGCCGTAGGCCTGGCGGGTGCGCAGGTCGATGGTCGAGGGATTCCCGATCGAGAGCGCGTCCTCGAGGATCACGAGGTCGAGGCCGGCCTGCTCGAGCTGCTGCACGGCGTGCACATAGAGCTCTGGCCGGAACCAGTCGTAGCCCCAGTGGTAGTCCGCGCGCCCCCACGCCTGCGGCCCGAAGCCGCGCGAGAAGAACCAGCCGAAGTGCTGCAGTCGCGTCATGGTGTCCTTCCTACCTCGCGGGCCTACGCCGCGGGGGCCGCGAGCGCCTGCTCGAGGTCGGCGATCAGGTCCGCGGCATCCTCGATGCCCACGGAAACCCGGATCGTGCCGGGCCCGATGCCGATCTCGGCGAGCTCGTCGGCCGTGAGATGGATGTGCGTCGTCGACGCGGGGTGCAGGATCAGCGAGCGCACGTCGCCGAGGTGCGTCATGCGGCTCCACAGCGTCACCTGGTTGATGAGCGCCTGCGCGGCCGGCAGGCCGCCCTTCAGGGTGAAGGCGAAGACGGCGCCGTAGCCGCCGCGCAAGTAGCGCTCGGCGTTCGCGTGATGCGCGTTCGATTCCAGCCCGCTGTAGTCGACGGATGCCACCGCCGGGCTCGCCTCGAGCCACCGTGCGATCTCGAGCGCGTTCCCCGACTGCTGCCGCATGCGCAGTGAGAGCGTCTCGATGCCGTGCTGCAGCAGGAAGGCGTTGAACGGCGAGAGCGTCGGGCCGAAGCGGCCGGCGAGGCTGCGGGCCTTCTGCGTGAACGTCTCGTTCGTGACGGTGTGGCCGTCGGCGCGGGCATCCTTGAGATACTCGCTTTCCGAGTCCACGATCGCTCCCCCGATCGCCGAGCCGTGGCCCGAGAGGAACTTGCTCGTGGAGTGCACGACGAGGTCGGCCCCGTGCTCGATCGGGCGCACGTGGAACGGCGTGCCGAGCGTGTTGTCGACGATGACGGGCACCCCGTGCTCGTGCGCGATGGCCGAGACGAGCTCGAGATCGGGGACGTCGTTGCGGGGGTTCGGGATCGACTCGATGAAGACGGCCCTGGTGTTCGGCCGGAATGCGTCGCGCAGCGAATCGGCGTCGTTCGGGTCCTTCACGAAGGTGGCGGTGATGCCGAAGCGCGCGAAGTCCTCGCGCAGCAGGCCGCGGGTGCCCTCGTAGATCGAGCGGGCCGAGACGACGTGGTCGCCCTGCTGCAGCAGCGTGAGGAACGCGATCGTCAGGGCGGCTTGGCCGCTTGCGACCGCGAGGGCGTCGGCGCCGTGCTCGAGGCCCGCGAGCTTGCGCTCGACGGCCGCGATCGTGGGGTTGCCGTAGCGCGTGTAGTAGTAGCCCTCGGTCTCGCCCGCGAACCGCTCGCGCGCCTGCTCGAAGTCGTCGAACAGGAAGCCGTTGCTCAGGTAGACCGGCGTGATGCGCGCGCCGTGGCCGCCGTCTGGTCGGATGCCGGCGTGCACCTGCTCGGTCGAAAAGCCCCACTCGGTGTTTCCCATGGTGCCTCGATCTTGGCCCCGCCGGCCGGAAGCGGCCCGCTGTGTGACCTGCGGTTACGCGCACGCGACTCGGTCTCCATTCGCCGCAGGCGGCGAGTCGACCAGCGTGCGCCCGCGGGTCGACTCGGCGCAGCCGAATGGAGACCGCTATGCGGGTCGACTCGGCGCAGCCGAATGGAGACCCGGCCCACAGCTTCCGCCGCGAGGATGGCCTCATGTCTGTCGTGAAGATC
Organism: Gryllotalpicola kribbensis; assembly: GCF_039538245.1. NCBI lineage: Bacteria > Bacillati > Actinomycetota > Actinomycetes > Micrococcales > Microbacteriaceae > Gryllotalpicola > Gryllotalpicola kribbensis. Next base: position 203,320 of record NZ_BAABBX010000014.1, read on the forward strand.
AATGCCATCGAGGTGCCCGAGAACGCCGGCCCCGAGCTCGAGTCGCGCTTCGCCGCGCGCAAGCACGCCGTCGACTCGGCCCCCGGCTTCGAAGGATTCCAGCTGCTGCGACCCGTCTCGGGCGAGACCCGCTACTTCGTCGTCACCACGTGGGCCGACGAGGCATCCTTCCAGGCCTGGCGCGAGAACGGTGCGGCGGCGGCGCATCATGGCGGCGCCGAGTCCGGCCCGCGCCCCGTGGCCACCGGCGCGAGCCTGCTCGAGTTCGAGGTCGTCGAGCTGTAGCCGTCGCGCCGCACCGCCGCAGGCGGGTCGCGGGCGAGCGCTGACGAAGGTCAGATCAGCGTGCCGACAACGACCGGTTTTGGACTTCGGCGTTGGGGGCCCAGCTCGGCTCCGGCGCGATGGCTGCGGAGATCCGCCGGCTCGCGATGCCCAGCTGTCGCGCCTGGGTGGGCGTGAGTGCCTGGAACACGAGACGGTCGACGAGTGCCTCGTGGCCGGGGGTCGCCTGGGCGACCTTCGCATGCCCGTCATCGGTGAGGGCCGCGAGCGTGAAGCGGCCGTCGCTCGGGTCGATGGTGCGCTTCACCCAGCCGCGGCCCTCGAGGCGCGAGATCGCACGTGACAGGCGGGACAGGGTGCAGCTGGCGTACCCGGCAAGAGTGCTCAAGCGCAGGGTTCGCTGCGGCGCCGTGTCGAGGGCGTAGAGGACGCCGTACTCGAAGTGGGTGATCCCGCTGTCGCGTTGCAGTTGAGCGTCGAGCGCAGCCGGGAGACGCTCGAGCAACGTCGCGATGGAGGACCAGATCTCCAGCCTCGTCAGCTCCTTCTGCGCGCTCCGCTGTGATTCGGGCATGCATGCACGCTACCCCACAGAACCGGTTTTCACTTGCTCAGGAAACTGAATTCGCCTAGTTTTACTTTCCTGCGCAAGTCAACTTCGGCGTTCGCAGCGCCGGGATCTGGATGAGGAATGGACCTGGGACTGTCGGGGCGGACGGCTTTCATCAGTGGCTCGACCCGCGGGATCGGTTACGCGATCGCATCCGCGCTCGCCGCCGAAGGCGCCCAGGTCCTCATCAACGGCAGGACGCAGGCCGGCGTCGACGCGGCGCTCAAGAGGCTGCGGGCCGAGTACCCCGGCGCGCGCCCATCAGGGCTGGCGGCGGATCTCGCGAAGCCCGAAGACGTCGCCCGCCTGCTCGACGAGGTGCGGGCCTTCGACATCGACATCCTCATCAACAACGCCGGCCAGTTCGGGCTCGCAGCGTTCGCCGACATCGACGACGCGGACTGGCGGCGCTACTTCGAGGTGAACGTCATGAGCGGGGTGCGCCTCGCACGGGCACTGCTGCCCGGCATGCTTCAGCGCGACTGGGGTCGTGTCGTCTTCATCTCCAGTGAGTCAGGGGTGAACGTGCCGGCCGACATGATCCACTACGGCACCACCAAGGCTGCGACGATCGCGCTCGGCAACGGTCTGGCGAAACTCACCAGGGGCACGGGCGTCACCGTCAACAGCGTGCTCGGCGGCCCGACCTACTCCGACGGCGTCGCGTCGACCGTCGAAGAGATCGCCGGGTCACAAGGCCTCTCGGTCGACGCAATGAAGGCGGTCATCATCGGCCAGAACCAGACGACCCTGCTCGAGCGCTTCATCGACCCCGCCGAGATCGCGGACCTCGTCGCCTACCTCGCCAGCGCGCGCTCGTCAGCCACCAACGGAGCCGCTTTGCGCGCCGACGGCGGTGTCCTGACCACGACCCTGTGATCGCCGCGCGACGGGCGCGCAGAGCCACGGGCGTCTCGTGGTCACGAGGTCGACTGCGTCACCTCGACAGACCCGAACGGGAACGGTGCGACGTGCCAGCCAGGCTGCACCCAGTAGTCGATCGGGATCGCCCGGAACCACGCGTAGGCCACGATGACCGCGATGAGCGCGACGGCCGGCGCGACGAACATGGCGCGCGTCAGGATGCGAACGACGGATGCTTCATCGGGTGCCCGGCGCAGGACGACGGCGATCGCCCCCAGCGCGATCGCCGCGATCAGGACGTAGATCACCGGGCTCGCGTGCATGACGACGTTCACCGAGGTCTGGGTGGCATCGGTCGGGTTGCCGTTGGCGTCGACGTGGTTGCCGTTGCCGTCCACGAACACCTCGGGGCCGACCCCGCCGCCCTTGCTCGCGAGCACCAGGCTGCCGTAGCCGAAGGCGCTCACTGCGGCGACCACGATGAGCCAGACGGTCCGCCGCAGCATCCGTGCGCCCGGAAGCGGCGTTCGCGTCGTCGTGGCGGGCGTCTCGAGCGTGGCGGTCATCGGACTCCGATCTCTTGCGCTCACTGTGGCAGATCGCTACGCCGCGAGGGAAGACCCCGCCGCTGCCGTACTCCGCGTCCGAATCCTGGCGAGGCCGGGCCGAATGGTGCTCTGCGTACGGTCACGCCTTCGCCTGGGCTTCTTACCAGCGCTCTCCGATCGAGTGACGCAGACGCACGATCTGATCTTCGAGACGCCGATGGCATTCCTCGTTGGTCGGCACATGACCCACGAGCCGGCCGAGATCGCGGCGGTAGCGATCCATCATCGCCTCGTCGCCGCCTGCCTCCGGGGTGAGAAACCACCCGGCCAATCTCGCCAGAACACCGATCGTCAGGACGCGGTCTTCGGGCGTGTACTCGTCATTGGATCCCACGCATGCATGCTTGAGGCTCGCAGCGACGCCCGCAAGCGGATCGGTCAGCGCGCCACCGGTGAACGGCTGGCCCACCCCGAATGGGCGACGCTCAGCCGTGGACGACTCGGCGATCGCCAATCGCGGTCGGTGGCGTTATGTACCCGAAGAGCGTGCGCGCATCGCCGGTGCACGGTGAGTCTGCTTTGCGCCCGGTCACGGCGATCACGACTTGGGTGCTTGTGTCAGTGATGGCGACCCGCGACGGTGTCACGCAGCCCTGTTTGCTGGCAACCAGGTAGATCCGGTTCGCGGCGCGATCGACCTTCTCAAGAGTCCAGGGGACCGTCGCCTCGTCCGAGGGAGGCGCACCGACGCTCATCGGCAGAGGCCCGCCTGACACTGTCAGCGGCGTCGCCGGCACCGAGGAGTTGCCAGTGGGCTGCCCCACGCTTGTGGAGGGCGGGTTCCGGGGAGACTGCGCGGCGGTCGGCTGAGAGCATCCGGCCAGCACGAGTGTGATGCCGAAGAGGATCGGGATCAGTGCGCGGCGCTCATGGGCTTCCCCCGTGGACGTCGTACTCCGTGCCGGCCGTGCCGAGAACCTCATGACCATCCGATGACCTCTCGCCGATGGTACTGACGATCTGGGGTCTGGCCGAGCTCGTGCGCGGCTTAGAAGGGTGCAATGCCGACGACGGAGAAGCGCGAACCGCTTGTCGAAGCGGCCGGCCCGAACGTGAGCATCGGCACCTTTGATGGCTGGCTGCACAGGCGCATGGACCGCTGTGCAGGCCGACGACATCATCGGCCGAAGCGTCAACTTCCTCGTGCGGCACCTTGGGGCTGACCGCGGCTCGCTGAGCGGTGGTTCAGCGAGCGATGTTGCGGCGGCCGACCGAGGACTGGAAGCGGAGGAGATAGCCGTCTGGGTCTGTGACGAGGAACTGCTGGACGCCGGCTGCGTGGTCATCGACGCGGTACCACTTCGTCTCGGGCTCCATGAAGAGTTCCACACCCGCTGCGCGCAGAGCTTCGGCGATATGCGAACAGTCCGGGACGCTGACTTGGAAGTTGATGCCGCGTCCGAGCGGAGATTCCAGAGCGCCGGTGACCCAGTTGCGCCCGACGCCGATCTGCTCGAGCATCACGTGCGCGGTGCCGCGAGCGATGTACGCGAAGCCTTCCTCAGGTCGTGAGTAACGAACCGAGAACCCGCAGAGCCCCACCCAGAATGAGAGGCTCCGAGACAGGTCAGCGACGAGCAGCTCGGGCACCAGGGCGGGTTCGAGGTCGGCATCCACGAAACCATCGTGGCAGCAGCGCGCGAGCTGATCGATCAGCGTTGGGCGGACGTCGCGCGTTTCGACAAGTCGACGCGACTCGTAGAACGCGCTCTGCGTCGGTTCGGCGCCCGTCAGGAGTACGAATTGCCGGATGTCGCGCGTGCGATAGAGCACTTCGTCGAGCAAGGCTTCTCCGGTACCGTGTCGTTGAGAGCGGGGCTCCATCAGCAGGTCCTGAAAGTAGGCGACCGTCTGACCATCCGAGATGGTCCGCGCCAGACCCAGCACGGTCGCAACTGTATGCCGACCGCCATCCTTGGGCTGGCGGCCCCGACCACTACGCCGCATTTCTTGAGAACGGCGAGCGGTTCAAAGTCGAGCTTGTCGCTCCCAGCGACGCGTCATGACGGAGTCGCCCAGCGGGCGCGCTGACGGAAGTTGCCGGCGGGAGACGGCGCGCTACCCGTAGTGGTATCTGCAGGAGGCGATGCGGACCTCATCCCCGACGAGTTTGTAGACCAGGCGGTGTTCGTCGGTGATGCGCCGGGACCAATATCCCGCGAAGTCGTGCTTGAGCGCCTCGGGCTTGCCGATGCCATCGTTGCCGTTGCGCTGGATGTCGACGAGCAGGGCGTTGATCCGCTTCAGCACCTTGCGGTCCTGTGCCTGCCACCACAGGTAGTCGTCCCAGGCGTTCTCGTCCCAGACGAGTTGCACGTCAGTCGGTCTCGATCAGCTCGTGTGCCTGGCCGCGCCCCGATTCCAGGCGCTCCATCGCGTCGAGGAGCCGGCGCGCGTTGGCGGGCGAGCGCATGAGATACGCCGTCTCCCGCAGCGACTCATAGTCCTCGAGCGAGACGATGACGACGGGTTCGTGGCCCGCGCGGGTGATGATGACTTCTTCGCGGTCGTCGACGACCGAATCGAGTACTTCGGCGTATTTTGCTCGCGACTCGGTGTAGCTCATGGTCTTCATGACGAACCTCCCGTACAGAAAAGTGTACGTCCTGCCGTCGCGAAACCGATGTTGGAATGCCTCGATAGCGGATCGGTCAGCGTGCCGCGCGTTCTTCACCGGCGCGTGGGTGGGCCGCACGCCCGACCATCTTTGCCAGTGGCAAGGCTGCGAGGCCGGCGGGCAGAACACCGGTACGGGCCCGTCACAGCGAGTTCTCGTGTCCGAGGGTGGCGGCGATGTCAGGGTTGGCTTCGGCGACTGGTTCGACGAAGTCGCGGTATGGCTGGTCGTAGGGGTCTTTCATGCCGACGCCGCGGGCGGTGTTTTCAATGTAGCCGCACCAGTGCCAGCCCAGGAACCAGGGCCGGGATGCGTATGCAGACAGTGCGGTGATGTAGCGACGGGCGCGGCCGGCCTGGTCGGGGATGTCGGAGGCGCGGTGCGGGCTGGTCGGGGTGGCGCACCAGTTGCCGGTGTCAGCGATGAGGATCGGCTTGCCTGTGTGCTCGTGGAGCGCGTCGAGGGTATCGAGGCTCCGGCTCAGCCGTCCGTCGCTGGCTCCGGTGAACACCTGCACGGCCCACGCGTCCACGTGCGGCTTCGCGGCTTCGAGCACTGCTCCGGGCATTCCCGCGGTCAGCCCGTAGCGGTCTCCGAGGATGAGGTGGTCCGGGTCGTGGCGGCGGATGGCCGCGGTGATCGTCCGGTGATAAGCGTCGGCGATCTCGAAGAGGACGCTGGGATCGTCCGCTCCGGGGAATCCCGCACCGGCGGGGTGGCCGGTCCAGCGCGGGGCGTCGGTGAGGAGGTAGCACAGCAGGTTTGGCCGTCCGGCGTGGGGTGCGACGTAGCGGCGGGCGAGGTAGTCGCAGTACTCGGCGAAGCCGGGGTCCCTCGGGTCACGGTACGCCGGGAACGCGTTCCACGCCTCGATCTCCAAGGGGCGCAGCGGCACGCAGTACGGCAGGCTCGCGCTCGCGTAGTCGGTGACGGGCCAGCCGTGCGTATGCGCGATGTCGACGAGGCCACCGCCGGCGGCGAGCTGCCGCCCGGACACCGCCTCCTCGGTGGCGCCGATGGTGGTGAAGCCCCACTCCTGCAGGTCGGCTTCCAGGCCGTTCCGGATCCATGCGGCCGTGCTGCCGTACCGCTCCTGCCAGAGACCGATGTTGTGCGGGTACAGCAGGTTCGTCTCGTCCGCATGGTTGACGCCGAGACTGACGAAGGCATGACCTCCCGGCCCGACGAACGTCCACCGGCCCGCACCCCGACGCAGGGAGAAGCTCCCCGGTGCCTCCGCGGGCGCCTCGCTGTCGCGGATCATGTGCTGGCGTCTCCGAGCCGCTCCAGCACCTCCGTGAGGCGGGCCAGCTCAGCGGACGGGATGCGCGAGACGAGGTGGCGTCGCACCGCTTCGGCGTGGACGGGGCGCGCCGCGGCGACGGCAGCGGATCCCGCGGGAGTGAGGGAGACCGTCACCCCGGGGCCGGCGGCCGCGTCGCGCAGAACCAGCCCACGCTCCTCCATACGGGTGAGCTGATGGGACAGGCGGCTGCGGTGCCACCCCATCGAGGCGGCCAGCTCGCTCTGCCTCAGCGTTCCGTCGCCGAGATCCTCCAAACGCGTCAAGATGCCGAAGTCCGGATCGGACAGCCCCGTCGCGGCGCCGATCTCCTCGGCCACCCGCGCCCTGACCGTGTCGCTCGCGCGCTTCCAGGCATGCCAGATGCGCGCCTCCTCATCCGAAAGACCCTTCACACCCCGAGCCTAGGTCACCCGTGTTGACATGACAACATTTTAGGGCGATCATGTTGTCATGACAACACAAGACACAGCTCGCCCGGTCGCACTCGTCACCGGGGCGAACAAGGGCATCGGCTTCGCCATCGCCCGCGGGCTCGCTGCCAAGGGCTTCACCGTGCTCCTCGGCGCCCGCGACCTCGCCGCCGGCCACGCCGCGGCCGAGACCCTGGACGGCGACGTGCGCCCGGTCCTGCTCGACGTGACCGACCAGCACCAGGTCGACGCACTCGCCGAGCTCGTCGAGAACGAGTTCGGCCGACTCGACGTGCTAGTCAACAACGCCGGCGCGAACACCCTCACCTTCCGCCCGATGGACCACCTGCCCACCCCGACCGAGGAGACGCCCGAGGACATGCGCCGCGTCTACGAGGTCAACGTCTTCGCCGTCGTGCGCATGATGAACGCCTTCCTGCCCCTGCTGATGAAGGCTGACGCGCCTCGCGTGGTCAACGTCACCAGCAAGCGCGGCTCCCTCGGCGAAGAGGGCGCCTGGGCCGGGCAGCCCTCCATGGTGTACTCCAGCTCCAAGACCGCCCTGAACGCGATCACCGTCCACTACGCCCGCGCCTTCACCGACACCGCACTCAAGATCAACGGCGCCGCTCCCGGCCACGTCGCCACCGACTTCAACGGCTTCCGTGGCACCCGCACCCCCGACGAAGGCGCCGCCGTCGCCATCCGCCTCGCCACCCTCGACGCCGACGGACCCACCGGCACCGTCTACGAAGACGACACGAGACTGGTCTGGTGACCAGGGTCTCCCGAGCGATCACGACGCAGACGCGTAAAGCCGAACTTCGACCGATTACCTCAGCTCCACCGATGTCGGCAACGGGATTGTCACTAATCATCCACACGTCATCACCCGCACCTGCCGCCTCAAGCGCGTATTCGAAGATGCATGGGTTCGCCTGCTCCGCGCCGACCGCTGGCTCGTGATGGTCCTGCCGATCCAGGGAGAAAGCCCCAGATCCGCAACGAGTTGCGGTAGTTCGAGTGCGTGACTGCTGAGGATCACGTTCCGGTACCCCGCGAGGAGAGCAGATCTCGCGCCGCGAGCCTGCCATCGAAGTCCCAGAAGACAACGCGTTCGCTCCCGCAGCGCACGCCGCCAGACGATGCGGTTCGGACGCGAGACTGCGCGCCCGATAGCCGATCGATCAGCGTGCGGCCGACAGATAGAACGGTTCGCTGTTGAAGAGCCCGTTTCGGGCAATGAGGGAAACGGTCTGACCAGCGGCGACGTTGACGGTGATGTCACGGGTTCCCATGAGGGAAGAGAAGCCGGGGTATCGGATGCCACCCGCGACGGTGTGCGTGCCGGCTTCGACATCGGTCGAGTGTGGGACGCCCCACCGGACCCGTTGCTCGGCTCCGTCGATCCGGACGAACGGGCGGGCCGTCAGCCGGAACCATCCGGCGCTGAGCCAGTAGCCCTTCATTGTCACAACGATCGTCCCTGCCACCCCCACGATGCTAGCTAGACGCAGAGGCAAGAAGCAGGGTGGCTTATTGCTGGGGAAGCCGAATGGTGATGTGCCCGCCGTCGAGGTCGGGCTTGTCTCCCGGCGTCGGTGCAGGCGCGGGTAGCTCGGTCTGCGCCTCCCACATGACGCGAGCGTTCTTTGCTTCGGGATGGAAGACTTCGTCGAACACGCCCACTGTTCCGGACTGTGCCTTCTTCCGCTGGCGCCGACGCTCGCCCTGGACGATCCACGGCATGGCGAAGAAGGCAACGAGGAAGAGAACCCCGAACGCGATCACCATGATTGTGATGACCTCGTGCTGCAACCCCATGGCGATGAGACTAGGCCGAGAACCACAAATTTGCGTCGCCGGATAGTCGATGGGTTTCCACGCAACTGCGGAGCTACGCAGCGTTGGCGGCGCGAACCGCAACCGTGATTGACCAGACCAGCCCACCCACGAAGGCAACCGACCACTCCCCAGACCACGACGCTCGCAAAGAGGCCGACGATGCTGCAGATCAGGAAGACGGTGAAAGCCACCGCTGCCGGAACCACGCCTGCTGCGTGCCCCGCCCTCCAGGCGGATTTGCTGCGCTGAAGCGGCGGAATCCGGATGCCGATTGTCGAGTTCAGCCCAATGTAACCGTGACCCGCCGCCCAATTGATGATCGCGAGCGCCAACAGCACGGCGGTGAAAACCCACCTCAGCGGCCCCATGACCTCGACGGAATTCTGCACAAGAGTCGACTCTCACTCGACACTGCCATACAAGGGCCCTGACCTGCCCGTGGAGCGATCGGTCTGCGCGCATCGCTTTGGGCGACTCGTCGGCAGTAGGTCGATTCTGATGTCCGCGTTTGATCGATCATCGGGCTTCAGCGTCGAGCGGCCTTGGGACTACATTTCTACCGTGAGCGAAGACGACGACCGCCAGCCGCTCATTCGAGCAATGTTCGGGCGGCCCCGGCTGTGGAGAGGCGTCTTGATGACGTGCCTGGGCGCGGTCTGGCTTGCGCTGGCGATCGCGGAGGGTCTGACGACGCTGCGGATCGTGCTCGGCATCGTGTGGTCCTTGCTCGGAGTCGGGTACCTGGTCGTCGGAGCGTACGACCGGGTCCACCGTAGTGGGGCGTACGCCCGACCTTAGGAGCTCGGTCGTATGCAGCGCGATAGCCCGTCCCCCATCACGCGGAGTCGCGCGGAAAGCGGCCGCCGCATGGCCGCGGTCTGTACCAATGCCCGTTTGCCCCGCCCGCTGAAGATGCCCGCACAGGCACCTCGACTGCAACGGCACAGGTGAGCGCCGCCCGCGCTACAACGCCCGCGCTGCACCGCGCGCGAGCTGCCCCCGTCGACGCGGATGCCCCGCGGGCCGTGCTCGTCGGCGTAAAGCTTCGTGAACGACGCGAGACCCGCGCGGATCGTCGCGGAGACCGGGTAGTTCGGGTTCGGCTCGAACGGCGAGCTGGTCGAGATGTTGACGATCGAGCCGCCGCCGGCCTCGAGCAGGTGCGGCGTGACGATGCGCGCCATGCGCACGACGTTCAGCAGGTAGAGCTCGAGGCCGTCCTGCCAGTCCTGGTCGGTGAGCTCGAGGATCTTGCCCTTCGCGGCATGCCCCGAGCAGTTCACGACCGTGTCGACGCGGCCGTACTCGGTAACGGCGAGGTCGACGACGGCCTGCAGATCGTCCACCGAGCGGTTCGAGCCGTCGAGGCCCACGCCGCCGAGCTCGCGGGCGAGCGCCGCGCCCCGGCCAGAGGGCGACATCGCCGCGATGCGGTACCCGGCCGAGGCGAGCTCGGTCGCGCACGCGGCACCGAGCTTCGCGTAGTGCTCGGTCAGAAGGTCGACGGCGAGGGTCGACAGCTCGGGGTCGGCCGCGAGCGCCTCGGGCGGGAACTGCCCGCCGACCTGCGCGAGCGCCGTGTCGAGCATCTGCCCGCGGATCTCGAGGTACTTCTTGCGCGCCTCGTTGTCGGACAGGCGCTTCTCGAGCGCGAGGATCAGACCGATGATCCAGAACGTGTCTTTGACGTGCCCGCGCTCGGATGCCGGAGCAGACGACCCCGCGATCGACGCGCGCAGCAGCTGCTGCACACCGACGCGTCCGTCGTCGTGATCGGCGACGGCGGCGTGCTCAAGGACTGGTTCGACGCCCGCCCCGTCGGCGCCGTGATCGTGCGCCCCGACCACATCATCGCCGCCGAGTGCCTCGCGCAGGATCTCGACGCGACGCTGCAGCAGGTCTTCGCGGTCGCGCACGCGGCGCAGCCGGGCGAGGCGCGCGGCGAGGCGGCCGTGGCCCCGGCCCCGGCGATCGCGAGCTAGCAGGGGTCCCCTGCCGGGATCCCCCGCCGGGTTTTGCGCCCGGCACCGACAGCTGCGCCCGCGCGGGTGGGCGCAGCTGTCGGGCGCGGACGCACAAGTGCGCGACCGGGGGCGCAGACCCGACCGGCCCGGTCGCCGAGCGGCATCCTCTCGGGCGTAACGTGAACCCACACGACGAAGGGCGGGACACATGCCGGTTCTCTTGCAGCTCGACTCGTCTTCCGCGGGGGACGCCTCGGTCTCGCGCCGGCTGACCGCGGAGTTCGCCACCCGGTGGCGCGAGCGCGGCGCCGACCACACCGTCGTCAGCCGCGACCTGCACGCTGAAGCGCTGCCGCATCTGCCGCACGCCTCGCTGCACTGGCCGCCGCGGCTGCGGCCTGCCGGAGCGCCGGCGTTCCCCGAGGCAGAGACGCGCCAGAGCGCGCTGATCGACGAGCTGCTCGGCGCGGACGCACTCGTCGTCGGGGCGCCGATGTACAACTACTCGCTGCCGTCGACGCTCAAGGCGTGGGTCGACCACATCCACGTTCCGGGGCTGACCGCCCCCTTCGACGTCGACAGTCAGCCGCTGCGCGGGAAGACGGCCGTCATCGTCACGACGCGTGGGGCGATCTACGACCAGGGCTCCGCGACCGAGAACTGGGACCACACGGTGCCGCCGCTGCGGATCATCCTCGAGAGCGCGCTCGGCATGCGCGTCGAGACGGTCGCCGTGAGTCGCACCCTCGCGCTGAGCGTGCCCGCGATGGCCGGCGAGCGTGCGGCGTTCGACGCCGAGTATGCCGCGGCGCAGCGCGAGCTCGCCCGGCTCGCCGCCGCGCTCTGACCGCCTCTCAGCCGTCCGAGCGCATCGCGGCGGCCACGATCTCGCCCGCGAGCAACGCCGCCACAGCCGTGCCCCGGCGCGGCGCTGCGGGCAGGATCGACGCGTCGCCGACGCGCAGCCCCGGTACGGCGAGCACGCGGCCGCCCGGGTCGACAACCGGTGACGGCCCCGCGAATGAGGCGGTACCGGCGCTGTGCATCGCGGTGCCGAGGCGCGCGATCACCCAGGCGTCGAGCGCGTCGTCGTCGGCGAGAGCGGATGCCTCGGGGGCGGTCGTCGCCCGCGCGTCGGCGCGGATCGCCGCGGCATCCAGCACGCCGGCCACCAGGCGCGTCGCGTCACGCCAGCGCGCCCGATCGTCGGCGCTGCCGAGGTAGCGATAGTCGAGCAGCGGCGAATCGCCGGGGTCGGCCGAGCGCAACCTGAGGCGCCCCGTGCGCGCCGGCGTCGTCACCGACACGAGCAGCGGCAGCACGTCGTCGCTCGTGGCGGACCCCGTCACCTCGCTCATCGGCCGCAGCGACTGCAGCACCTCGAGCTCGCCACCAGCCGGGCCCGCGTGCAGGACGCCGCCCATCCAGCGACCGGAGGGCGCGGGCACCGCCTCACGCGGTCGCCAGCCCATGAGGAGCTGCGGGTGATCCGAGAGCGCGGTTCCGACCCCCGGCGCGTGCACGGCGACGGGCAGCCCGTGGGCGGCGAGCTCGTCGCGCGGCCCGATGCCCGAGAGCAGCAGCAGCTGCGGCGAGCGGATCGCCCCCGCCGCCAGCACGACCTGGCCGGCGCGGATGACGCGCTCGCCGCCGCTCCCGCTCCCGTTCGCGGGACGCGCGACGACACCGACCGCGCGACCGTGTTCGAGCAGCACCCGGGTGACCAGCGTGTCGCCGCGCACCGTCAGATTCGCTCGCGCGAGCGCCGGCAGCACGAAGACGAGCCCTGCGTTCTGGCGTACCCCGCCGACGGCATTGCTCGGCACGGGCCCGAAGCCGGGGCGGCCCTGCGCGTTCTTGTCCGGGTCCGCGGGAAAGCCGAGCTCGGCGCTCGCCGCGGCGAACGCTCGGGCGGCCGGATGCTCGAGCGGGTCGCGCGCGACCGTGATCGGGCCCGCGTCGCCGTGCTCGGCCAGCGCGCCGAAGTCGAGGTCGCGCTCGAGGCCGACGAGCAGCGGCAGCGCTCCCTCGTACGACCAGGCGTCCCCGCCCGCCCGCGCCCACTCCGCGAAGTCGGCGAGCCGCGGGCGGATGAAGTACCCGCCGTTCGTCGCCGACGACCCGCCGAGGATGCGCCCGCGGGTGCTCACGAACGGCCGCCCGGGGGTGAGCTCGCCCGGAATCCGCCAGTTGACCGGAAGGCCGGCGCGCGCCCCGGCGACGCGCCCGGCGTCGAGCACCTCGGCGGGGAACGCGTCGGCGCGGCGGGGCACGGGGCCGGCCTCGAGCAGCAGCACCCGGCGGCCGTCGTCCTCCGAGAGGCGCGCCGCGAGGACCGAGCCCGCCGAGCCTCCACCGACGACGATCACGTCGACGGCGGGCTCGGCCGAGGCATCCGTCACGCGGTCAGCCGCTCCGACAGGATGTCGAGAGCCGACCTCAGAACCTCGAGCAGCTCGCTTCCCGGGTCGTGCAGCCATTGCTCGTAGGCACCGAGGGATGCGGCGAGATAGACCCAGCCGATCATGCGTGGCCGCAGGCTGCCGACGGGCTCCCCCAGTCGGCGCGCGGCGAACTCGGCGATCACCTCGCGCCACGACTCGTAGCGCAGCGTCGAATGGGCGACGAGCGACGGGACGGTCATCAGCAGCTGCATTCGCTCGCGGTGGTACTGGAGCTCGGATGCCGGATAGGTGTTGAAGTCGAGCACAGCCCGGGTCAGCGTCGCATAGAGCGGCTCGGAATCCGGCACGGCGGCGAGGTCGGCGCGCATCCGCTCGACGAGCTCGTCGAAGTCGCCCCACGGCAGATCGTTCTTCGAGGCGAAATAGCGGAAGAACGTGCGCCGGCCGATGCCCGCGGCGGCCGCGATCTCGTCGACGGTGGTCTCGTCGAAGCCGTTCTCGATGAACAGCTGCAGCCCGATGTGGCTGAGCTGCGCGACGGTGGTCGCGCGCCGCGTCGCGTGCGCGCCCGTCTGCCCTGTCATGGTGACCATCTTGCTCCACAGCTCTTGCGGTGGCACCGAGTGCCACGTAACGTGTGCTCCATCGCGGAGGAATCCCCACGATCAACGAAGATCGAACTCAGGAGCAGCATCGATATGACTGAGAAGCCCGTAGCCGCCGATAACACCGACGACGCCATCATCGAATCCGACGTTCTCGTCGAAGAGGTCTCGATCGACGGCATGTGCGGTGTCTACTGAATCGCGCCCGCCCCTCGACCTGAGCCGCGCCTGGCGCCTGCACCCGCAGGTCTCCGTGCGCCCCGAGCCGTTCGGCGCACTGCTGTACCACTTCGGCACGCGGAAGCTGTCGTTCCTCAAGGACCCGCGCCTGCTCGCGGTCGTGCGCAGCCTCGACGAGCAGCCGTCCGCACGCGCCGCCTGCCATGACGCGGGCGTCACAGACGCCGAGCTCCCGACGTTCCGTCGCGCGCTCGAGACGCTGCGCGTGGCGCAGATGCTGGTCGAGCAGGACAGCAGCGAGCAGGACAGCAGCGAGGTGGCGGCATGACGATGACGGATGTCAGGGCCGAGGCTCCGGCGAAGCCGCAGCGCCTCGTCGACCTGTTCGAGTACGGCCTCGACTCGCCGATCTGCCTCACGTGGGAGCTCACCTACGCATGCAACCTCTCGTGCGTGCACTGCCTGTCGAGCTCGGGGCGGCGCGACCCGCGCGAGCTCACGACCGAGGAGTGCTTCGCGGTCATCGACGAGCTCGAGCGCATGCAGGTCTTCTATGTCAACATCGGCGGCGGCGAGCCGACGGTGCGCAGCGACTTCTGGGACATCGTGGACTACGCGACGAGCCACCACGTCGGGGTGAAGTTCTCGACGAACGGCGTGAAGCTCACCCCAGAGCGGGCGCGGCAGCTGGCCGCGAACGACTACCTCGACATCCAGATCTCGCTCGACGGCGCGACGGCCGAGGTCAACGACTATGTGCGCGGGCCCGGCTCGTACGAGACGGCGATCACCGCCATGGCGAACCTGCAGGCCGCGGGCATGAAGAACTTCAAGCTCTCGGTCGTGTGCACCCGGTACAACATCCCGCAGCTCGACGAGTTCAAGGCGATCGCCGACCGCTACGGCGCGCAGCTGCGCCTCACCCGGCTGCGGCCCTCCGGCCGGGGTGCCGACACCTGGGACGAGCTGCACCCGCGGCCCGAGCAGCGGAAGCAGCTCTACGACTGGCTCGTCGCCCACGGCGACGGCGTGCTCACGGGCGACTCGTTCTTCCACCTCTCGGCCTACGGCGAGGCGCTTCCCGGGCTCAACCTGTGCGGCGCGGGCCGGGTCGTGTGCCTGATCGACCCGATCGGCGACGTGTACGCCTGCCCGTTCGCGATCCATGACGAGTTCCTCGCCGGCAACGTCCGCATGCCGGGCGGCTTCCAGAAGGTGTGGCGCGAGTCCGAGCTGTTCCTGCGTCTGCGCCAGCCGCAGTCGGGCGGCGCGTGCACGTCGTGCCAGTTCTTCGACACGTGCAAAGGCGGATGCATGGCCGCGAAGTTCTTCACCGGGCTGCCGCTCGACGGGCCAGACCCCGAGTGCGTGCAGGGCTACGGCGAAGAGCTGCTGAAGAATGCCAAGGCGAAGGAGGGGCTCGCCCCGAAGCCGTCGGCCGACCACTCGCACCGCACCACGCCGCCCCGGCCCCGCGAGGGCCTCGGGCCGGTGCGCCTCACCCTGAAGCGCCGCGAGGACCTGGGGCGCCCGCCCGTCAACGCCTGCGAGGCCGACCCTCTGGCCGGGCTCGCGCCGCAGAACCCGCAGTAGGACCCGCTCCGCCCCACAGACCCGCGCGACGCATCCGATCACCCTGACAACGCCGTCGGGGTGGCTCGTCGCGCTCGAAAACAGAAGAAAGCAGGTAGAACACCATGGGAGTTCTCGAGGGCAAAGTCGCCTTCGTCACCGGCGCCGCTCGCGGCCAGGGCCGTAGCCACGCCGTCCGCCTCGCGCAGGAGGGGGCGGACATCATCGCCATCGACATCGCGGCCCAGATCGACACCGTGCCGTACCCGATGTCGACGCCCGACGACCTGGCCGAGACGGCGCGGCAGGTCGAGGCCCTCGACCGCCGCATCTTCACGAGGCAGGCGGATGTCCGCGACAAGGACGCCCTGCAGGCGGCGTTCGACGCCGGCGTCGCCGAACTCGGCCCCGTCGACATCGTCGCCGCCAATGCCGGGATCGCGCCGATGTCGCTCACGCCGCAGTACCAGGAGTGGACCGACGTCATCGCCGTGAACCTGACCGGCGTCTACCACACGGTCGAGGTCGCCGCGCCGTCGATGATCGAGCGCGGTGAGGGCGGCGCGATCGTGCTGACCAGCTCGACGGCGGGGCTCACCGGCATCGGCGGGAACACGCCGGGCGGCATCGGCTACACCGCGGCGAAGCACGGCGTGGTCGGCCTGATGCGGGCCTACGCCAACTACCTCGCGCCGTATTCGATCCGCGTGAACACCGTGCACCCGACGGGCGTCAACACCCCGATGGTCGTCAACGAGTTCATGCAGCAGTTCCTGCAGGCCGACCCGGCGATGGGCCAGGCGATGGCGAACGCGCTGCCGGTCGAGCTCGTCGAGCCCGTCGACATCTCGAACGCGATCGTGTGGCTCGTCTCGGACGCCGCGCGCTATGTCACCGGCGTCACACTTCCCGTCGACGCCGGCTTCGTCAACAAGAGGTAAGGGGGTCGCTCATGGCAGGAAGGGTCGAGGGCAAGGTCGCCTTCATCACCGGAGCCGCTCGCGGTCAGGGGCGCAGCCACGCGCTGCGGCTCGCGCAGGAGGGCGCCGACATCATCGCGGTCGATCTGCTCGAGGACATCCCGGGGGCGCCGTATCACGGCGCGACGGAGGCGGACCTCGCCGAGACCGTCCGTCAGGTCGAGGCGCTCGACCGCCGCATCGTGGCGAGCAAAGCGGATGTCCGCGACTTCGGCGGGCTCAAGAAAGCGGTCGACGACGGCGTCGCCCAGCTCGGCCGACTCGACATCATCTCGGCCAACGCGGGCATCTCCACGCAGATGGCGCCGGCTGATGAGCTCGACGAGGACATGTGGCAGAACATGATCGACACCAACCTCACCGGTGTGTGGCACACCGTGAAGGCAGGGCTGCCGCACATCAAAGCGGGCGGCCGGGGTGGCTCGATCATCCTGACGAGCTCTGAGGCGGGCATCCGCGGCTACGGAAACATCGCCCACTACGTGTCTGCCAAGCACGGGGTGGTCGGGCTGATGCGGACCCTCGCCATCGAGCTGGCGCCGCTGTCGATCCGCGTGAACAGCATCCACCCGACGCAGGTGGACACGGACATGATCCAGAACTCGGCGACCTACGACCTGTTCACCGGCAAACAGGGGTCGACCAAAGAGGAGTTCGCCGCGGCGTCGCAGGCCGTGATTGCGCTGCCGATCCCCTGGGTCGAGCCGGTCGACATCTCGAATGCGGTGCTGTGGCTCGCCTCCGACGAGGCACGGTTCGTCACCGGGGTGCCGCTGCCCGTCGACGGCGGCAACTACCTGATCTGAAGACAAAGAAAGAAGGAACCAGCATGCCTGGAAGAGTCGAAGGCAAAGTCGCCTTCGTCACCGGCGCGGCGCGCGGCCAGGGCCGCAGCCACGCCCTTCGCCTGGCGCAGGAAGGCGCCGACATCATCGCCGTCGACCTCACCGGCCAGATCGACACGGTGCCCTACGCCATGTCGACCCCGGCCGATCTCGACGAGACGGTGCGGCAGGTCGAGGCGCTCGACCGCCGGATCGTCGCCACGCAGGCCGATGTCCGCGACTTCGACGCGCTCAAGGGTGCGCTCGACGCGGGCGTCGCCCAACTCGGCAAGCTCGACATCGTGTCGGCCAACGCCGGCATCTTCAGTTTCGGGACGCTCGACGAGCTCACCGAGGAGCAGTGGAGCGACATGCTCGCCGTGAACCTGACGGGTGTGTGGCACACGGTGAAGGCCGCGATCCCCCACCTCAAGGCGAACGGCGGCGGCTCGATGATCCTCACCAGCTCGACCGCGGGGCTCCTCGCCATCCCGAACATCGGGCACTACGTCGCGGCGAAGCACGGCGTCGTCGGCGTGATGAAGACGGCAGCCCTCGAGCTCGCGCCGTTCAACATCCGCGTCAACTCGGTGCACCCCACGAGCGTCAACACCGACATGATCCAGAACTCGGCGACGTACGAGCTGTTCGCTCCGGATCTGACACCCGAGCAGCGCACCAAGGAGGCGCTCGCGCCGCGGTTCCAGACGCTGAACGTGCTGCCGATCCCGTGGGTGGAGCCGGTCGACATCTCGAACGCCGTGCTGTGGCTGGCGTCCGACGAGTCCCGCTATGTGACGGGACTCGAAGTCCGCGTCGACGCCGGCCAGCTGCTCAAGTAGAGGGGCGGCGGACATGACAGGACGGGTAGAGGGCAAGGTCGCCTTCGTCACCGGCGCCGCCCGTGGGCAGGGGCGCAGCCACGCGCTGCGCCTCGCCCAGGAGGGCGCCGACATCATCGCGGTCGACATCTGCGAGGGCATCCCGAGCATCGAGAGGTACTACGCAGGGTCGACGCAAGCCGACCTCGACGAGACCGTGCGGCAGATCGAGGCGCTCGACCGGCGGGTCGTCGCGCGCAAGGCCGACGTGCGCGACTTCGACGAGCTGAAGGCGGCGCTCGACGAGGGCGTGGCCGAGCTCGGTCACGTGGACGTCGTCGCGGCCAACGCCGGCGTCTTCGCCTTCGGCGACAAGACGCACGAGGTGAGCGAGTCCGACTGGCAGGACGTCATCGACATCAATCAGACGGGCGTGTGGCACACCGCCAAGGCGGTCATCCCCCACCTCATCGAGCAGGGCACGGGCGGCTCGATGATCTTGACGAGCTCGACGGCGGGCCTCAAGGGCACGCCGAACGTCGCCGCTTACACGGCGAGCAAGCACGCGGTCGTGGGCATCATGCGCACGCTCGCCCTCGAGCTCGCCCCCTATCGGATCCGCGTCAACACGGTGCACCCGACGGGTGTCGCGACGGACATGATCCTCAACGAGGCGGCGTTCAAGCTCTTCCTGCCCGACGTCGAGCACCCGACGAAGGAACAGGCGGCCGCGGTGTTCGAGTCCACCAACGCGCTGCCCATCCCCTGGGTCGAGCCGGTCGACATCTCGAACGCCGTGCTGTTCCTCGCCTCAGACGAGGCGCGCTACGTCACGGGCACCGAGCTCAAGGTCGACGCGGGCTACACGATCAAGTGACCCGGCTCGCGTGACCGGTTCAGACAATCTACGGAAGGACACACACATGGCAGGACGGGTCGAAGGCAAGGTCGCCTTCATCACCGGGGCGGCACGCGGGCAGGGGCGGGCGCATGCTCTCCGGCTCGCCGAGGAGGGCGCGGACATCATCGCGGTCGACATCGCGGCGCAGGTCGAGAACGTGCCGTACCCCACGGCCACGCCGGACGATCTGGCCGAGACGGTGCGCCAGGTCGAGGCGCTCGATCGGCGCATCGTCGCGGAAGCGGTCGACGTGCGCGACCTCGACGGTCTGAAGGCCTTCGTCGACAAGGGGGTCGGCGAGCTCGGCCGGCTCGACGTCATCGCGGGCAACGCCGGCATCGACATCGTCGGCCCCTGGCACGACATGACGCCGGAGATCATCCGCACCACGATCGACATCAACCTGATCGGCGTGTGGAACACCGTGACGGCCGGCGTGCAGCACCTCATCGACGGCGGGGGCGGCTCGATCATCCTGACGAGCTCGGCCAACGGGCTCAAGGCGGGCCCGTGGAACCTCGCCTACAACATGGCGAAGTTCGGCGTCACGGGGCTCACCAAGTCGCTCGCGATGGAGCTCGCGAAGGACCACGTGCGGGTGAACTCCGTGCACCCCGGCGGCGTCGACACCCCGATGGCGAACGGCATCTTCGGCCTGCCCGACAACGGCTTCGAGCGCGGGCAGAAGGAGAACCCGGACCTGTTCGGGATGCTGACGCAGTGGATTCCCGGCATGATGCCGCCGCGCGAGATCTCGAACGCGGTGCTCTGGCTCGCCTCCGACGAGTCGACGTGGGTCACCGGGCACGCCCTCGCCGTCGACGGCGGCATGACGCAGTACTAGGAACGAGGGGCCGCAGAGGAGGCATCCGCATGACCGACGGCGACGTCACGAACCCGGGCGACCGCACGGCGCTGCGCGAGCGCATCCTCGCGCGGGTCGTCGGCCGCGAGCACGAGCTCGAGCTCGCCCTCGCGGCCGTCGGCGCCGGCCGCGACCTCATCCTCGAGGGGCCGCCGGGCACCAGCAAGACGACCATGCTCAAAGCGATCACCGCAGAGTGGGGCATCCCGCTGCTGTTCGTCGAGGGCAACGGCGACCTGACGCCGGCCAAGCTGATCGGCCACCACAACCCCGCCCGCGTGCTGCGCGAGGACTACAGCGCCGACAACTTCGTCGCGGGACCGCTCGTCGAGGCGATGGAGCAGGGCGGGTTCCTCTACATCGAGGAGTTCAACCGCGCGCCGGAGGACACTCTCAACACCCTGCTCACCGCCATGGCCGACCGAGCGATCGAGGTGCCGCGCGTCGGCGGCGTGGTCGCGAAGCCGACCTTCCGGGTGATCGCGTCGATGAACCCCTACGACAACGTGGGCACGACGCGCCTGTCGATGAGCGTGAGCGACCGCCTCAACCGCATCGTCGTGGACTATCAGGATGCCGCCGCGGAAGAGCGCATCGTCGCGCTGCGCAGCGGCATCGCGGGCGCCGTGGCCGAGCGCATCGTCGTCGACGCGGTCGCCGTGACGCGGGCGACTCGCGCGCACCCCGCGGTGCGGCAGGGCTCGAGCGTGCGGGGCGCGATCGACTGCGCGCTGATCGCGAACGAGCTCGCCGCACTGCGCGGGGTGACGAGGGCCGAGCCGGATGCCCGCGCGGGCGCCGGCGACGGCGCGGCGCCGTACCCCGAGCTGATGCTCGACGCCATGCTCGTCTCGCTCTCGGGCCGCATCCGGCTCGACGAAGCGGCCGAGACCACCCCCGAGCGCGTGCTGCGCGAGATCTGGGAGGACCGCTTCATCCTCGAGCCGGCCACCTTCACCGGGCCGACGTGAAGAGAGGTCCCCGCCGACGGCGGCCCCGTCGAACGCCGCGCCCAGCGGCCGCCGACGCGGCCGCTCACCCGCACCCCGAAGCAACTCACCGAGGAGCCCACCCTGTTCGAGGCCACGCCGGGAAAGTCCGGAATCGCCCTGCGCGCGCAGAAGCGCGGCGCGGCATCCGCCCGTGCGCCGCAGCTGCCGAGCGCCCTGCAGGCGGGCTTCACGGATGACCCGGCCGAGCTCGCCCTGATCGACGAGCAGCTCGCCGTCGAGCCCGCCGCGCGCGAACGGGCTCGGGCGATCGCGGCGGCGCTCGCCGTGCCCCGGCCACGGGCGCAGTCGTCGTCGCGCCGCGGGCAGGGCGTGCTCGCGAGCCTGCCCTACCGCGGTGCGGCCGACGACATCGACCTCGACGCGACCATCGAGGTGCTCGCCGAGCGGCCGGTGCCCGAAGACGAGGACATCATCGTGCGCGACCGCATCCGCTCGACGCGCGCGGTCGTGCTGCTCGTCGACGTCTCGGGGTCGTCGAAGGGCGAGCGGCTGACCACGTCGGCCGCGGCGGTGGGCGCGCTCGCGGGCGAGCTCGAGCGCGACAGGCTCGCCGTGATCGCCTTCTGGTCGGATGCCGCGGTGCTGCTCGAGATCGGGGCGCCGGTGCGCCCCTTCGAACTGCTCGACCAGCTGATGCGGATTCCCGCGCGGGGTCTCACCAACGTCGCGTTCCCGCTGCAGCTGGCAGCCGAGCAGCTGGCCCGCTCCCCCGAGCGCGACAGCCGCGTCGTCCTGCTCTCGGACTGCGTGCACAACGCCGGCCCCGACCCGCGACCGCTCGCGGCGGCGCTGCCCCGGCTCGACGTGCTGCTCGACACGAGCGGCGAGCGCGACGTCGAGCTCGGCCGCGAGCTTGCGCGCAGCGGGCACGGCACCCTGCACCTCGTGCGCGACTTCCACGATGTCGCGCCTGCGGTGACCGACATCTTCCGAGACCGATAATCGGCACAACACACAAGGAGCTCAGATGCCCTGGAGGCAGAATCCCTGGTTCGAGACCGTGCTCGAGGCGCAGCGCCGCGCGAAGAAGCGCCTGCCGCCGTCCGTGTACGCGGCGCTCGTGGCCGGCTCGGAGCGCGGCCGCACGCCCGAGGACAACCAGGCGGCGTTCGCCGAGCTGCAGTTCGCCCCGCACGTGGCCGGCCATCAGAGCGAGCGCGAGCTGAGCACCACGGTGCTCGGCATCCCGATCTCGCTTCCCGTGCTGATCTCGCCGACGGGTGTGCAGGCGGTGCATCCCGAGGGCGAGGTGGCGGTCGCGCGGGCGGCGGCGAACCGGGGCACGATCATGGGGCTGTCGTCGTTCGCGTCGAAGCCCGTCGAAGAGGTCGCGGCGGCGAACCCGAACACCTTCTTCCAGATGTACTGGACGGGCACGCGCGAGCAGATGGTGCAGCGCATGGACCGCGCACGGGCCGCCGGCGCGAAGGCCCTGATCGCGACGCTCGACTGGTCGTTCTCGATCGGGCGCGACTGGGGCTCGCCCGCGATCCCCGAGAAGATGACGCTCAAGGCGATGTGGGACTTCGCCCCAGAGGCGATCATCCGGCCCAAGTGGCTGTGGGCCTACGGCAAGACGGGCCGCGTGCCCGACCTGACGACGCCGAACCTGCAGCCGCCGGGCGGCGAGGCGCCGACCTTCTTCGGGGCGTACTACGAGTGGCAGCAGACCCCGCCGCCCACGTGGGAGGACGTCGCGTGGCTGCGCGAGGAATGGGGCGGTCCGTTCATCCTGAAGGGCATCACCCGGGTCGACGACGCCAAGAGGGCGGTCGACGCCGGCGTCTCGGCGATCTCGGTGTCGAACCACGGCGGCAACAACCTCGACACGACCCCGGCGACGATCCGCTGCCTGCCCGCCGTCGCGGCCGCTGTCGGCGACCAGGTCGAGGTGCTGCTCGACGGCGGCGTGCGCCGCGGCGGCGACGTCGCGAAGGCGCTCGCCCTCGGCGCGCGCGCCGTGATGATCGGCCGCGCGTACCTCTGGGGCCTCGCCGCCAACGGGCAGACCGGCGTTGAGAACGTGCTCGACCTGCTGCGCATGGGGCTCGACTCGGCTGTGCTGGGCCTCGGGCACAAGTCGATCCACGAGCTCAGCCGCCAGGACCTCTTCATTCCGCAGGGCTTCGAACGGCACCTGGGGGCGGGGGATGCCGGAGCAGCGGCATCCCCGTCGACGGCGGCCGGGTCCTCGGCCGCTCGACGATCGACGCGCCCAGCCGCGCGCCGTCCGCGGAAGCCGGCGGCGCCCGCGAGCGCCGAGGCGCCGGTCACGCCGCCGGCGCCGGGCTCGCCTGCGCCCGATTCCGCGCCGCAGCAGTGACCGAGCTCGCCCCCGCGCGCTGGCCCGAGCTGGGCGAGCCCGCGCTCGTCCTCGTCCCGCTCGGGTCGACCGAGCAGCACGGGCCGCACCTTCCGTTCGACACCGACGCGGTCATCGCGGCGGCGGTCGCACGCGGCGTCGCGGAACGGCTGCGTGCGGCATCCGTCGACGTCGTGGTGGCGCCGGCGCTGCCCTACGGCGCGAGCGGCGAGCACCAGGACTTCCCCGGCACGACCTCGATCGGCGAAGAGGCGCTTGGCCTCGTGGTGGTCGAGCTCGCGCGCTCGCTGCGGGCGTGGGCGCCGCGCGTCGTGTTCGTCAACGGCCACGGCGGCAACGTGCGGGCGCTGACGGATGCCGTCGCGCAGCTCGCCGAGGAGGGGCACGACGTCAGCTGGGTGCCCTGCGGCGTCGCGGGCGGCGACGCCCACGCCGGCCGAACGGAGACCTCGGTGATGCTGCATCTCGCTCCGGCATCCGTCGCACTCGATCTCGCAGCCCCCGGCAACGCGACCCCGATCGACGAGCTCATGCCCGCGCTGCGCCGGCGCGGCGTGCGCGAGCTCGCGCCGAACGGCGTGCTCGGTGACCCGACGGGGGCTTCCGCAGCGGAGGGCGCCCGGCTGCTCGCGGCGATGGCGGATGCCGCGTGGGCGCGGCTGCCCGAGTCGGTGGCTCGGTGAGCGGGGCGGGGGCGCGCGGGCTGCCGGACGGGGTGGTGCTGCGGCTGCGGCACGACACCCGTGTCTCGGAGGGCGGCCGCACCCTCATCGGCGGTGCGCCCACCACGGTGCTGTACCTCACCCCCGCAGCGCAGCGGATGATGCGCGGGCGCGAGTTGGAGCTGAGCGGTGCACGCTCGCGTGCGCTCGGCGAGCGCCTGCTGGATGCCGGCCTGGCCGACCCCGTGCTCGAGTCCCTGCCGGAGTCGCCCGTTCCGCTCGAGGACGTCACCTTCGTCATCCCCGCCTACGGCCGCGCCGACGGCCTCGAGCGGCTGCTCGCCTCGATCCCGCGCGCGCACCCCGTGATCGTCGTCGACGACGCGTCGCCCGAGCCCGCGCCCATCGCCCGGGCTGTGGCGCGGCGGGGGGCACGGCTCGTCGTGCTCAACGCCAATGTGGGGCCGGGCGGGGCGCGCACGGCCGGGCTCGCGCACGTCACGACGCCGTTCGTCGCGTTCGCCGACACCGACGTCGTCGTCGACGACCGGGTGGTGCCCGCGCTGCTGCGGCACTTCGCCGACCCGCGCCTCGCGGTCGCGGCGCCCCGGGTGCTCGGCCTGCACGACGGCGGTGAGACGAACTGGATCGGGCGCTATGAGGCCGCCCGCTCGTCGCTCGACCTGGGCCCGCACGGCGGGAACGTGCGGCCCCGCTCGCCGGTCTCGTGGGTGCCCGCGACCTTCCTGCTCGCCAGGGTCGACGCGTTGGGCGAGGGGTTCGCCGCGCTGCGCGAGGGCGAGGACGTCGACCTCGTGTGGCGGCTCGTCGCCGGCGGCCGGCGGGTGCGCTACGAGCCGGCGGCCACGGTGCGGCACGACCACCGCACGACGGTGCGCACCTGGCTGTCGCGGAAGGTGCTCTACGGATCGTCCGCGTCCCCGCTCGCCGCGCGGCACGGGAAGCTGATCGCGCCCGCCGTGTTCGCGCCGTGGGGGCTCGCCTTCGCCGCGGCGCTGCTCGCCCAGCGGCGCTGGTCGGCGCCCGTCGCCGTCGGTGTCGCCGCGTTCGCCGCGGCGCGCATCGCGCGCCGGCTGCCCAGCTCCCGGCATCCGCGCCTCGAGGCCGCGCGCCTCACCGCGAGCGGCGTCGGCGCCACGTTGAACCAGACGAGCGCGCTGCTCGTGCGGCACTGGTGGCCGGTCACCCTCGTCGCCGCGCTGTTCTCGAAGCGCATCGCCCGCGCCGCCGCGGTGGCCGCGCTCGCCGACGGCGTGATCGAATACGTGCGCCTGCGGCCCCGTCTCGACCCGGCGCGCTTCATCCTGGCGCGCCGGCTCGACGACCTCGCCTACGGCTTCGGGGTGTGGCGCAGCGCGGTGCGCGCCCGCTCGGTGCGGGCGCTGCTGCCCGACATCACGTGCGGGCGGCGCAGTCGCTGAGGGCTGCGCCTACAGCTCGAGCGCGAAGAAGACGCTGTTCGGGTCGTCGGTGTAGTCGGCGAAGGGGGCGCAGGGCAGGAATCCGTGCTTCGCATACAGCGCACGCGCGGGCGCGAAGTAGTCCTCCGCCCCCGTTTCGAGCTTGAGCTCGCGGATGCCTCGCCGGCGCGCCTCGGCCACGATCGCGCCGAGCATCGCACTCGCCACGCCGCGCCCTCGCGCCGCGGCCGCCGTGCGCATCGACTTCAGCTCGCCGAGACCGCCGGGGTGCTGATTGAGGGCGCCGACGCCGAGCAGCTCGCCGGTCGCCGCGTCGCGCGCGGCCCAGAAGGTGATGCTGGGGTGCGCGAGCGCGTCGGGGTCGAGGGCGTGCACGCTCTCGGCGGGCGATGTGGCGTGCATGTCACGCAGGTGCTCCGCGAGCAGCTCGAGCACGTCGGCCGCCCTCGGGTCTTCCACGGCGATGACCGGCCCACCCGAGACGACCGGAACTGTCGGATTCATGGCGCGACTCCGGCATCGAGCGTCGTCTCGCCGCGGCTCGCACGCCCCGGCCGCCGCGCCGCGTACCACCACGCCACGAGGGCGCCCACGGCCAGCACGGCCGCGAAGACGCCGATCGCCTGGGTCACGCCGATCGCGGCGCCGAGCACGCCGAGCGTGACGCCGCCCCCGGTGCGCAGCCCGGAGGAGAACATGCCGTAGACGCCGAGGGTGCGGCCGCGCTCGCCGGCGGGCGCCTCGAGCTGCACGACGCTCTGCGTGATCGACAGCGAGGCGATCTCGCCTGCGCCCGCGACCGCCAGCGCGACGATCGCGAGCGCATAGCTGCCGGTCAGCGCGAACGCCAGGATCGCCCCGCCGAAGACGACCGTCGACAGCACCGCAGCGCGCAGGGTCGGCCTGATGACGCCGGTCGCCTCGAGCAGGAATCCGCCCACCACGCCCCCGAAGCCCATCGCGAACAGCAGCACGCCGTAGGTCAGGTCGCCCGACGACCCCGCCCCGAGCCGCGCCGCGAACACCGGCATCGACGACTGCAGCGCGTTCCCGATCGTGACCGCGGTCAGGCCCGAGATGATGATCATGGCGATGATCAGGTGATTCGAGCGGATGCCGCGCAGCACCCGCGCCGTGTCGCGCCAGCCCACCTGCGGCTTCACCGCGACGTCGGCGGCGCCGTGCGCGGCATCCCTGGTGTGCCCGGTGAACCTCGTGCGGAACATCAGCACCGTCATCGGCAGGTACAGCAGCACGTTCACGAAGATGCCGCCCGTCGGCCCGAGCCAGAGCAGCAGCGCAGAGCCGACGACGGGCCCGAACAGGATGCCGAGGCTCTGGAACGTGGCGTTCATGCGCACCGCGCTCGGCAGCTCGTGCCGGTCGACGAAGTCGTGCAGCATGAGCTGCTCGGCCGGCCCCCAGAGCGAGCCTGCGGTGCCGTGCAGCACGAGCAGGATGCAGGCCGCCCAGACCGTCAGGCTGTCGGTAAGGAAGAGCACACCCCACACCGCGGAGACGAGCATGAAGAGCCCCTGCGCCGCCTGGATCAGGCGGCGGCAGTCGTACTTCTCGGCGAGCGTGCCCGACCAGACCGACAGCAGCAGGAACGGCAGCCAGTGGCTGATGATCTGGAAGCCGACGAGGGCCGGCGAGTGGAACGTCTGCCACAGCACCCAGTACGTGATCACGTGCTCGGTGTTGTCGGCCATCATCGACAGCCCCGAGGTGAACAGGTACGGGCGCGAGTCGCGGTTCCGCAGCGCGGCGAAGCGCCGAGGAAGGGAGGGGATCGCCGCGGTATCGCTCACCTAGTGAAAACTACCTCGTCAGGCGATGGCCTCCAGCCGCCCGATCTCCTCCGACGAGAGCCGGAAGCCGAAGATGTCGAAGTTCTCACGCTGGTGCTCGAGCGATCGCGAGCGGGGAATCGGCAGCAGCCCGACCTGCACGTGCCAGCGCAGCACGAGCTGGTTCTTCGTGACGCCGTGGTCTGCCGCGATCTGCCGGAAGTACTCGTGCCCGGCGACGCGGTCGGCGTTCTTCAGGGGGCTGTAGCTCTCGGTGACGATGCCGCGCAGCCCGTCCGTCTCGCGCGCGGCCCGGTTCTGGTGCAGCAGGTCAACGGGCACCTGGTTCACGGCCGGGGTGACGCCCGTGGCATCCACGACCTCGTCGATCTGCCCTGCGTCGAAGTTCGAGACGCCGATCGAGCGCACGCGCCCCTGCTCCTTGAGCTCGACGAGCGCCTTCCACGTCTCGACGTAGAGGTGGTTCTGCGGCTCGGGCCAGTGGATCAGGTACAGGCCGAGCTGCTCGAGCCCGAGCCGCCGCATCGACTCGTCGAACGCCCGCAGCGTGCGGTCGCGCCCGTGCTGCCCGTTCGGCACCTTGCTCGTCACGACGAGCTCGGCCGGGTCGATTCCCGAGCGCCGGATGCCTTCGCCGACGGCATCCTCGTTGCCGTACGAATACGCCGTGTCGATCAGCCGGTAGCCGAGGCCGATCGCCCCCGCGATCGATTCCGCGCCCGCCGCGCCGTTCAGCCCGTAAGTGCCGAGCCCGATCACCGGGATCGTCGTGCCGTCGTTGAGTTCGTAGCTGGGAACCGCGCTGTCCGTCATAGCTGCAGGCTAAACGGGCAAGCGGATGCCTGTACATGGGGTCGCGGGCGGGCGGCGGCTGCGTGACACTGGCGACATGAGCGAATGGACCCCTGAGGAAGTGCGCGCCATCGGCCAGGTCGAGGAGGTGCAGCTCGCCCCGCTCGCGGGCGACGGCACGCCCCTGCCGGCCGTCACCATCTGGGCCGTCACCGACGGCAGCGAGGTGTTCGTGCGCTCGGTGCGCGGCACCGGGGCGCGCTGGTACCGGCACGTGCGCGAGACCGGGCGCGCCGCGTTCACCGCGGGCGAGGTGTCGCACGAGGTCACCTTCGAGCCGGTGAACGAGATCAAGAACCAGGCGGTGACGGATGCCTACAACGCGAAGTACGCCGCCCAGCCCGCCGAGTTCCGGCAGCCGATGGTCGAAGGGCCCTCCGTCGGCGCGACGCTGCGGGTCGTGCCGGAGTAGCACCCGGCCGGCCGGGGTACCGGCATCGCGTGAAGATCACGGACACGGGCGACCTGTGGTGGAAGACCGCGATCGTCTACTGCCTCGACGTGAAGACCTTCCTCGACTGGAACGACGACGGCGTCGGCGACTTCCCGGGCCTCGCGCAGCGGATCGACTACCTCGCGAGCCTCGGCGTGACGTGCCTGTGGCTGATGCCGGTGCACCCGTCGGGCGGCGTCGACGACGGCTACGACCCGATCGACTTCTACGCCGTCGACGAGCGGCTCGGCTCGCTCGGCGACTTCGTCGAGATGGTGCGGGTCGCCCGCGACCGGGGCATTCGGGTCGTGATCGACCTCGTCGTGCAGCACACCTCTGACCGGCATCCCTGGTTTCAGAAATCGCGCGAGAGCACGCAGTCGCCGTTCCGCGACTTCTACATCTGGCGCACCGACTGCCCGCCGCAGAGCCCGCAGGACAGCGCCTTCCCCGGCGACGAAGACGGCGTGTGGGACCGCGACGAGAAGACCGGCGAGTACTTCCGGCACCAGTTCTACACGCGCGAGCCCGACCTCAACCTCACGAATCCGCGTGTGCGCGACGAGATCGCGAAGCTCGCCGGGTTCTGGCTGCAGCTCGGCATCTCGGGGTTCCGCGTCGACGCGGTTCCGTTCCTGCTGAGCGGCGAGGACCCGAACGCGAGCGCGGGCGAACTGCACAGCTATCTGCGGGCGTTGCGGGCGTTCCTGTCGCGCCGCCAGGGCGACGCCCTGCTGCTCGGCGAGGTGAACCTCGACCGGAAGGAGCAGGTCGAGTACTTCGGCGGCGACGACGCCGACGAGCTCAACATGCAGTTCGACTTCGTCGGCATGCAGGCCATGTACCTCGCGCTCGCACGGCAGAGCTCGGAGCCGCTGCGCCAGGCGCTGATCGGCCGGCCGAAGCTCATCGCCGACAGCCAGTGGGCGAACTTCGTGCGCAATCACGACGAGCTGACGCTCGACAAGCTGACGGATGCCGAGCGCGAGGAGGTCTTCGCCGCCTTCGGGCCCGAGGAGCGCATGCAGGCGTACGGCCGCGGGCTGCGGCGCAGGCTGCCCCCGATGCTCGGCGGCGATCAGGCGCGCATCCGGATGGTCTACAGCCTGCTGTTCGCGCTGCCCGGCACCCCCGTGCTGTTCTACGGCGAAGAGATCGGCATGGGCGAGAACCTCGACGCGCCGGGGCGCCTCGCCGTGCGGGCGCCCATGCAGTGGAGCGGCTCGTCGCCGAACGGAGGATTCTCGAACGCGGATGCCTCGCAGCTGGTCGCCCCCGTCGTGCCCGGCGAGTTCGGGCCGGAGAACGTGAACGTCGAGGCGCAGCGCACCGACCCGGACTCGCTGCTCGCGTTCATCACGCGCCTCACCCACCGCTACCGCGAGTGCCCAGAGCTCGGCTGGGGTGAGGCGACCGTCGTCGACCACCCGAACCCGGCCGTGCTCGTGCTCGTCAACCGGTGGGACGACTCGGGCATGGTTACGATCCACAACTTCAGCGCCGACGAGCTCGAGGTCGAGCTCGAGCTCGACTGGGTGCCGCAGGGAACGCGCCTGGCCGATCTGCTCGACGACCACGGCCTCGAGCTCGGCGACGGCGGCCGGGTCACCCTGCCGCTCGAGGGCTACGGCTTCCGCTGGCTGCGGATCGCGACGCCGGGCGGCCGCCGGCTGCAGTAGCCCGTCAGAGGTGCCGCCACCAGGTCGAGCTCATGCCGACCCGGTTGAAGCCCTGCGCGCGGTAGATGATCGCGTCCTGCGGGCTCGTGCCGACCACGGCGGTGCGGGCGCCCGCACCGTGGGCGGCCGCCGCGACGGCGTGCAGCAGCGCGGCGCCGAAGCCGCGGCGCCGGAAGGGCGGCCACACGTCGAGATCGAAGATGCCGGCGACGTCGCCGTCGACGAACGACCACGCGTGGCCCGCGAGCACGCCGTCGATGCGGATGCCGGCGTAGAACGCCCGCTCGGGCTGCGCCCGCGCGAGCCCGAGCATGCGGTCGTAGCCGTTGTGGCCCTGCTCGTCGCGCACGTCCTCGAGGTCGACCCCGACGTGCACGCGCGGATCGGCCGGCGCGTCGATGCCCGCGAGATCGGCCGCGAGCCACCACGGCGCCCAGCCGCGTTCGAATCCGGCGGCGGCGAGGGCGGAGGCATCCATCTCGTTGTCGACCCACGCGCCGACCAGCTCGCGCTCCTCGTTGCGGGCCTGCTCGATGCTGCGCTCGAGGGCGGAGGGGTCGATGGTCTCGGGGAACACCAGAATGAGGCCGTCGGGCCCGTCGACCCAGGTGAGCGGCCCGTCGCTCCAGACGCGGCCGCCGAGGCTCTCGGCGCGGGCGCGCAGCCATTCGGTCTGCACGTGCTCGCACAGGGAGACGATCTGTCGGTGATCCTCGCGCTCGTCCATGGTGATTCCAGGTTGCCCGCTGTTGCTGGATGCCTCAAGGGCTGACGGCGGCGGCCTGGTGGTGCTAAACGCCTTCGGATCGTGGAGCCGATGACGGGA
This sequence comes from Gryllotalpicola kribbensis, assembly GCF_039538245.1. Classification (NCBI taxonomy): domain Bacteria; kingdom Bacillati; phylum Actinomycetota; class Actinomycetes; order Micrococcales; family Microbacteriaceae; genus Gryllotalpicola; species Gryllotalpicola kribbensis. The sequence goes on from NZ_BAABBX010000014.1 coordinate 234,023, forward strand.
ATCGAACCCGCGCTGTCTGCTTGGGAAGCAGAAGTTCTGCCATTGAACTACATCGGCGCTGCCCGGGTTGCCCCGAGCAGAAGCCATCTTATGGGGTGTTCCTGGGCGGTGCGATCCGTTCGCCACCCGGATTCTCGCGCGGCCGCGGCGCGAGGCGGTCTGCGAGGGCGACGACGAGGAGCGCCACGCCCGCCCCGACGAGCACGCCGCCGATCGTGTCGGTGAGCCAGTGCGCGCCGACATACGTGCGGCACACCGCCATCAGCAGCACGTAGGCGACGGCGGCGACGCCCGCCCACGCACGGGGCAGGAACAGGACGAGCAGGGCGGCGGCGGTCGCGGCGTTCGCGGTGTGGCCCGAGGGGAACGACCCGAAGTCGGAGATCACGATCATGTGCTCCGGCCGCTCGCGCGCGAAGAGGTGCTTCATGACCTGCACGGCGAGACCGCTCGCGAGCGACGCCGCGAGATACACGATGAGCGTGCGGTAGTGGCGCCGGGCGAGCAGCACCGCGGCGATCAGCAGGGGCACGACGACGATGCCGATGACTCCCCCGCCGACGCGGTCGAAGGCGAGGGCGATCGCGTCGCCCACCGGCCCGCGGGTCGCGACGATCCCGCGCGCCCAGCGGGCGTCGAGTTCGAGCAGGTGGGTGTCGGCCTCGAGGGCGATGCCGAGCCCGACGCTCGCTGTGATGAGCAGGATGCCCGGCACGAGCAGGCCCGTGCGGGGGCGGCGGGCGTCCTGTGGCATGCGCCCATCGTGCCCGAGCGGATGCCGCATCGCCTGGCAGCGCCGCCGATAGGCTGGGGGCTGGTGCGCCGGGAAGCCTGGTCGGCAGAGTGATGCAGAGCAGACGGAAGGACCCGCGTGGCAGCTACTGACTCCTTCGCGCTGATCGTGACCGTGGTCGCCGGGGCGATCGCGCTGGCCGTGCTCTCGCAACTCGTGAGTCAGCGCGTCCGGATTCCCGCGCCGGCCTTCTTCCTCGTCGCGGCGGCCCTCGCCGCGCTCGCGCTGCCGCCCGTGTCGGCCCACGGCCGCCTGCTCGATGAGCGCATCGTGAGCGTCGCGCTCGCGGTCATCCTGTTCGACGGCGGCATGCACATCGGCTGGCGGCGATTCCGCGCGGCGGCCGGGCCGATCATGTGGCTCGGGATTCTGGGCACCGCGCTCACGGCCGCCGCGATCGCGGCATCCGCCCACTTCGTCTTCGGCCTGGCCCCGACGGCGTCGCTGCTGCTCGGCGCCGCGCTGTCGCCGACGGACCCCGCCGTCGTGTTCTCGGTGCTCGGGCGCAAAGAGATCGGCGGCCGCAGCGGGACGATCCTCGAGGGCGAGTCCGGCGCGAACGACCCCGTCGGCATCGCGATCATGGCCAGCCTGCTCGCCGCCTCGGGCACCGGCTGGGCCGCCGTCGGCAGCGGTGCGCTCGAGTTCCTGCTGCAGCTCGGCATCGGCGCGGCGGTCGGCGTCGCGGGTGGCGTCGGCTTGCGGGTGCTGCTGCGGCGGCTGGTGCTGCCGAACGAGGCGCTCGCCTCGGTGATCGCGATCGCGGGCGGCGTCTTCCTCTACGGTGCGGGCACGGTCGCCCACGGCTCGGGGTACCTCGCGATCTTCGTCGCCGGAATCCTGATCGGCGATGTGCGCGCGCCGTACAAGACCGAGATCACCCGGTTCTCGTCGGGCGCCGCCAGCCTGGCCGAGATCGTCGCGTTCGCGGTGCTGGGCCTCACCGTGCAGCTCGACGATGTGCTGCGGCCGTCGGTGTGGCTGACCGGGCTCGGCATCGCGCTGCTGCTGATCTTCGTGATCCGCCCCGTGCTGGTCGGGCTCGTCACGCTGCCGATCCGCATCGACTGGGGCGAGCGGGCGTTCGTGCTCTGGGCGGGCCTCAAGGGCGCGGTGCCGATTCTGCTCGGCCTGCTCGTGGTGAGCTCCGGCACCCCCGGCGCGCACGAGCTCTACGCCGTGGTGTTCGTCGTGGTGCTCGTCTCGGTCGTGCTGCAGGGCGGCCTCGTGCCGCCGCTCGGCCGGCTGTTCCGGGTTCCGATGCGCGAGGTCGAGACGCGGCCCTGGTCGCTCGACGTGCGCTTCGCCGCGCCGCCCGAGAACCTCGAGCGGCACACGGTCGAGGCCGGGTCGCGCGCCGACGGGGCCGAGGTCGGCGAGCTGATCCCGGGCGATTCGGCCTGGATCGCCCTCGCCAGCCGCGAGGGGCACATGCTGCAGATCCGCACCAGCACGCGCCTGCGGGCCGGCGACGTCGTGCTCACCGACATCGACGACGGGCTCGAGCTCGGGCGGCTGTTCAGCGCCGAGCGCGAGTGAGCGGCCGCCGGGGCCTCCGTTCGGCCGCGCCGAGCCGGCCCGGGGCTCTCACGCGGCCGGCGTCCGCTCGCCCAGGAATCGCTCGATCACGTGGTCGGCGATCGCCATCGAGCTCGTCGCCGCGGGCGAGGGCGCATTGCGGATGAGGGTCACGGGCCCGAGCCGGTCGACGGCGAAGTCGTCGATGAGGCTGCCGTCGCGCCCCCATGCCTGCGCGCGCACGCCGGCAGCCGACTTGCCGGCCAGGTGCGTCATGGCGAGCTCGGGAACGAAGCGCCGCGCCTTCTCGAAGTAGCGGCGCTTGAGCAGCGAGGCGCTGATCTCGTCGACGCCCATGTACCAGTGCTCGCGCAGCAGGGCGCCGGCGCCGGGCCAGGCGATCGATCCCAGCGTGTCCTTCAGCGAGATGCGCGCCCACGAGTAGCCCTCGCGCGCCAGCGCGGGCACGGCGCTCGGCCCCAGCCGCACGTCGTCGTAGACGCCGCGGGTGAAGTGCACCCCGAGGAAAGGGAACCGCGGGTCGGGAACCGGGTAGATCATTCCGTGGCAGAGGTCGTTCGCCTCGGCCGAGAGCTGCCAGTACTCGCCGCGGAACGGCAGGATGCGGGGGCTCGCGTCGGCGCCGGCCAGCTTCGCGACGAGGTCCGATTGCAGCCCGGCGCACGCGACGACGAGGTCGAACTCGCGCTCGTCGTGCGGCGTGGCCACGTGCGCCGTCTCGCCGATGATGCGCAGCCCGGTCACCTCGCTGCCCAGCCGGATGTCCGCACCCGCGCCGCGGGCGTCGTGGGCCAGCGCCTCGGTGATGGCGGCGTAGTCGACGATCGCGGTGTGCGGGGAGTGCACCGCGGCGATGCCGGCGACGTGCGGCTCGATCTCGCGCATGCGCGCCGGGTCGTCGATGCGCTCGAGGTCGGGCACGCCGTTCTCGCGCGAGCGCCGCTCGATCTCGGCGAGGGGCCCCAGCTCGGACTCGTCGACCGCGACCACGAGCTTGCCGACCTCGCGATACGGCAGACCCTTCTCGCGGCAGAAGTCCCTGATCTGCCCGCGCCCCCGCGTGCACAGCTCGGCCTTCAGGCTTCCCGGCGCGTAATACAGCCCCGCATGCACGACCCCGGAGTTGTGCCCGGTCTGATGCGCGGCCAGTCGCCGCTCCTTCTCATAGACCACCACCTCGCCCAGCCCGCGCACGGCGAGGGCGCGCGCAAGGGCGACCCCCACGATGCCGCCGCCGATGACGGCGATGCGGCGCGGGCGTGCGAGCGGCGGAAGCATGCGGCAACGCTAGCGCTCATGACCCGCGGCGGATGGCCCGCGGCGGATGACGCTCGGCCGGCGACCAGCGACTCAGCCTCATCGCGCACGAGTTGTGCTCGGCCCCCCACACATCTCACAAAAGGAACTTGTACGAATTGCCGCGTTTCGGCCGATTCGGACAGAGGCGAAAACAAGAACGTGCACCCCTCGCGCGCTGCCCGCGGAAACGGATAGTTCAGAGGGCGAACAATCCCGCGTATAGTTCAGACCATGAACAGTCACGCAGCCGAGCGAGCGGATGCCTCACTCGAGGCCGCCGTCGACGCCGTCGCGCGTCTCGCCCGCATGCTCGAGCGCTCCGCAGCGCCGCTCAGCCTCGCCGACTTCCGGGTGCTCAGCGCGCTCGACGCCGGCGAGGACCGCGCGAGCCGCCTCGCCGAGCGGCTCGCCGTCGGCAAGCCGGCCATCAGCGCCACGGTCGATTCGCTCACGAAGCGCGGGCTCGTCACGCGCGCGAAGGTCGACGGCGACCAGCGCGCCCTGGCGCTCGCGCTCACGGCGGCGGGAGAGGCGCAGGTGCGTGAGGCCAAGGCGCGCCTCGCAGAGCGCGTGGGGGCGATCGCCTCTCTGATGAACGAGCCCGGCGCAGGCATCCGCGCCCTCGCAGAGCTCGGTGACGCGATCGAGCGCCATCACGCCGCCCAGCAGGCGACGCGGCGGGCAGAGCTGAAGGCGGCCGAATGACCCGCGCGACGACGTCGGCCGGCGATTCCCCGCAGCAGATCAACTGGGTGGCGCGGCTGTGGTCCTACGTGCTGCGCCACCGCACGGGCCTCTACCTCGCGCTCGGCGCCGCCCTGCTCGGCAGCGGAGCACAGGTGCTCACGCCGCTCGTGGCCCGGCAGATCGTCGACACGGTCATCGGCCACCACCAGGGCAGCCTCTGGGTCTGGCTCGCCGCGCTCATCGCGCTCGCCGCGGCCACCTTCTTCTTCAACCGACTGCGGCGCTACCGCGGCGGCAAGGTCGCGCTCGAGGTGCAGAACGACCTGCGCAACGACATGCACGACCACCTGCAGTCGATGGACTTCACCAATCTCGACCGCATGCCGACGGGGCAGCTCGTCGCCCGCGCGAACTCCGACTCGGGGCTCGTCATGATGCTGCTCAACTTCCTTCCGATCGTCAGCGGCAACGTCGTGCTGCTCGTGCTGTCGCTCGTCGTGATGTTCGTGCTCTCGCCGCTGCTGGCCCTCGTGGGCCTTGCTCTGATCCCGGCGCTCGTCGTCGTGAGCTACCGGATGCGCTCGCGCGTGTTCCCCGCCACGTGGGACGCGCAGCAGAAGGAGGGCGAGCTCGTTCAGATCGTCGACGAGGACACCGGCGGCGTGCGCGTCGTCAAGGCGTTCGGGCAGGAGCGCCGCGAGCTGAAGAGGCTGACGGATTCCGCGACCAGGCTCTACGGCTCGCAGATGCGGTCGACGCGCATCCAGTCTCGCTTCCAGCCGCTGCTCGAGTCGATCCCGGCGTTCGGTCAGGTCGGCATCCTGGCGCTCGGCGGCATCCTCGCCCTGCACGGCAGCATCACGCTGGGAACGTTCCTCGCCTTCTCGACCTATGTCGCGCAGATGCTCGCGCCCGCCCGCCAGCTCGCCGGAATGCTCGCCATCGCGCAGCAGGCCCGCGCGGGCGTCGAGCGCATCGCCCAGCTGCTCGACACGCCGCCCGCGATCGCGGACGCCCCCGGCGCGACCCCGCTCGGAACGCCTGCCCGAGGCGAGATCGAGTTCGACGACGTGCACTTCTCGTACGAGCAGGACCGCCGTGCGGGCGAGCACGAGACGCTCACGGGCTTCTCGTTGCGCGTCGCGGCGGGCGAGCGCGTGGCGCTGGTCGGCGCGAGCGGCTCGGGCAAGTCGACCGCGGCGATGCTCATCCCACGCTTCTACGACCCCGTCAGTTCCTCGGGAGACGCGGCCGGCACCGTGCGCGTCGACGGCATCGACGTGCGCCGTCTCACGCTGCACTCGCTGCGCTCGCAGATCGGGGTCGTCTTCGAAGAGAGCTTCCTGTTCAGCGACACGGTGCGCGCCAACATCGCGTACGGCCGGCCCGAGGCATCCGATGACGAGATCGAGCGCGCCGCGCGGCTCGCGCAAGCCGACGGGTTCATCGATCGCCTGCCCAAGAAATACGACACGGTCGTCGGCGAACGCGGCCTGTCGCTCTCGGGCGGCCAGCGGCAGCGCGTCGCGCTCGCGCGGGCGATCCTCGCTGACCCGCGCATCCTGATCCTCGACGACGCGACCAGCGCGATCGACGCCCGCACGGAGGAGGCCATTCACGATGGGCTGCGCGACGTCATGGCCGACCGCACGGTCGTGCTGATCGCGCACCGGCAGTCGACCCTGCACCTCGCCGACCGGGTCGTGCTCGTCGACGGCGGCCGCGTCGTCGACGAGGGCGGCCACGACGAGCTGATGGAGCGCAATGCGGCCTACCGCGCGCTGCTCTCGGGCATGGAGGACGGCGATGCGCCCGCCGGGGGCGCCGCCGCGACCGGCGACGTCGACGCCGTCGCCGCCTATTCCGGCAGGGTGACGGCGGCCGCGTGGCGTCGGGGCGACGCGGATGCCCCCGGCCGCGGTGCCGCTGCTGCCGCTGCGCCCGTGCCCGCCGCGCCCAGCCTCGGCCCCGGCCTCGGCGGCACCGGCGGGGGCGGCATGATGCGCCGCGGCCTCGCCGCCACCCCCGAGCTGATCGCCCGCGTCGACAAGCTGCCGCCCGTGAAGGACGTCCCAGACGTCGACATCGACCGCGAGGGCGCCCACAGGCCGCACTTCTCGCTGCGCTCCCTGCTCGCCGACTACCGCCGGCCGCTTCTGCTCGGGCTGCTGCTCGTGGTGATCGACGCCGTCGCGGGGCTCGTCGGCCCCGTGCTGGTCAAGAGCGGAATCGACGAGGGGGTAGTCACGGGGTCGACGTACGCCGTGCTCGGGGCATCCGCCCTGTTCCTCCTCGTCACGCTCGTCGACCTCTTTGACCAGATCGCCGAGACCTTCGTGATGGGCCGCACGGCGCAGCGCGTCATGCTCTCGCTGCGCGTGCGCATCTTCGCCCAGCTGCAGCGGCTGTCGCTCGACTACTACGAGCGCGAGATGGCGGGCCGCATCATGACCCGCATGACGACCGACATCGACCAGTTCGAGCAGCTGGTGCAGAACGGCCTGCTCGCGGCGCTCGTGTCGTTCGTGACCTTCGTCGGCGTGGGGGTCGCGATCCTCATCGTGAACCCGCTGCTCGGCGGCGCGGTGCTGCTGGTCATCATTCCGCTCGCGTTCGCGACCGTGGCGTTCCGACGCCGCGCCGCGGTGCTCTACGACCAGGCGCGCGACCGCATCGCGGCGGTGAACGCCGACTTCCAGGAAAGCCTGTCGGGGGTGCACGAGGCGCAGGCGTTCGTGCACGAGGCCGCGACGAAGCGGCAGTTCCACGCGCTCGGCGACTCGTTCCTCGAGGCGCGCGTCGCCGCGCAGAAGCTGGTCGCGACCTACTTCCCCTTCGTGGCCTTCCTGTCGTCGGTGGCCGACGCGATCGTGCTGGGACTCGGCGCCTGGCTCATCCTGAACGGGCACCTCACGACGGGAGCCCTGATCGCGTTCCTGCTCTATGTCGATATGTTCTTCTCGCCGATCCAGCAGCTCTCGCAGGTGTTCGACGCGTGGCAGCAGACGACGATCTCGGTGCGCCGCATCTCCGAGCTGATGGCGCTGAAGAGCCTCACGCCCGCCGCCGCCGAGCCGCTCGTGCCGGGCCGACTCACGGGCGCGATCACGCTCGACGACGTGCACTTCGCCTACCCGGCGGTCACGGCACGCCCCGGCGCGCAGGAGCGCGGGCCCCGGGATGCCCGCGGGGTCGAGCCGGTCGAGGTCGCGCCGCCCACGCCGCCCGAGGCTCTGCGGGGCATCCGCCTCGACATCGCCGCGGGCGAGACGATCGCGCTCGTCGGCGAGACGGGCGCCGGGAAGTCCACCGTGATGAAGCTGCTCGCGCGCTTCTACGACGTCGACCGGGGCGCGGTCCGCGTCGACGGCCACGACGTGCGCACACTCGACCTCGCCGCATATCGCGCGCAGCTCGGCTATGTGCCGCAGGAGGCGTTCCTGTTCACCGGAACGGTGCGCGACAACATCGCGTACGGCAGGCCGGAGGCGACGGATGCCGAGGTCGAGGCCGCCGCCCGCGCGGTCGGCGCGCACGAGTTCATCGCCGCGCTGCCGCACGGCTATCTGCAGCCCATCTCCGAGCGGGGGCGTTCGCTGTCGGCCGGGCAGCGGCAGCTGATCGCGCTCGCGCGGGCGCAGCTCGTCGACCCGGCGATCCTGCTGCTCGACGAGGCGACCTCGAACCTCGACCTGGCCGCCGAGGCGCGGGTCACCGCCGCGATGGACCGCGTGGCGGCCGGTCGCACGACCGTGCTGATCGCGCACCGGCTGCAGACGGCCAAGACCGCGGATCGGATCGTGGTGCTCGGCGGCGGCGGTGTGCTCGAGGTCGGCTCGCACGACGAGCTGCTCGAGGCGGGCGGCCACTACGCCGAGATGTGGCGGGCGTTCGAGCTCGCCTCGCAGCGCGCGGCGTAGCGCCGCCGCCCCGCCCGCGCTCGCCGGTCGAGCGAGCTACTCGACCAGCGGGCACGTCTGCGGCAGGATCGGAAGCGGTGACACCGCACATCGTGATCACACTGGCGACCATCGTGCTCGCGATGGTGCTCTTCGTGTGGAACCGGGTCCCCGCGGTCATCGTCGCGGTCGGGGCGGCACTCGTGCTCTTCCTCACCGGCGTGCTCACCATGCGCGAGACGCTGAGCGGCTTCGGCGACCCGGTGGTCGTCCTGCTCGTGTCCCTCTTCTCGATCGCCGTGGCGCTCGAGGAATCCGGGGTCGCGGCCTGGGCCGGTCAGCTGCTGCTGCGGCGCGCGGGCGGCAGCCCGACCACGAGGCTCGTGGCGATCATGGCCATCGGGGCCGTGCTCAGCCCGCTGATGGGCATGAACGGGGCCGCCGTCGCGATGCTGCCGATCGTCGCGGGCATCGCCGCGCGCACGGCGACGGCGCCCTCCAAGCTGATGATCCCGCTGGCGTTCGCGTGCACGGCGGGCGCGAACCTCAGCCTGCTCGGCAGCCCGGTGAACGTCGTCGCGGCCGAGAAGATCGACACGGCGGGCGCGGGCCCGTTCGGCTTCTTCGCGTGGGCCCTCGTCGGCGTCCCGCAGGTGATCGGCACCATCGTCATCGTCGTGCTGCTCGGCAGGCGGCTGCTGCCCGAGCGCCGACCGGCGGTCGTCGATCAGACGTTGCCGGATGCCTCGAGCGGCGCTCTTCCCGCCCAGGAATCCCCGGCCCCCGCGGTCGCCCTCGGCCCGCGCGCCTACCTGGCGCTCGCCGTGCTCGCCCTGCTCATCGGCCTGCTCGCGTTCAACGTGGTGCCCGCGGCGATCGCGGCGGCGATCTGCGCCGTGCTCATGGTGCTGCTGCGGGTCGTCACGGTGCCGCGGCTCGTGGCGGGCGTCGACTGGAGCACCTGCATTCTCATCGGGGCGATGATCGCGCCCGCGGTCGCGATGTCGAAGACGGGCGCCGCCGGCCTTCTCGGCGACCAGGTGGTCACAGGCATCGGCGGCCTCGGGCCCTACGCGGTCTTCATCGGGCTGTTCCTCGTCACAGGGGTGCTCAGCCAGTTCATCTCGAACACCTCGTCGGCGCTGGTGATGCTGCCGATCGCCGTCGCCACCGCGACCGACCTGCACGTCGCGGCGCTGCCGATGATCCTCGGCGTCGCCCTCGGGGCGAGCACCTCGTTCGTGATGCCCTTCGCGAATGCCGTCACGCTCTCGGTCTACGGGCCGGGCGGCTACCGCTTCGGCGACTTCTGGCGACTCGGCTCGATCGTGTCGGCGTGGTCGTTCGTGGTCGCCGTCGCCCTCGTGCCGGTGTTCTGGCCGTTCTGATCGCGTTAGGGTTCCCCGCCGCCCCGTGAGGATTCCGTTAGGGCGCCGGATGCCGCGCGCCCGCGGGTCTTCACTCGTCACTCGTGGACATTTTGTGGATCCTGGGCATCATCGCCCTGGCCGTCGTCGTGGCGCTCGCCGCCAAGGGGGTCGAGAAGCTGTGATCTTCTTCGACATCGTGGCGGCGGCCCTCGCCATCGCCTCGCTCGCGTACCTCGTGTACGCCCTTCTGAAGCCGGAGAAGTTGTGAATCTCTGGCTCTTCCTCGCACAGTTCGCCACACTCGCCGTCATCCTCGGGCTCGTCTATCGCCCGCTCGGCGACTACATGGCGCACACCTTCACGACGACGCGCGACCTCGGGCTCGAGCGCGGCTTCTACCGCCTGATCGGGGTCCGATCGGATGCCGCGCAGAGCTGGCCCGCCTATCTGCGCGGCGTGCTCGCCTTCTCGGTCGTCGGGGTGTTCTTCGTCTACATCCTGCAGCGGGTGCAGGAATGGCTGCCGTATGCGCTCGGCCTGCCGAACGTGCCGCCCGGGCTCGCCTTCAACACGGCGATCTCGTTCATGACCAACACGAACTGGCAGTCGTACTCGCCTGAGCTCACCCTCGGCTACACGGTGCAGTTCGCCGGGCTCGCCGTGCAGAACTTCGTCTCGGCCGCGGTCGGCATCGCCGTGGCGATCGCGCTCGTGCGCGGCTTCGCGCTGCGGAAGTCGGGCACCATCGGCAACTTCTGGGTCGACCTCACCCGCAGCGTGACCCGCATCCTGCTGCCGATCGCCATCGTCGGCAGCGTCGTGCTGATCGCCGGCGGCGTCATCCAGAACTTCAACCAGGTGGAGACGGTGCACACCATCGCGGGCGGCGTGCAGCACCTGCCCGGCGGCCCGACCGCCTCGCAGGAGGTCATCAAAGAGCTCGGCACCAACGGCGGCGGGTTCTTCAACATGAACTCCGCTCACCCGTTCGAGAACCCGACGGCGTGGACGAGCCTCTTCGAGGTCTTCCTGATGCTCCTCATCCCGTTCGCCCTGCCGCGCACCTTCGGCCGGATCGTCGGCGACAACCGCCAGGGCTACGCGATCCTCGCCGCCATGGGCGTGCTGTTCACGGCATCCCTCGTCGCCGGAACGCTGTTCGAGCTGCACGGCGGCGGTGACAGCGCGATCGCCGCGGCCGGCGGCGCCATGGAGGGGAAGGAGCAGCGCCTCGGCATCATCGGCTCGCTGCTCTTCGACACCACCGGCACCAGCACCTCGACCGGAGCGGTCGCGTCGATGCACGACAGCATGACGAGCTTCGGCGGCATGATGATGATCATCAACATGATGCTCGGCGAGGTCTCGCCGGGCGGGGTGGGCACCGGCCTCTACGGCATGCTCGTCATGGCGATCGTCGCCGTGTTCCTCGCCGGCCTGATGATCGGCCGCACGCCCGAGTACCTCGGCAAGAAGATCGGCGCCCGCGAGATCAAGCTCGCCTCGCTGTACTTCCTCACCACGCCGACCCTCGTGCTCGTCGGTCTCGCGCTCAGCTTCGCGATCCCGCCGATCATGCACGACCTCGAGCACACGAGCATGTGGAACCCGGGCCAGCACGGCTACAGCGAGGTGCTCTACGCCTTCACCTCGGCGGCGAACAACAACGGCTCGGCCTTCGCCGGCATCACGGCCAACACCCCGTGGCTGAACGCCTCTCTCGGCGCGGCCATGTTCCTCGGGCGGCTGCTGCCGATCGCCTTCGTGCTCGCGCTCGCCGGCTCGCTCGCCGCTCAAGACAGGATCCCGGTGACCACCGCAACGCTGCCCACGCACCGCCCGCAGTTCGTCGGGCTGCTCATCGGCACCGTGCTGCTCGTCTCCGCACTCACCTACTTCCCCGTGCTCGCGCTCGGACCCATCGCAGAAGGACTGCACTGATGACCACCGCTCCCGCTCGCGCCCAGGCGGGCGCGTTCAACCCGCGACAGCTCTGGACGAGCCTGCCCGAGGCCCTGCGCAAGATGTATCCGCGGGCCCTGTGGCACAACCCCGTCATGTTCATCGTCGAGGTCGGTGCCGCGCTCACCACGGTGCTCGCCGTCTTCCTGCAGTTCTTCGCCCACCCGGCTGCCGCCGCCGAGAACGCCTTCACGTGGTGGATCGCGGTCTGGCTGTGGCTGACCGTGCTGTTCGCGACGCTCGCCGAGGCTGTCGCGGAGGGCCGCGGCAAGGCGCAGGCGGCGACGCTGCGCAAGACGCGCACGACGACGCTCGCCAACCGCGTGCTGGGCTATGACCCGAACGCGGATGCCTTGGCCGAAGCGGCCCGCACCGAGTCGGTCGCCTCGGCCGAGCTCACGCTGAACGACATCGTCGTGGTGACCGCCGGCGAGCTGATCCCCGGCGACGGCGACATCGTCGCGGGGATAGCCTCTGTCGACGAATCCGCCATCACGGGCGAGTCCGCGCCCGTCGTGCGCGAGTCGGGCGGCGACCGCAGCGCCGTCACCGGCGGCACGCGCGTGCTCTCCGACCGCATCGTGGTGAAGATCACCTCGAAGCCGGGTGAGACCTTCGTCGATCGCATGATCGCGCTCGTCGAGGGCGCCGCGCGGCAGAAGACGCCGAACGAGATCGCGCTCAACATCCTGCTCGCGAGCCTCACGATCATCTTCGTGGTCGTCGTGCTCGCGCTCGGGCCGACGGCCGGCTTCGCGAAGGCCGCGCCGACGGTCACCGTGCTGGTCGCGCTGCTCGTCTGCCTCATCCCCACCACGATCGGCGCGCTGCTGTCGGCGATCGGCATCGCCGGCATGGACCGCCTCGTGCAGCACAACGTGCTCGCCATGTCGGGCCGCGCGGTCGAGGCGGCCGGCGACGTGAACACCCTGCTGCTCGACAAGACCGGAACGATCACCTACGGCAACCGGCAGGCGGCCGAGTTCCGCGCGGTGACGGGCGCCGACACCGCTGAGCTCATCGAGGCCGCCGCTCGCGCCTCCGTCGCCGACCCGACGCCGGAAGGACAGTCAGTGGTCGTGCTCGCCGCGAAGCTCTCTCGGCGGGAAGACGGTCTCGATACGGTCGCAGAGCGACCTACTCGACCGGCGGAGGGCGGGAGCGCTGCCGGAACCGTCGTGCCGTTCACCGCGCAGACGCGCATGAGCGGTGTCGACCAGCCCGACGGCAGGCAGCTGCGCAAGGGCGCCCCGAGCGCCGTGCTCGCGTGGGTCGCCGAGAGCGCCACGGGGCCGGAGTTCGCCGAGGCGCGCGCCGACCTCGAGTCGCAGGTCGCGCACATCTCGGGCCTCGGCGGCACCCCGCTCGCGGTCGCGGAGCGGGCAGCTGACGGCACCGCCCGCCTGCTCGGCACCATCTACCTGAAGGACGTCGTCAAGACCGGCCTCAAAGAGCGCTTCGCCGACCTGCGCCGCATGGGCATCCGCACGGTCATGGTGACGGGCGACAACCCCGTGACGGCATCCGTCATCGCGAAGGAGGCGGGCGTCGACGACGTCCTCGCCGAGGCGACGCCGGAAGACAAGCTGGCGCTCATCAGGCGCGAGCAGGGCGGCGGCAAGCTCGTCGCCATGACGGGCGACGGCACGAACGACGCCCCCGCGCTCGCGCAGGCCGACGTCGGCGTGGCGATGAACACGGGCACGAGCGCCGCGAAAGAGGCCGGCAACATGGTCGACCTCGACAGCGACCCGACGAAGCTCATCGACATCGTCACGATCGGCAAGCAGCTGCTCATCACGCGCGGCGCGCTCACCACGTTCTCGATCGCCAACGACGTGGCGAAGTACTTCGCCATCATCCCGGCCATGTTCGTCGCGGTGTTCCCCGGCATGCAGGCGCTCAACATCATGCACCTGCACTCGTCGGACTCGGCGATCCTCTCGGCGGTGATCTTCAACGCGCTCGTCATCGTGGCGCTGATCCCGCTGGCGCTGCGCGGTGTGCGCTACCGCCCCTCGACGGTCTCGACGCTGCTCGGCCGCAACCTGCTGATCTACGGCGTCGGCGGCATCATCGCGCCGTTCATCGGCATCAAGCTGATCGACCTGCTGATCAGCCTCATCCCCGGGTTCTGAGCACCCCTTTCAAGGAGAACTGACAATGCCTTCCACCACGCGCGCCGCGATGCGCCAGTACGGGGTGGCGATCCGCGCGATGATCGTGCTGACCGTCGGCCTCGGCATCGCCTACCCGCTCGTCATCACCGCGGTCGGCCAGCTCGGCTTCCACAGCCAGGCGAACGGCTCGAAGATCGAGACGGATGCCGGCACCGTCGGCTCCGCGCTGATCGGCCAGTCCTTCACCGACGCACACGGGAAGCCGCTCACGCAGTGGTTCCAGTCGCGGCCGTCGGCGGCGACCTCGGATTCCGCGCCGAACGGCTACGACGCCAATGCCTCGCTCGGCTCGAACTGGGGCCCGAACAACCCCGATCTCGTCGCAGCCATCGAGCACCGCAAGAAGGTCATCGAGCAGACCTACGGGGTCACGGCGGCCGAGATCCCGGCCGACGCGCTCACCGCCTCGGGCTCCGGCCTCGACCCCGACATCTCGGTCGCCTACGCCGAGCTGCAGGTCGCGAAGGTCGCCGCGACGCGCGGCCTCGATGAGGCATCCGTTCGCACGCTCGTCGACCGGAACACGCACGGGCGCGACCTCGGCTACCTCGGCCAGCCCTACGTGAATGTCGTCTGGTTGAACCTCGAGCTGTCCAAGATGGATCCAGCGGGAAACAGATAGGGGTCACGCGATGGGCAGAGGCAGGTTGCGCGTGCTGCTCGGCGCTGCGCCGGGAGTCGGCAAGACCTACGCCATGCTCGAAGAGGGCCGGCGCCTGAAGGCGGAGGGCAAGTACGTCGTCGTCGCGGTCGTGGAGACCCACGACCGCGCGGCGACGGCCGCCATGCTCGAGGGGCTCGAGGTCGCCCCGCGTCGGGCGATCGACCACCGCGGGGTCGAGCTCACCGACCTCGACCTCGAGGCCGTGCTCGAGCGGCATCCCGACATCGCGCTCGTCGACGAGCTCGCGCACACGAACGCGCCGGGCATGGAGCACGAGAAGCGCTGGCAGGACGTCGAGGTGCTGCTGGATGCCGGCATCTCGGTGTTCACGACGGTGAACATCCAGCACATCGAGTCCCTCAACGATGTGGTCGAGCAGATCACGGGCATCGTGCAGCGCGAGACGATCCCCGATGCCGTGCTGCGCGCCGCCGATCAGATCGAGGTCGTCGACCTGGCTCCGCAGGCGCTGCGCGACCGCCTCGCGGAAGGACTCGTCTACCCGGCCACGCGCATCGACGCGGCCCTGTCCAACTACTTCCGTCTCGGCAACCTCACCGCGCTGCGCGAGCTCGCCCTGCTGTGGCTCGCCGACGAGGTCGACACGGCGCTGCAGGCCTACCGTGCCGAGCACGGCATCGACTCCAAGTGGGAGGCGCGGGAGCGCGTCGTGGTCGCGCTCACCGGGGGTCCAGAGGGCGAGACGCTGATCAGACGCGGCGCCCGCATCGCCGCCCGCGCGGCCGGCGGCGAGCTGATCGCCGTGCACGTCACGGGGCAGGAGGGGTTGCGCGAGGCGCACCCCGGTGCGCTCGCCGCGCAGCGCGCTCTCGTCGAGAAGCTCGGCGGCTCGTACCACCAGGTCGTGGGCGACGATGTGCCGCGGGCCCTCGTCGACTTCGCGCGGGCGTCGAACGCGACGCAGCTGGTGATCGGCGTCTCGCGCCGCGGCCGACTGCTCGCATTCCTCACCGGCCAGGGCGTCGGCCAGACCGTCATCCGCGAATCCGGTGACATCGACGTGCACATCGTCACCCACCAGGCGGCGGGCACGCACGCACTCGTGCTTCCGAAGGCGCGCGGGGCGCTGACGACCCGACGCCTGGTGCTCGGGTTCGTCCTCGCCGTCGTCCTCGGCCCGGCGCTCACCGCGTCGCTGTGGTATCTGCGCACACCCGAGGCGCTGACGAGCGACACCCTCGGCTTCCAGCTGCTGGTCGTCATCGTCGCGCTGGTCGGCGGAATCTGGCCGGCCCTGTTCGCCGCCGTGCTGTCGGGTCTGACCCTCGACTACTTCTTCGTGCAGCCGTACTACACGATCACGATCGCCGAGCCGCTGCACCTGCTCGCGCTGCTGCTCTACGTGATCAGCGCCGTGCTGGTCAGCTTCGTGGTCGACCAGGCGGCGCGCCGCAGCCGCGCCGCGCGGCGGTCGGCCGCCGAGTCCGAGGTGCTCGCGACCGTCTCGGGCAGCGTCATCCGCGGCAGGGATGCCGTCGCAGCGCTCGTCTCGCGCACGCGCGAGGCCTTCGGGCTGGAGGTCGCGCGGCTCGTCGCCGGCGACGGCAGCGTGCTCTTTGAGGCGACGGCCACGCGGCACCAACCTGTTCCCGTTCCGGACACGCGCGCCCGCGGCACCGGGCGGGAACGTCCGGAACGGGAACAGGTCGAGAGCGGCGCTGCGAGCTACACCGAACCCGTCGGCGACCGCGCCACCCTCGAGCTGGTCGGGCCGCCGCTCGCCGGCTCCGACCGGCGCATTCTCGCCGCGATCGTCACGCAGCTCGACGCGGCGCTCGAGCATCGCGATCTGGCCGACACCGCCGAGCAGCTCGCGCCCCTGGCCGAGACCGACCGGGTGCGCACCGCACTGCTGGCCGCGCTCGGCCACGACCTGCGGCGACCGCTCGCCGCCGCGACCGCGTCGGTGACGAGCCTGCGGTCCGCGGGCATCCGCCTGTCTGAGTCAGACCGCGACGAGCTGCTCGCGACGGCCGAGGCGAGCCTCGCGAACCTCAACGCCCTCGTCACGAATCTGCTCGACGTGAGCCGCGTGCAGGCGGGCGTGCTCGCGGTGAACCTCGAGGACGTCGAGGTCGACGACGTGCTGCCCTCGGCTCTCGAAGAGCTGGGCGTGGCGCCCGGCGATGTGCTGCTCGATATCCACGACCCGATCCCGCTCGTGCGCGCCGACCCGGTGCTGCTGCAGCGGGTGCTCGTCAACCTGCTCGCGAACGCCCTGCGCTTCTCGACCGCGCCGCCGCGGCTGAGCGCGAGCAGCTTCGAGGGCCGGGTCCAGCTGCGCGTCGTCGACAGCGGGCCCGGCGTTCCCGACGACCGCAAGGGCGCCATCTTCCAGCCGTTCCAGCGCGAGGGCGACACCGACAACACGACCGGGATCGGCCTGGGCCTCGCCCTGTCTCGCGGGTTCGTCGAGGGAATGGGCGGCACGCTCGACGCCGAGGACACCCCGGGCGGCGGCCTCACAATGGTCGTGTCACTGCCGTGCGCCGAGACGGGGGCCGCCGGGTGAGAACCAGCACGGCCGCCGCCCGCGACGTCATGACGGCCCGACTATCGTGGTGTCGCCGTGTGGCACCGGGTGGAGGCAGACGATGAAGGTCGTGGTCGCCGATGACGATCGGCAGATCCTCGGGGCGCTGCGGATCATCCTGACCGCGCACGGCCACGACGTCGTGCTCGCGCGCGACGGCAAAGAGGCGCTCGACCGGGTCGTGTACGACCACCCCGACGTCGTCGTTCTCGACCTGGGGATGCCTGAGCTCGACGGCCTCGCCGTGATCCAGGCCATCCGCGGCTGGTCGACGGTGCCGATTCTCGTGGTGTCGGGCCGCACGGACTCGTTCGACAAGGTTCAGGCGCTCGATCTCGGCGCCGACGACTACGTCACGAAGCCGTTCCAGACCGATGAGCTGCTCGCGCGCATCCGCGCCCTGGGCCGGCGGAAGACGGGTGGGGACGACGCGCCGGTGGTGCGCTTCGGTGACGTGACGGTCGACCTCGGTGCGCGCCGGGTCTCTCGCGGGGAGCCGGGGCATGAGGCATCCGTTCGCCTGACGCCCACCGAGTGGCAACTGCTCGAGCTGCTTGTGCGCAACCCCGATCGCCTCGTGACGCGCGAGACGATCCTGACCGAGATCTGGGGCCCGAACCACACCGCCGACACCGGCTATCTGCGGCTGTATCTCTCACAGCTGCGCAAGAAGCTCGAGCCAGAGCCGTCGGCGCCTCGCTACCTGCTGACGGAGGCAGGCATGGGCTATCGCTTCGCGCCCACGGGGGAATGATCCGGCGGCGGCACGCGCTTCGCCCCGCGCACGGCCGCCCGGCGCACGGCCACACCGCGCACGGCCGCCCAGCCCCGCGCGCCGGGCAGAGCTCTCCCCCGCGTGCAAAGTCAGGGACTGACGGGTGCCTGGGTGCTCGTCGTCACCGCTTGCCAATCGGCGACCGTGCCGCCGTAGGACCAGCGCACCTGCGGTCGTCCATCGACCATGCGGATCTGCCACGGGCCGCTCTCGACCTGGTCGTGATGGAAGGGGCACAGAAGGACACCGTTGTCGACGTCGGTGGGGCCGCCCTCGAGCCAACTGACCACGTGGTGGGCTTCGGCGCGGTACGCGGGCACGGTGCAACCGGGAATGATGCACTCACCGCCGTCTCTGGCGACCATGGCGCGGCGTTGGCGCCGGTTGAAGCCGCGCTTGGTGCGCCCGAGGCGCAGGAACGCACCTGCCTCAGTCAGGACGACCTCTTGCAGGCCGCCGCTGCAGGCCACCTTCCGGGCGACGCTGACGCTGGTCGGCTCGGATGACCCGGCGATGAAGGCGAGGCCCGTGCCGGCGGCGAGCTCGGCCTCTGTGGTGGTGACCCAGACCATGGGGTGGTCGCCGCCGACCTCGAGGGTGTCGGCGTCACGGGCGTGGGCGGCGAAGACGTCACGCAGCCCGTCGGCGTACTTCTGGCCGATGGTGCGGGGATCGACGGGTGCCTGGGGGCCGGGTTCGAAGGTGACCTTGCGCTTCGGGCTGGCGTAGCCGTCGAGCACGGTGCGGATCGTCGCGGCGTGCTCGACGGGCAGCAGTCCGGACACGCGCGCGAGGCCGCCTTCCTCTTTGCCGATCCAGAAGTACCGCTTCTCGTGCGCGGCTGCGGCCCGCTGCTCGACGAGGTCGGGGGTGAGGTGGGCGGCGCGCTTGTGGGCTTCCTCGCGCACCCGGTCGGCCGGCGCTGCGGCTGCGAGTTCGACGAGCTCGGCTTCCACCGCGGCCACCTCGGAAGGCGCGACGCCCTCTGCGGCCTTCGTGAGCTCGCCGGCGATCGCCTCGGCGCTCTCGCGGCCGATGCGCCCGTCGAGCACCGCGGCCTCGACGATGGGCAGCTTGGCGAGGTCCTCCACGTCGGCGACGAGCCGCCGGGCGGACTTCCCGGACGTTCCGGTCATCGCCTCGACGGCCTGCGCGGCGGTCTTGTGGCCGAGCCGCTTGGCGAGCGAGTCGCCGCCGGGGGCCGGGTCGGAACGGCGGTTCAACTCTGCCGCGCCGGCCAGCTCGAGTGCCTCGATCTGACGACGTGCGGCGCTGACACGGCCGAGGAAGTCGACCACCTGCTGGTCGGTGAGCGTGCACGGGTCCACGGGCAGCAGCGCCGCCAGCTGTGTGAGCGCCATTGAGGCACCGGACCCGACCGAACTCATGGGAATAAAGCTACGCCGTAAGGCAACGCAACGCAATAGAAAAGATAGAACAAGTATCCACAGATTCGCGACACAGCCCGCACTCTCCACAGGCGACCGCGGCCCGAGGCATCCGCCCCCACTCAACCACTCACCACCGACGCCACAGACGCCGCCGGGCCGCCTCACCCGCCGCGCGACTAACCTGAAGCCGTGGTCGTCGGCACATCGGTTGAAGCGCGACTGCGCGCCCTGATCCAGGCGAACGAGCAGCTCGTCTCCGCCCTGGATCTCGAGGTGGTGCTGCGCCGCATCGTCGAGCTCGCCATCGAGCTGTCCGGCGCGCAGTACGGGGCGTTGGGCGTCCTGTCCGCGACGGCGCCGACCACTCCGAGCGGCAAGCGGCTCGAGCGCTTCATCTACGTCGGTCTCGACCCCGACCAGGCCCGCGCGATCGGCCACCTGCCCGAGGGGCACGGGCTGCTCGGTGCGCTGATCGACTCGCCCGAGCCGATCCGCATCGACGAGATCGGTGCAGACATCCGCTCGGTCGGCTTCCCCGCGCACCACCCGCCGATGCACGAGTTCCTCGGCGTCCCGGTGCACTCGCGCGACACGATCTTCGGCAACCTCTACCTCACCAATCACGAGGGCGGTTTCACCGCCGACGATCAAGAGATCGTCACGGCGCTCGCCGCCACTGCGGGCCTCGCGATCGAGAACGCCCGGCTGTTCACCGAGACCGCCCGGCGCCAGGCGTGGACGGCCGTGACGGCCGAGATCACCGCGGCGCTGCTCGCGGGCGACGAGCACGACCCGCTCGCCCTCATCGCCGAGCGCGTGCACGAGATCGCGGACGCGGCCGTTGCGCTCGTCCTGGTTCCGGCGACGGGCGAGCAAGCGGATGCCCGCAAGCCAGACACCTTGCGCGTGGCCGCCGTCTCGGGCCTCGGGTGGGAAGAGGCGCTGGGCGACGAGGCCACCGTCGCCGATTCGCTCGCCGGGCGTGCGTTCCTCAGCGGTCAGCCCGAGTTCGCCGACCGCATGCCCGCCGTGTATGCCCACGACGGCATGCTCGGCCCGACCCTCGCCCTGCCGCTCACCGCCGAGGGCTCGAGCAGCGGGGTGCTGCTCATCGGCCGCTCTCGCGACCAGGTCGCCTTCAGCCCGGCGACCCGCCAGATGGCCTCGGAGTTCGCGGCCCAGGCGAGCCTGGCGCTGGCGCTGGCCCAGGCGCGCGACGCTCGCCAGCGCATGGCGCTGGTCCGAGACCGGGGGCGCATCGCGCGCGAGTTGCACGACAACGTCATCCAGCAGCTCTTCGGCTCGGGGCTCGAGCTGCAGGGCCTGCTCGGCACCGGCATCGGCGAGGACGCGAGCGCCAGCATCATGCGCGTCACCGATCAGCTCGACGACGCGATCAGCCAGATCCGGCTCGCGATCTTCGCGATGACGGCGACGCAGACGGATGCCTCTTCCCTGCGCCACCGCGTCATCGACGTCGTCGAGCAGTTCCGGCACGAGCTGCTGCGCAGCCCCCGCATCGACTTCCGGGGGGCGCTCGACTCGAGTGTGACCGCCGAGCTCGCCGACGACGTCGTCGCCGTCGTGCGCGAGGCGGTCGCGAACACCGTCAAGCACGCCCACGCCAAGACCGTCAACGTGTCGCTCGCGCTCGCCGAGGGGCGGCTGCGCGTCGAGGTGGCGGATGACGGGCGAGGCGGCGTCGACGAGAGCACGCGCCGCAGCGGCCTCGCCAATCTGCGCGCCCGTGCCGACGCCCGCGGCGGCACGCTCTCGATCGACTCGACGCGGTCAGGCACTCGCCTGACGTGGGAGGTGCCGGTCAGTCCCTGACCCGCCCGGGCAGCAGGAACGACAGGCCGACGCCGACCCCCGCGAAGCCGAACGACCACCAGAACGCGCCTTGGAAGGCCGCGACCGCACCGCCGCTCGTCGTCGCCGCGCCCAGCGCACCCTCAAGGATGACGGCCAGCACCGCAGTGCCGAAAGCGCCGCCGACCTGTGTGGCGATGCGGCTGATGATCGAGGCATCCGGAACCTCCGCCCGCTCCAGTCCGCGGAAGGCGAGTGCCATGAGCGGCACCGTCACGATGCCCATGCCGAAACCGCGCACCAGCAGTGCCGCCATCAGCAGGATCTCGTTGGTGTGCAGTCCGGCGAACGCGAACGGCAGCGTGCCAAGTGCGACGATCGCGAAGCCGGCGACGGCGAGCCAGCGCGCGCCGATGCGGTCGGAGAGCTTCCCCGCGAAGGAGCGGCTGATGAAGGTGCCGGCGCCCTGCGGGATGAGCAGCAGGCCGGCCGTGAGCGGCGTC
This sequence comes from Gryllotalpicola kribbensis, assembly GCF_039538245.1. Taxonomy (NCBI): domain Bacteria; kingdom Bacillati; phylum Actinomycetota; class Actinomycetes; order Micrococcales; family Microbacteriaceae; genus Gryllotalpicola; species Gryllotalpicola kribbensis. Next base: position 255,451 of record NZ_BAABBX010000014.1, read on the forward strand.
ATGCCGCGCAGCTGCTGGAAATAGAGAGGAAGCACGAGCATCGCGCCGTAGAGCGTGATGCCTGAGAGGAACAGCAGGATCGATGACGACGACAGCGGCCAGTGCCGCAGCAGCAGAAGGTCGACGAGGGCGCGCGCCCTGCGCCGCAGCGCCCATGCGATGAAGCCACTCAGCAGCACGACGCCGATGACGAGCGGCCAGATCACGTCGGCTCGCCCGAATCCCCCGTCCCTGCTGGTGTTCGAGAGCCCGTCGAGCAGGGCGACGAGCGCCGGTGCCATCAGCACGAAGCCGACGAGGTCGAACGGCGCGCGGTGCACCGGCCCGTCCTTCGGCAGCATGATCGCGGCGAGCACCAGGCCGACCACGCAGAACGGCACGTTCACCCAGAACAGCCACGACCAGTGCAGGTGCGACAGGATGACGCCGCCGATGACCGGCCCGAGAATGGGTCCGAGCACGGCGGGCAGGCTCACGACCGACATGATCTGCCCGATGCCCCTGCCGCCGGCCGCCTGCATCACGATGGTCGACATGAGCGGCAGCATCACGCCGCCGCCAATACCTTGCACGACGCGGAAGGCGATGAGACTCGGGGCATCCCACGCGAGCGACGACAAGACCGAGCCGAGCAGGAAGATCGAGAGGGCGATGATCCACAGCCGCTTCGCGCCGAGAATCCGCTGCGCCCACCCGGTGATCGGAATCGTGACGCCGAGCGCGAGCAGGTACCCCGTGCTCACCCACTGGATCGTCGCGACCGAGGTGTGCAGCTCGGTCGCCAGCGTGTGCAGCGCGACGGCGACGATCGTCGTGTCGAAGATGACGGCGAGGGCGCCGACGAGCACGGCCCAGACGCTGCGCCAGGCGGCAGGGTCGACCTTGGCCGTCTCGACCTGAGTGGTGGACATCGACACTCCTTTTAGAAACACTCTGTATCTAAAAGGTAGGGCGGTAGGATAAGAAACGCAATGTCTCTTAAAGAAGATTCGCAGGATGCGTCGAAGCAGCCGGGCCAGCGCCGTCGCGGCGCGGAGCTCGAGAGCGCGCTGCTGGATGCCGCGTGGGCCGAGCTGGACGAGAAGGGCTACGACGGATTCACGATCGAGTCTGTCGCCGAGCGGGCGAAGACCAGCCGCGCGGTCGTCTACCGACGCTGGGCCTCGAAGCCCGAGCTCGTCACTGCGGCCGTCGCGCGCTGGGCTCAGCGCGACCGCGGTGTCGCGCCCGACACGGGTTCGCTGCGCGGCGATCTGCTGGAGCTGTTCCGGCGCGCCAACCGCACGCGCGCGCCATACGCGATGCTGATGAGTGCACGTCTCGGCGCCTACTACGCCGAAACCGGCACGAGTTTCGCCGACCTGCGCGAAACCTTCCTCGCCGGCCGTGCGAGCACACTCGACATCGTGCTCGACCGCGCCGCCGGGCGCGGCGAGGTCGACACCGCGAAGCTGTCGCCGCGAGTGAGGAGCGTCGCCTTCGACCTGTATCGCCACGAGCTGCTGATGACGCTCAAGCCCGTGCCCGAGAAGGTGATCGAGGAGATCATCGACGAGGTCGTGCTTCCCCTGATGCGCCCGGCCGCTCCCTGACGGATGCCTGAGGTTCGGGCATCCGCATCGAGATCGCCCGCGACCCTTTGGATAGGCTGGCCGCGTGCTGCTCAGCGACCGCGACATCAGGGCCGAACTCGACAGCGGCCGGATCCAGCTCGACCCGTACGAGCCCGGAATGATCCAGCCGTCGAGCATCGATGTGCGCCTCGACCGCTTCTTCCGGCTATTCTCGAACCACAAGTACCCGTTCATCGACCCGGCCGAGAACCAGCCCGACCTGACCCACCTCGTCGAGGTCGACGGCGATGAGCCCTTCATCCTGCACCCGGGCGAGTTCGTGCTCGGCTCGACGTTCGAGCGCGTCACGCTTCCCGACGACGTGGCGGCCCGCCTCGAGGGCAAGAGCTCGCTCGGCCGCCTCGGCCTGCTGACCCACTCGACCGCGGGCTTCATCGACCCGGGCTTCACGGGTCACGTCACCCTCGAGCTGAGCAACGTCGCGACGCTGCCGATCAAGCTCTGGCCCGGCATGAAGATCGGCCAGATGTGCTTCTTCCGGCTCACCTCGCCGGCCGAGAAGCCCTACGGGTCGGCCGACTACAGCTCGCGCTACCAGGGCCAGCGCGGCCCGACGGCGTCGCGCAGCTACCTCAACTTCCACCGCACCGACGTCTCGTCCACCGAGACCGGTCGACCGGAGAACTGACCGCACCCACTCACCACCAGGAGGCCGGCATGGAACTCGACGCAGCAACCGGGCAATTCGTTGAGGCCCTGCTGGCCGAGGGGCACCACAGTCTGCGCAACTTCCGCAAGCTGGTCGGGTCGTGGCACGTGACAGGTCAGCGACTCGATGAAGAGACGGGCGAGTGGATGCCCCGCGAGTTCGACTACCTCGTCGCATGGGTGCTCGAGGGCCGGGCGATCCAAGACCTCGAGGTCGTCACCGAGCCCGACGGCACGCGCCGCACGGTCGCGATCGGCCTGCGGGTCGCCGACCCCCAGGCAGGAATCGCGCGGGTGAGCTTCTTCGCCCCCGACTCCAACGAGTTCGCGAGCATGATCGCCTCGACGTGGCGGGGCGGCGTGCGGCAGGACGGCTCTCAGAACGACGGGCGCCCGATCAGGTGGAACTTCACCGACATCCGCGAAGACGGCTACGACTGGCAGGGCTGGGTCTCCGACGACGAGGGTGTGACCTGGCGCCTCGTCGAGGAGCTCCACGGCGTCCGTACGGCGTAGCGCCGCGCCGCGCCCCGGCCGCCGGGCCCGCGAGACGGCAGTAGGTGCCGCAATCCGCCGCGAGAACGGCAGTTGGGGTCGTCTGACGGCCGGCGAAGCGCGGAACATCGAGCAGAACCTCGACGATGGTCTGGGGTGCCGCTAGGTTGGGGGCACCTCAACGAAAGGCAGTTCCGTGGGTCCCTGGGTGATGTCGGTCGGTGTGCTCTTCGCGGGCCTCGGCTATCTGGTTCTGTTCGCCATCGCCGCGTGGATCCTCTACGGCGTGGTCCAGGGGGCCGTGCGTGCCGCCCTCGACGATCACTACCGCAAGGTCCAGTGGTACGAGCAGACCGGGCTCTGGTACAGCGGCCGCCCGCCGAAGGGGCTGCCCGATGCGACCCAGCTCACGCGCGCGGAGCGCAAGGAGCTGCCCAAGTCCGCGCGCCCCGAGCACGGCGCGTAGGCGCGCAGCGCGCAACCGCAGGCGCAGCCCCAACCGCGCTGCGGCCCTTACGCTCGCCGCACCTGGTGGTGCAGGCGCTCCATCTTCGAGTCGAGATCGGCCGCGACATCCGCCGCCTCGCGCAGCCCTTCGAGCATCTCGGCCGGGACATCCGCGTCGTACTTGTAATAGATCTTGTGCTCGAGGCTCGCCCAGAAATCCATCGCGACAGTGCGCAGCTGAACCTCGACGACGACGGGAACGGGCCCGTCGGAGAGGAACACGGGGATCTCGATGATCGCGTGCAGACTCTTGTAGCCGTTGGGCTTGGGGTTCGCGATGTAGTCCTTGACCTGGATGACCCGCACGTCGTCCTGTGCGGTGAGCGCGTCGAACACGCGGTAGACGTCGCTCACGAACGAGCAGACGACGCGGATGCCGGCGATGTCGGTGATCGCCTCGCGAATCGCCTGGTACGACGGTTCGACACCCTTCCGTGCCACCTTCTCGAGCACCGACTCCGTCGTCTTGAGCCGGGAGTTCACGTGCTCGATGGGGTTCTCGGCGTGCAGCGCGGCGAACTCTTCGCGCAGGATCGAGATCTTGGTCATGACCTCGTCGATGGCGAACTTGTACGGCATCATGAACCGCGAGAAGTCGTCGCGCAACGCGTAGATCTCGCTCAGCGCGCTGTCGCCGAGCTGTTCGAAGACCGCCTCGGTGGACTCGGTCACGATGCGCTTGTCGGCAGGTTCTACGGGGCCGAGGGGAACGACGTCGCTGGACACGTCATAGACCCTATGGACACAAGGTGAGCGGATGCCGCGAGCGAGCGTTCCGTTCGGTCAGTTTTGCGTCCCCGCCCGACGTCTGCGTCCACGGCCGTAGGCGCATCTGTCGGCGCGGGGCGCAAAACCCGGGTTGCAAGCGCTAGCGGGTGCGCGCCGCGAGCTTCCCCTGCCCCGGCCGCACCGGAATCATCACGAGCAAGCCGATGAGCAGCACCAGCACGATGCCGATGATGCCGTAGATCTGGTGGCCGAACAGGTCGACGAAGAGGGCGAACGCGGTCGGGGCGAGGAAGGTTGCGGCGCGCCCCGTCGTGGCATACAGCCCGAACACCTCACCCTCGCGCCCCTCGGGAATCAGCCGGGCGAGGAAGGTGCGCGACGCCGACTGCGCGGGGCCGACGAACAGGCACAGGATCAGGGCGAAGACCCAGAAGATCGTCGCGCCACCCGTGTGCAGGAAGAAGATGAGGGATGCCGCGACGACGAGCCCGATCAGCGAGGTGACGATCACCGGCTTCGGCCCGACGCGGTCGTCCAGGGGGCCCGTGGCGATCGTCGAGACGCCGGCGACGATGTTCGCCGCGATCGCGAAGATGATGACCTCGCCGCTCGAGAAGCCGAAGGTGCCGGCGGCGAGCACGCCGCCGAAGGTGAAGACGCCCGTGAGGCCGTCGCGGAAGATCGCCGAGGCGAGCAGGAACCAGATCGTGTTGCGACTCAGCGTCCACAGCTCGGTGATGGTGCGCCACAGCGTGACGTAGGCGCCGAAGAACGAGCCGCGTTCGCGCGCGACCTCGCGCGGCACGTGCGGCTCTTCGACGGCGACCAGCACCGGGATCGCGAAGGCCGCGAACCAGACCGTCGCGACGAGCATCGAGATGCGGATGTTCCAGCCGCCCTCCGTCGGGACGTGCAGCGCCCCGCCCTCGCCCGAGATGAAGAGGATGTACACGATCAGCAGCAGCACGATGCCGCCGACGTAGCCGAGGCCCCACCCGAGGCCCGACACCCGGCCGATGGTCTTCGCCGTCGAGACCTGCGTGAGCATCGCGTTGTAATTGACCGCCGCCAGTTCGTAGAAGATCGTGCCGACCGCCACGGCGATGAGGCCGAACCACAGGAATCCCGGCTCGGACTTCACGAAGACCGTCGCGAGCAGCGACAGGGCGACGAGGGCCGAGAAGATCGCAAGCCACAGCTTGCGGCGGCCGGCGGCGTCAGACAGCTCGCCGGTGACCGGTGCGGTCAGCGCGACCAGCACGCCCGCGACGCCGAGCACCCAGCCGAGCAGCGCCGAGGTGTGGTCGGTGTCGCCGAAGCTCCTGCTCGTCAGATAGACCGTGAAGACGAACGTCGTCGCGACCGCATTGAACGCGCTCGAACCCCAGTCCCACGCGCCCCATGCGAGGATCTTCCGGGTCGGGATCTTGATGTCGTCAGGCGACTGCGCGAGAGGCGACGCTGTGCTCACGACGCACACCATAGTGTGGTCAGGTGGCCTTCGCGGAATGGGCCGGCATCGCCGCGCCGTACGACCGTTCGTTCGGGGCGCTCTGCGCCTGCACCGTGCCCGAGCTGCTCCGCGAGCTGGGCTCGCCGGGCCGCCTGCTCGACGTCGGCACCGGCACTGGTTCGGTGGCGATCGCCGCGGCGCGCGCCGGCTGGCAGGTCGACGCGTTCGACGCCGAGCAGTCGATGATCGACTTCGCGCGCTCCCGACCCGCGCTGGTCGACTCGGGGCAGCCGAATGCCGCTGGTCGACTGGGCGAAGCCGAATGGAGACCGGGCCCCGCAGGCCGCCGGATTGAGCCTGCCGAGACCATCCGCTTCACCACCGCGACGCTCCCCGAGCTGCCCTACGACGACGCCGCGTTCGACGCGGCCGCCGCGAACTTCGCGATCAACCACGTCGACCACCCGCGCGAGGGCCTCGCCGAGCTGCGCCGCGTGCTGAAGCCCGGCGGCCGCTTCGCCGCGACGGTGTGGCCGTGGGGGAAGGCGCCGAGCGCGACAGCGGTGCTGTGGCGCGAGATCCAGGACGAGACGGGCGCCTACCCGCCGCCCGGCAACCGACTGCCCGCGGGCAGCGACTTCGACCGCAGCGAGGCCGGGCTGTCGGCGCTGTTCGAGGAGTGCGGCTTCACCGGCATCCGCGCTCGCCGCGTCGAGTTCGAGTGGGCCGTCGACGCCGACGCGCTGTGGTCGGGTGTCGAGGCGGGCATCGCGCTGATCGGCTACGCATATCGGGCGGCGGATGCCGCGACCAGACGCCGCATGAGAGCGGCCTACGACGCCCGCACCCCCGCGTTCACCGGAAGCGACGGGCTGCTGCACTTCCCGCAGGCGGCGGTGCTCGCCGTCGGGGCGCGGCCGGCTCAGGCATCCGATAGTTAGCAAAGCTAAACTAAATCTCGATGACCACCGCAGCACTCGCCCTCACCTCGTCGCCGCTGCGGCGCAACCTGGCCGTCGTCTCGATCCTGCTGTCCACGCTGATGGCCACGATCGACACGTCGATCGTCAACGTCGCGCTGCCCCAGCTGACGAAGCAGCTCGCGGTGCCGCCGTCCGAGACGGTGTGGGTGGCGACCGCGTTCCTGCTCGCGGTCGCGTGCGCCGTGCCCGCGACGAGTGCACTCGGCGATCAGGTCGGCCGGCGGCGCCTCTACCTCGTCGGCGTGCCGGTCTTCACGCTCGCATCGCTCGGGTGCGCACTGTCGCCGACCCTCGGGTGGCTGGTCGCGTTCCGCGTGGTGCAGGGACTCGGCTCGGCGGTGATCCTCGCGGTGGCGCTGCCGCTGTTCCGCAACATCTTCCCGCCCGAGAAGCTGGGGCAGATCTTCGGCATCAACGCGATGACCGTCGCGCTCGGCACCTCGATCGGCCCGACGCTCGGCGGCGTCATCCTGCAGGGGCTGAGCTGGCCGTGGCTGTTCCTCATCAACGTGCCGATCGGGGCGGTCGCCTTCGTGCTCGCGATCTTCTTCGTGCCGGGGCGCACGCGGCAGCGCGGCGACTACGACACGCAGGGGGCGCTCTTCGCGGCGTTCGCGATCGCGTGCTTCCTCATCGGCGTGCGGCAGCTCGCTGCGCTCTCGACGCTGTGGCAGGGGGTCGTGCTGCTCATCGCCGCGGGATTCTTCACGTGGCTGTTCATCCGCCGCGAGCGCCGCGCCGTGCGCCCGCTCATTCCCCTCGGGCTGTTCACGGGGGTGTTCAGCCTGACCGTCGGCACGGCGTGGGTGTCGTTCCTCGGGCAGGGCATCGCCTTCATCGCGCTGCCGTTCCTGTTCCAGAGCGCCTATGGGGCCTCTCCGCTCGAGTCCGCCCTGCTGTTCACGCCGTGGCCGCTCGTGATCGTCATCGTCGCCCCGCTCTCGGGGCGCGTCGCCGACCGGGTCAGGCCCGCGTACCTCGCCGTCACCGGGCTCGTGATCCTGACGATCGGCCTCGCCATGTGCGCCCTGCTCGGCTCGCACCCGCCGATCTGGCTCGTGCTGGTCTCGACCGCCGTCTGCGGGCTCGGATTCGGCACCTTCCAGAGCCCCAACAACCGCGACATGATGGCGGCCGCGCCGCTGCGCTACGCCGCGTCGGCCTCTGCCGTGCTCAACACGAACCGCACGGTCGGGCAGTCGGCCGGCGCCGCGGCGGTGTCGATGGCGCTCGTGCTCTCGGGTGCGGCGGCGGGCTCGGTCACCGAGCAGGCCGCGGCCGCGACGACGATCCTCTGGGTGGCGGTCGCCGCGGGCGCCGGTGCCGCGATCCTCTCCGCGGTGAAGCTGCGAGCGACGACCCCGGCCTGAGCCGCCGGCGCTCACCCACCCTCTGGCACCCTCTGCCCCCGAAGTGTGAGTTCGGGTTGCTTCCTGGCGGGCCAAGGCACCCGAACTCACACTTCGGGTGAAGAAGAGGGGCAGAAAGCCAGCCGGCCGAGCCTGATCGCCGCGAGCGCCACCGCCGCGACCGTCTCGTTGTCGGTGATGCGCCCGTCACCGATCATCGCGAGCACCTCGCCGAGCGGCACGAACCGCACGCCGGAGATCCCCTCCTCGAGCTGCTCGCGTGAGGCATCCGCCACCTGACGAAGCCCGCGCGCGAGGAAGATGTGCTCGGGCGCGAGCGCGGCGCCGTTGAGCGCATATTGCGTTCCCAGTTCGACCCACTCGGATGCCTCAAGGCCGGTCTCTTCCACGAGCTCGCGCTGCGCGGCCACCAGCGGCTCCTGCCCATCGCTGCCACCCGCGGGCACCTCGAGCGACGACCCCACCGTGTATCGGTCGATCTCGACCAGGGCGACCCGCTCGGCGTCGTCGAGCGCCACGACGAACACCGCCGGCCGCAGCTCCACGACGCCGTAGAGCCCCTGCGAGCCGTCGGGGTGCACGACCTGGTCCTCGCGCACCCGGATCCAGGGATTCTCGTACGCGGTGCGGGTGCTGAGTGTCGTCCAGGCCATGACTCGAGCCTAGAAAACGGCCCTCCAGAAAAAGTTCCAAAAAAACTTCGGCAGCCGCGTCACGATCCGCGTCACCCCAGGTCTCTTCAAGGCGTACGGAACGAAACCGCACGAAAAACCGGATCTGGAGGATTCATGCTGAAGGGGTTCAAAGAGTTCCTCTCGCAGGGGAACGTCATCGACCTCGCGGTCGCCGTGGTCATCGGCACGGCGTTCACGGCACTTGTCACGGCGGTGGTCACGAAGATCATCAACCCGCTCATCAGTGCCGTCTTCAACGCGAACAGCCTCGACAAGGCGCTCACGGTCGACATTCCGACCGTCTCGGGCGGCCACTCGACGCTGTACTTCGGCGCTGTGGTCGGCGCGGTGGTCAACTTCGTGATCATCGCGGCGGTCGTGTACTTCGCCTTCGTGCTTCCGCTTCAGGCACTCATGAAGCGGCGCGCGGCGGCGGCCATGCCGGCGGAAGGGGCGCCGATTGGGCCCAGTGACATCGAGCTGCTGACGCAGATCCGCGACTTGCTCGCGGTGCGCACCGACTTCAGCGGCAGTCGTCACCGGGCCGACTAAATAGACCGGCCGACAAGGGGGTGCCCGCAACCGACTGGGAACGCGCGCGGGCTTGGGCCGAGAGCGGCCGCCATGGGGGTGGCGGCCGCTCGTGTCTCCCTTTTCTGCACCGGATGCCTCAGCTGCGGCATTCGCATCACCACAGTCTCCGAGCCGCGGTCGCGGCATCCGTTCGATCACAGAAGAGAGCAGAACAAGTGAACGAGGTCATCGAACTCGACGAGCTGCGCGTCGCGCGTGCCCTTGCCGAGCAGAAGGCGCCCGGCGACTGGCGCGCGTTCGTGCGGGCCGTCGCGCGCGACGTCGTCGAGCACCTGCCCGACGTGGTGGTGTGGAAGACGGCGCCGGCGCTGCTCAACGTGGCGGCGACGACACTGTCGGCCGCGGCGCTGAGCGGCGGTCTCAGCGTGCAGCGTATCGACGGCGCCCTGTGCCTCATGGTGCGCGAGTCCGAGGAGGTTCTCATTGAGATCATGTCTGTGCGGCTCGCGGTACCCCGCCCTTTGGTCACGGTGCCGATGTAGCTTGCGCGACAGTCGTCGCGTATCGTACAAGCGCACTGCCTTGTCTACCCCCGCACCGAGCTACGACCTATGACTGCACTTCCCCAGCCCACTGAGCCCGCTGAGAGCGGGCCGGTCGGCGCGTCCGCGGAAAGCGATGCCGAGCTGCTCGAGCGGGTCCGCTCGGGCGACAAGCAGGCCTACGGTGCCCTCTGGGACCGCCACCATCGCGCGGGGATCAGCGCGGCCCGCGCCATCACCTCGGCCTTCGACGCCGACGACCTCGTCTCCGAGGCGTTCGTGCGCGTGCTCAAGGCGATCGAGCGCGGCAACGGGCCGACAGCGGCGTTCCGGCCGTATCTCGTCACGACCATCCGCTCGGTCGCGGCCCGCTGGGGCGCGCAGCCGAACGAGATCACGCCTGACGAGCTCGAGGTCGTCGACCCCGACTCGAGCGACGAGGCCTTCTCTGAGCGCTTCGACCAGAGCCTGACCGTGCGGGCGTTCAACACGCTGCCGCAGCGCTGGCAGGAGGTGCTCTGGTACACCGAGGCCGAGCAGCTGCCGCCGCGCGAGGTCGCCGCGATGATCGGCATCAAGCCGAACGCGGTGTCGGCGCTCGCGAAGCGCGCGAAAGAGGGCCTCAGGCACGCCTGGGTGCAGGCGCACATCTCCACCGTTCCCGAGAACTCCGAGTGCCGCTGGTCGATCGACCGGCTCGCGGCTTCGACCCGCAAGGCGCTGCCCGCTCGCGAGCAGGAGCGCCTCGACGCCCACCTCGACGAGTGCGACCGCTGCCCGCTGGCCGCCGCCGAGATGACGGCGGCGTCGCGTCGCCTGGGCGCGCTCATCCTCATCGGATTTCTGGGCGGCGGCGCTGCGACGGCATACGCCGCCATGCTCAAGCCCGCTGCGGCCACGGCCGCGGCCATCGGTGGCGGTGCCGCGGGCGGAAAAGCCGCCGGCGCCGCGGTCGCCGGCAAGGTCACGTGGGTCAGGAACGCCTCGATCGCCGCGGGCGGCGCCGTGGCGGCTGCGGCGGTCGCGGGCGGCATCGCCTTCGCAAGCGGCGCCTTCGCGCCCGCGCATCACTCCGCATCGTCGGCTGTCGCCGCCGCGGGCTCGTCGTCGAGCGCGCAGGCGCCGTCCGATTCGTCAACGGATGCCTCGCCCGCGGCGCCGTCGAAGCCGTCTCCGTCAACCGCGGCGGCACCCCCGGCGGCGCGCGGATCAAGCGAGCCCCACGAGCCAGCCGTGCCCGTCGTGCCGGCTGCGCCGCCGGCTCAGGACCCGGCGCCCGTTGCGGTGTCGGCGGTCGACACGGGCGACGGCCTCTACTATCCGATCCTCAACGGCACCGGCGCGCCCGGTTCGACGGTGACGGCGACCCAGGCAGCTGCGGCGAATGCACCGGCGCTCGCCCGTGGGCGCATGGGCACGGTGCGACCCGCACTCGCGCACCCCGGGGCCGCCTTCGTGACCACGGTCGCGGCCGCCACGCGCAGCAGCTCGACGACCGTGGGGCAGTCCGGCACCTTCACGCTCGGGCCGCTGAACTGGGTGCAGCCCGACGCGGACGGCAATGTGCGGCTCACCGTCACCCAGCGCAGCCCGAGTGGCGACACGACGACCACCGCGGTGACGGCGAGGATGCCGAAGCAGACGCTCGGCCTGTCGGCGCCGCTCGCATCGAGCGGATCTCAGCTGACGATCAGCGGCGCCACGGGTGCGACGGTCGAGGTGCTCTTCTCGCAGGGCACCGAGCGCAAGCTCGTGCTCGACGGCTCGGGCCACGGGTCCACCGCGATTCCGGCGGGGGCGACCGCGGCGAAGGTCGTCTACGTCGACCCGAAGACCGGCCGCACCGGCGCGGTGCGGACCGTGAAGCTGAACAGCCTGCCGGTCGCCCAGACGGGTGGAACGCCCGGCGACAACGGCCAGGGCGGATCGACGCCGGGCGGCGGCAGCGGTCACAGCGACCCGGGCAACGGCAACGGCAACGGCAACGGTTCCGACCCCGGCAATGGGAACACGAATCCGGGCGACGGAGACAGTGCGTCCCCCGAGGTGACCGACGTGACCGCCGACACGGGCGCCGCGCCCCACGAGAACGAGCTCTTCCCGATCATCAGCGGCAAGGGCGTGCCGGGTGCGACCGTCTACGCGGTGGTGGGCGCCGGCCGACCTGACGGAGGTTCGGTCAGCACCGTGGTCGACGCATCCGGTCACTTCCGGTTCCCCGAGCTCGATGCGCTGCCCGCCGGTGACTCCACCGTCACCGTCTACCAGCGCGTCTCCGACGCGGCCGAGCTGAGCGTCGGAGTCCCGGTGACGGTCACGCTGAAGACCCCCGCGGCTCGAATCGTGTCGAGCGGATTCCTCGGCGCCGACAAGAACGTGCAGGTCACCGGAGTAGCGAACGCGTACGTGAAGGTTGAGCTGAAGAGCCTGTTCATGTCGTCGACGTCAGTCGTCGAGCTTGACGGCAGCGGGCACGGTGACCTTCCCGTGACGGGGTTCAAGGTGCTGCCAGTGGTCACGGCTTACTACGTCGACGGGCAAGACGCCGTACGGCGCGGACCGGAGTCGAGTGACTCTACGCTCCCCGGGGTGCTGAGCACTCCCGCGGTGCAGACCGAGCTGAGTGTCTACTTCGATCGTTTTTTCGGTCGCCTGCGCAGCGTTTGAGCCCACGGCCCTCATCGAGACGTGCCGAAATGGTGCTCCGCCGCGGCGGTTTCAGGTGGTGAGTGCAACACCGGACTTGATGTATTCGTCGAGTTTCTCTGCTGGG